>JBMOEQ010000050.1:0-15426 GCA_049314655.1 Ferruginibacter sp. | reverse complement strand
TTATGCCCAAATTGGGTATATTATTACACCCATTGCATTTTTAGCACAGCAGCCAAAAAAATTCGATTTACTTTGGTCGTTGGTGCGCTATTGGATATGCTTTTTGTATTTCAGTGCCGGATTATATAAAATTTACTATGGTGGATTTTTTGGTTCCGATAACATGAGCAATATCTTACAGCAAGTAAATGCCGATTGGTTTTATTTTCATCCAGATGGTTTTCAATCTACAGTAATTCGATTTCTTATCGATCACCCTAGTTTTTCGCAATGGTTTTACCGATTAACAGTATTGGTAGATTTAATTTTAATTATAGGTTGGTTTACTAAAAAATACGATTGGTTAATTTTATTCGTTTTAGTTGTATTCCATGTTAGTAATTTATTCTTTAATCATATTTCTTTTGTAGAACAGTCGCTTATCTTTGCTCCGTTTTTGCCCTGGGAAAAATGGGCGATTGCTTTCAAACAACAATAAAATGACTGATCTTTCTACTTTCGACCCCAACTCAGTTGGCAACCCCAATAACAATATTTTTGGTTTACCTTTTACAGAGGAGGATGCCCGACTTGTAATTTTACCTATTCCTTGGGAAGTAACAGTGAGTTACAGTGCAGGCACAGCAAGGGCTCCGGAGCATATACTTAAAGCCGGTTTACAAGTAGATCTTTTTGATCCCGAATATAGAGATGCATGGCGTCAAGGATATTATATGCGCATGCCCGATAAAAAGATTTTAATGAAAAGCGATTATTTGCGCAAAGAAGCGGAATTGTACATCAATTATATTTCGGAAGGAGAGGAAGTGTTAGACAATAAATTCATGTGCAAAACTTTAAAAGAAGTGAATGCAGGAAGTGTATACCTCAACAATTGGGTATATGAACAAACCAAAGGATTACTAGAACAAAATAAATTGGTAGGTTTATTAGGAGGCGATCATAGCACCCCATTAGGTTTTTTTAAAGCAATTGCCGAAAAACATGGCGATTTTGGCATATTACAAATTGATGCACATTGCGATTTAAGGGTAGCGTATGAAAATTTCAAATATTCGCATGCCTCAATTATGTATAATGCTTTAACTGAAATTCCTCAATTAACAAGATTGGTTCAATTAGGCATTAGAGATTATTGCGAAGAAGAATTCGATTATATGGTAGCTAGCAATAATCGGGTAATTACTTATTTCGATAGGGATATAAAAGAGCGCCAATACGAAGGCCAAACTTGGCAGTTTCTTGCAGAAGAAATGATAAGTCACTTACCTCAAAAAGTGTACATCAGTTTTGATATAGATGGTTTAGACCCCAAATTATGCCCACATACTGGAACGCCCGTACAAGGTGGATTTGAAACAGAGCAAGTGTTTTATTTATTTAAAAAAATTGTTCAAAGCGGCCGACAATTGGTAGGGTTCGATTTAAATGAAGTTGGCGTTAGTACAGATGAATGGGATGAAAATGTTGGTGCTCGTTGCTTGTTTAAACTGTGTAATTTATTAATGACGGCCAATCCTGCTTAAACGAATTTCAAGTTCAATTTAATCTTTATAGAATTGAACAAATTTCGAAATCATGTATCAGTTTACTGTAAAATACCAAAAGGAACAAACGCAGTTATTTGTAATGCGGGCACTGCTTTCAATGGCAACTATTGCATGTTTTGTATTGGTGAGCGAAGTGCCTCAATGGTTGAGGATAGGATGTGGCATACTTTTAATTGTACTGTCTCTTTTTACTGAAATGATTATGGCAAAATTTAAAATTAAGTTTTATGGCATTTTAATCATTGCGGCATTACTGCTGTTTTGCTGCACATTATCTTTTGCTATTCCGATAGTTTTATTGGTGATTGGTGCCATTGTTTTAAAATTATTTACAGCACCAATTATTACTATTAATACTACTGCAATTGTAATTCAACAAAAGTTTAGTAAATCGGTCATTCAGTGGAACGAATTGTCTAATGTTTTATTGAAAGATGGATTATTAACCATCGATTTTAATAATAATACCCTGTTTCAAGTAGCCGTAGAAAACCAAGAAGCCGCAAATTTTGATTCAGCTATATTTAATGCCTTTTGTAAAACTCAATTAGAATCATTAGCGCATTAAATTATTCAATTAAATGATTACTGGATAAAATAACGATTTTTGCCAAGTACACTAAGGTGGCACAATTTTATATACTCAAATTTTTACTGATGTTACTTACCGAAAGTCCTTATATATTATATTCTGATGGCGAAGGAAATATTTTTGAAGACACTTCCCTTTATGTTACAGGAAGAAGTGGATGGGATGCTTTGCCCATTCCTGAAGAAGAATGGATTGAATTACCAGAGGGCGGAAATTTATATGAGTTGCCGGGTAGGAAAGGAATAGGTATAGATGTTGAAACCGGAGAAATGCGTTTATGCGAAAAGGGATGGGCTGTTGCTGCATTTATTCCTCCTGCACATACGGGTTTGTATATGGCGGCTTATGAAACTGCTGATGATGCACCAACTTTACCTTTGTTTTGTTATACAGCAGCAGGATGGCTGAATGATAAAATGTATGTGCCGGCAGTAAGAATAGAACAAGATATTCGTCAAGAATGTGTGGGTTACGATGATGATAAAATTAATGTAGGTGCCGATCATTTATTGCAAGCTTATCCGCATAACAGATTGGTGAAACATTTGATGGAAAATTGCTGCATGACATATACTTGTCCGGCTGCAAGAAACTTCGCATTAGGCCGATGGGAATGCCCGGTACCAACTTCACCCGCATGTAATGCCAATTGTATTGGATGCATTAGTTTTCAACCACTAGAAGAAACTATTGTAAGTACACAAGATCGCTTAACCTTTAAACCTACTGCCGAAGAAATTGTAGAGTTTACTGTTCCGCATTTAGAAACAGCACCTTTTCCTATCATCAGTTATGGACAAGGTTGCGAAGGTGAACCTTTATTGATGTGGGAAACCATAAAAGAAAGTATCCTTGAAATTAGAAAACATACGCTTAAGGGTAGTATAAATATAAATACCAATGGCAGTAAACCGGATGCTGTAAAAGCCTTGTGTGAAGCAGGTTTAAACAGCATGAGAGTAAGTACCAACTCAGCAAGAGAACATATTTACAATCCTTATTATCGTCCTAATAATTACACATTTAATGATTTAAAAGAAAGCTTGAAAATTGTGCGCAGTTATGGCGGTTGGACGAGTTTGAATTATTTTGTTTTTCCGGGTATGACAGATAGTATTGAAGAGTATGAAGCATTAAGAACATTTATTAAGGAAACAGATTTGTGCATGATTCAATGGCGCAATTTTAATATTGATCCCGATTGGTATTTGGGAAAAATTGGCGTAACCGATACCGGAGAATGTATGGGTGTAAAACAATTGATGGAATTGATTAGAGAAGAATTTCCTACTTTAAAATTTGGATATTTTAATCCATCTATGGAAAGAATAAAAGGAGATTTTGAATCGGATTTTGCGCATTAATCCATTTGATTTTATTCAACTGTTGAATAAAATAATTTCATGTAAATATTGTAATCATTAAAAGAATCCCAATCATTTTTCAAGCTTGTTTTGTATAAATAGTTGCCATGCTCGGTGCCTACAAAACATAAAGAACAGTTATTGGGATTTTCAATACTATTGCAATGCAATACTTCCATACCAACAAAGATGAATTTATTTTTCAGCTCAATATTATAAGGGGTTAAATCAAATTCAGGTGATTTTTCATCTAATGATTGGTTAATAACAATGATGCTGATGCTGTCTTTTAAAAGCTCTTCTCCCGGATTACTATACTGCATTTTTCGAATGTGTAAACGAATTAAGCAAGAATCACAGCGATTGCTGATTTTAAAACGTACTTTTTCTAGTATATATGGTTTTTCGGGCATGGTAAATTCTCTTCCAATTTCACCTCCGGTATTGGCCGTATTCCAACTTCTTAAATAAGCTGCCGACTCTTCATACGATCCTACAACCCTTGCTGTTCTATAACCACTTACCGAAATAATCCCCATATTTTGAATGCTGTCTTCTAGCATAAACAAATCCATCTTTGATGCTTGAAATACCGATAAAGACAAGGTTCTATGCCCAATTGAACTAATCATGAGGGTATCATTCATTGCATTTTCAGGGATATAGAATTTAAACTTACCCGATTTGTCGGCTAATTTTCCAATAGATTGATGCTTTAAACTTAAGGATACAAAAGCAGCGGGTGAATTATCGGCAAAAACAATTTTTCCTTTAATAACTGTTTGGGCTTCAATGTTAAAAAACAGAAAGAAACAAAAAGTAGTGAGGTAAAAAGGACTGTAATAGCTGTTGTTTTTCGAAAATTTACCTTTTAAAGTAAAGTAAATATGAAATAGTGGTAACATGAAGAGGTTGTTGGTTGTTGAATTTTATAAGCCGCTAAAGTTAACTCAAATAAACACTATTAAATGTTATAAAGGTTGAGTGGTAATATTTTTGATATAACGAATTCGATAAATCATTACAATAATTGATTTTATTATTGAATATATAGCGGCAAAATCTTTTTTTTTGAGCTATTGAGCAGATTTTCAGCATAAAACCTCAAAAAATATCAGAAAATTAAGCGGGATTAAATTTTAATGATTATTTTTATCAATCGAAAACCAAAACAAATGCTATGTTAAGAAAATTACTGTACACATTTTTTGCGATTGTGGTTTGTGCAGGGGTGACTAATGCCCAGCTTTCAACTTACAATTTTAGTGCTACTACCGGCGGTGCTTCCGCTTATGTTCCCATTACCGGTGGTACTTCTCCTTCTTTTACTGGAACCAATTTTGATGCGGGTCCTGGAAATGATGAAGGTTATGCTAATGGTGTTCCCATTGGATTTACATTCAGTTATTTAGGCACAAACTATACCACCATTGGTGCATGTAGTAATGGTTTTGCTTATTTCGGTGCTTCTTTTACCGCTAGTAGTACATTTTATACCAATAACTTAGCTACTGGTTTTGCTGCTTCTCGTCCATTCATTGCACCACTTTGGTCGGATTTGGATGTTCAAAGCACCAGCAATGTTAAGTACATTACTACTGGTGTTGCACCAACTCGTGTATTTACATTAGAGTGGGGAAATGCTAAATGGGATTACAGTGCTCCAAACGCTGGCATGTCTTTCCAATTGAAGTTATACGAAACCAGCAATATCATTGAGTTCATCTATCGTCAAGAATCTGGTGCTTTAGCTGGTGCCGATGGTGCTTCAATTGGTCTTTCTGCAACAGCTACAGGTGCAGGCAATTTTACTTCATTGAATAATGCCGGCGCTACACCTACACCTAGTACATTATCTGAAACAACAAGTATTGTTACAAAACCTGCTACAGGCCAAATTTATCGTTGGGATCCAACATATTGTGCTGCTGGTGGAACAAGTGTAAGCACAATTGGAGAAAAAATTGCAAATGTTACTTTTAATACTATTAATAATAACAGTACATCATTTGCTCAGTACGAAAACTTTACAAACTTAATTACATCTGTTAATCCAGGTTCTACCTACACTTTAAACATTGCATTAAATGCTAATGCTTACGGTCCGGATGAAACAAAAGTATTTATCGATTATAATGGTAATGGTGTATTTACCGATCCAGGTGAAACTGTATTTACAGGTGCTGGTGCTGGTCCATTTACAACAAACATTACTATTCCATTAACGGCTCCTTTAGGAATCAGACGTATGCGTGTTCGTTTACATGATACCAGTGATGGTCCTAACGCAACTGCTTGTGGTAATGGTAACTGGGGTCAAGTAGAAGATTATACATTAAATGTACAAGATTGTGCTGCAGCTGCGGTTTCTACACAACCTGCAAATACTTCAATCTGTCAAGGTAATAACGGTACCATCAGTTTATCTGCTGCTGGTAATGGCATCACTTATGCTTGGCAAGTAAGTACCGATGGTGGTACTAACTATACTGCTTTAACCAATACTGCTCCTTACAGTGGTGTTACTACAAATACTTTAACCATTACAGGCGCTACTGCTGGATTAAGTACTAATCGTTACCGTGTATTATTCGGTGGTACTTGTACTCCGGCAAATACATTCTCTAATGCTGCTGTACTTACAGTAAATGCACCTCCTACAGTAACTACGCCTCCTGCTAACAAAGCAGTTTGTGATGGAAATGGAACAAGTTTCTCTATTGTTGGAACCGGTGCTGCTTTAGCTTACCAATGGCAAGTAAGTTCTAACGGTGGATCTACATTTGGTAATGTTTCCAATACAGGCGGCATTACTGGTGCAACTACTAGTCAATTAAACATTGCTGCTGCTCCACTTGCATGGAATGGTCGTCAATACCGTTGTGTATTAACAGTTGCTAGTTGTACTGCATTGAATTCTGCTGCGGCAACTTTAACTGTAAATGCTTTACCTACAGTTTCTTTAAGTGCTGCTCCTTACACTAAATTACATCCAGGTTTAGTTTCCACATTAACTGCAACACCATCACCGGCTGCTGCTAATAATGTTTACACTTGGTATAAAAATGGTACAGTAGTTGCCAATGCAACTTCTAACACTTTAAGTGTTGATGTAGATGATTTAGGTTCTTACACAGCTACAGTAACTGATGCTAATACTTGCACAGGTCCTTTGTCAGCAAGTCTAGTAATATCTGATTCTGTAAGTTCTAAATTGTGGATTTATCCTAATCCAAGCAATGGTCAATTCCAAGTAAGATATTATAGCTTACCTGGAAATACTTTAGCACGTACATTAAATGTAATTGATGGTAAAGGTGCAAAAGTTGCAACCGAAACTTATACTATTGGTGCTCCTTATGGTAGATTAAGTGTTGATTTAACCAATCATGGTCATGGTATTTACCTAGTAGAATTATTAGATGCTTTAGGAAAGCGAATTGCTGTAGGAAAAGCAGTTGTTCAATAGTTCAATTAAAATTTAAATAGTTAAAGAGGCTGTTGAAAAACGGCCTCTTTTTTTATACAAGTAAATTTTAACTTGTATCCCATTATTAAATCACCTATTAATAGATCTTTTTATGAGTGACACAAGTTATTTTAAACTAATTCAATGGTTTAGGAATATCGGCAAGGCTGAGGGTATTTCTTTTTTGATTTTATTATTCATAGCCATGCCGCTTAAATATTTTGCAAACTTCCCTGAAGCTGTAAAGTATTTTGGTTGGGTACATGGTTTGCTTTTTGTTGCGTATGGTATTCTGGCACTTGAAATGTTCGGGAAATTGAAAAAGCCATTTAGTTGGTTATTAAAAGCTGCTTTAGCCGCAATAACCCCTTTTGGAACATTTATTTTTGATCGACAATTTAAATAATTAAACAGGGTTGAGGAATTTAAATAGTAGTTACTATTCGACAGTAAAACATATAAATCAATTACAATTCGTGAAGAAATACCAATTTATCTTTACTGTAGAATTTAACCCGTTTGAAAATCCAATCCCCTTGAAATCAATAATCTTAAGTGTAAACATATTTTTGTTTGCGAAAAGCCTTCAATTGAAGGCTTTTTTTATTTCCTTTGAACCAAATTATTATCCCTATCGTTATAAGCTAAAAGTTTACAATGAAGCTTAAGTACATTTTTTATATTTTATGCTGTGGCTTATTTGCATTGTTGGCTTGCACTTCAGATAAAAAGCAGTTCCCTGTAATTCTTCCACCACAGGTACCTATTACACCAATTGTACCTCCCGTGGTGCCAATGGATACCAATAAGCATTACTTGGCCTTAGGCGATTCTTATACTATTGGAACTGCTGTGGCCGATAGTTTACGTTTTCCTGTACAATCTGTTCAATTTTTGCGACAAAGGGGAAGAGGATTTCATGACGCAGAAATAATTGCAAGGGCCGGTTGGACAACAGGTAATTTAATTCAATCACTGAATACAACTCCTCCCTCAAAATCAATTTATAATTTTGTTACACTACTTATTGGAGTTAATAATCAATATCAAGGTCAATCGCAACAATTATATCAAACAGAATTTTCGGAATTACTAAATAGGGCAATTGCTTGGGCCGGAAATCAACGCAGTAAAGTATTGGTTTTATCTATTCCCGATTATAGTGTTACGCCTTTTGCTGCTTCAATGGATACGGTATCTATCGCACAACAAATACAATCTTTCAATAACTTAAACAGAACTATTGCGCAAACTGCTGGTGTTCATTACTTAGATATTACACCATGGACAAGACAAGGAAGAGTAGATCCAACATTAATTGCTATAGATGGTTTACATCCTTCGGGTAAAGCTTATCGTCAATGGGCTGATTCTGTAGCAACAATAATTTCAAGGAATTTATAAGCGTATAAAGTAGTACAAAAGAAAAGGCCACCAATTGAATTGGTGGCCAGTACCTTTTATTAAAAAAATCGTGAAGATTAGATTAGTTTAACATTAACGGCATTCATTCCTTTTTTACCATCTTGCAAATCAAATTCTACTTTGTCGCCTTCTTTGATGTCATTGATCAAACCAGTAACATGTACAAAAGTTTCTTTGTTTGAATCGTCGTGCTTGATAAAACCGAAACCTTTTTCAGAATTGAAAAACTTAACGGTACCTTGTGTTTTTGTGTTCATTGTTAAATTTGTATTGTAATTAAGATTGCAAAGATAGCAGATTTATCTGAAATGAGAGGTTTTAAGTATTTATAATTTTTAATTAATTGATAATCATTTACTTGAGAATTAGTATTTATTTATTTTTAAGTGATTACTAAAATGTGAGGCTATTTAAATGAGTGGGAGAAACTATCAATCGTCTATTTTTTTTAATACTTATTGTTGTATGTTGCACCCTAAAATTTAAAAAATTGTTGAGATTATTTTTTACACTTTACCTTAAACTAACCGGTTGGAAAGCAGAGGGTACAGTGCCAACAGATTTAAAACGATTTGTAATGATTGTTGCTCCCCATACCAGCAGTTGGGATGTATTTATGGGATTTGCATTTCGTTATCATTTACGACTAGATAGGGTTGGATTTATTGCGAAGAAAGAGTTGTTTAAGCCACCCTTTGGATTTATGTTTAAAAAATTGGGTGGTGTGCCTGTAGATCGTTTCAGTAAAAACAATTTTGTTGATCAAGTAGTGGAAATGTTCAATCAAAATGAGGCATTTGCTATAGCGCTTTCGCCGGAAGGAACAAGAAAAAAAGTAGATAGAATGCGAACCGGGTTTTACCATATTGCTTTAAAAGCAGATGTTCCCATTGTAATGTTAGCCCTAGATTTTGAACATAAACGTTTTCGATTTACAGCGCCATTTAAACTTACCGGAAACGAACAAGCAGATTTTTTACACATCCTTCAATTTTTTGGTTCGGTAAAAGGAAAAATACCTGAATTAGGTATGCAACATTTATTGGAAGAAATGAAACTCCATTCACAAAAGGCTCAATAATTTTTAGGTTTAATAGTAAAGTGTAAAAATTTCAACTGCTTAATAGAAAGGTTTTGTTGAATGGCTGCCGGATAGTAGCGTAAAGCCCGGTGAGGATTTGTGCTTGGCTATTGTGCCGTACTTGTAGCAAATAGCCGGAACCAATGTTGATGGAGAGGATAAGATGAGTGCTACAAAAATCCTATTCTTTTATCCAACAGGAGCCTTCAATTTCAAGTATTAAATTTGCCCCATAAGCTAAAGCAGGTGTTTGGTAACCGGGTTTAAAATTGCCTTCAATTATTTTTTTTGCAATCAATAAGCTACTGTATGCGGTTAAAGAATAGCCATTAGCCACTCGCATGGATGCACTTCGTTTTTCGCCAGCAGCATTACCAACTTCACCCCAAATTAAACTGTAACTTTTTTTCAATTTTTCAGTTGATGGGCCTGCCGGCATTGCATTTACACGGCGTTGAAAATAATTACGCACCATTGAAAGCTTTAAAAAAGGATTGAATAAGATTTGTAATTTTAAAATATTATAGATCCACTTTTTAACGGAAGTAAGGGTATTGATATTGGGAATTTGAGTGGTCGTAAATGCAGTTGAAACATCACCCCATGGAATACTCATCATAAAAAATGTTTCGTCGCCAAAGGTTATTGATTTACCTATTTTTCCTAAAGGTTCTTTTACGATTTTTCCATTTTTTCGAGCGGCACCACCTTCGCCCAAGCCCATAATCATGGTTGTGGCTGTACCATGCGATAATCCGCCACCTTTGCTGGCAAATGCCAATAGAAGTTGTTGGGCATCGGGCAATTTACTTTTGAGGTATGCAGCCATACAATCGGTAGGCACAACATCGAAACCTGCACCCGGCATAAGCATAACGCCTGTTTCTACTGCTTGCTGGTGATAAGATTTGGCCAATTCAAATACATTGATTTCGCCTGTAATATCGATGTAGTGTACCTTTTCGGCAATGCATGCCTCAATCATATTTTTTGCGGTACGTTGAAATGGACCTGCAGCGTGGATCACTACTTTAATGCCTTTGATATGCTGTTGAATGGTTTGCTTATGCTCTAAATCGAAAGCCACCCAGGGCAAATTTAATTTTTCGCCCAATGATTGCAGTGCCGCCGAATTCCTTCCTGCCAAAATGGGTTGAAGATTAAAGGATGCAGCTAGTGCTGAAATTAATTGGCCGGTATACCCATTGGCACCGTACAGTAAACAAGTTTGAATTGCCATGGGTATTTTTTATTTATCGCTTTAAAAAAAATTAAGCATATGCTTCAATGGGCTCGCAAGTACAAATCAAATTTCTATCGCCATGGGTATTGTTTACTCGGCTTACACTTGGCCAAAATTTACGATCTATAATGTAAGGTAATGGAAATGCCGCAGCTGCTCTACTGTAATTATGTGTCCATGTATCTGCACAAATAACAGCTTGTGTATGCGGGGCATTTTTCAATACATTATCAACTTTATCTGCAATGCCCGATTCTATGGATTTAATTTCTTGATAGATACTGATCATCGCATCGCAAAAACGATCTAATTCGGCCTTGTCTTCACTTTCTGTTGGTTCAATCATTAACGTACCTGCAACCGGGAAAGATAGGGTAGGTGCATGAAAACCGTAATCCATTAATCTTTTGGCAATATCTTCTGCTTCAATACCAGCAGTGGTTTTAAATGGACGAACATCTACAATAAATTCATGTGCTGCAGTTCCGTTTTTGCCCGTGTATAAAATTTTATAGTATTGCTCTAAACGTGCTTTCATATAATTGGCATTAAGGATTGCATATTCGGTAGATTGCTTTAATCCTTTTGCACCAAGCATTTTGATGTACGCATAGCTGATCAATAAAATGCTTGCACTGCCATAGGGAGCTGCACTTACAGCATGTGTTTGTTGTTGTTTATTTTCAGCATAAACATGTCCGGGTAAGAAAGGCGCAAGTTGTTTTGCAACGCAAATTGGACCAACACCTGGACCACCTCCACCATGTGGAATGGCAAATGTTTTATGTAAGTTGAGGTGGCAAACATCGGCACCGATAAGGCCCGGACTGGTTAATCCAACCTGTGCATTCATATTGGCACCATCCATATATACTTGTCCGCCATATTCATGTATAGTAGCGCAAATTTCACGGATACTTTCTTCAAAAACACCATGTGTAGATGGATAGGTAACCATTAATCCTGCTAAGTTTGATGCATGTAGTTTTGCTTTTTCTTTTAAATCTTCTACATCAATATTGCCGGCTTCATCACATTTGGTAACTACTACTTTCATGCCGGCCATTACTGCACTTGCAGGGTTTGTGCCGTGTGCAGAGATTGGAATCAGCACTACATTTCTATGAGCTTCTCCTCTTGATGCATGATAGGCACGAATGGTTAACAAACCACTATATTCGCCTTGTGCACCACTATTTGGTTGAATTGATGTTGCCGCAAATCCGGTAATGGCACTTAAGTAGTTTTCTAATTCTGTAATAATTTGTTGATAGCCGAGGGTTTGATCTGCCGGTGCAAAAGGATGAATTTTACTAAACTCGGGCCAGCTAACAGGGATGAGTTCGGTAGCTGCATTCAATTTCATCGTGCAACTGCCTAAACTAATCATTGAAGTATTTAGACTTAAATCTTTATTCTCTAAAAATTTAATATAGCGCATCATCTGACTTTCGCTGCGATGGCTGTTGAAAACCGGGTGCAATAAGTAACTGCTGTTACGAGTTGCAAAAGCAGGAAGTTGAATTGTTGTAGATGGATTTAAATCGATTGCTAAAGGAGCAACATTTTTGGATGCAGCAAATACCGCAAGGATATTGTTTACATCTATCGGTAAAGTAGTTTCATCTAAACTGATGTGTACAGAATCATCAGAAGCATAGAAGAAATTAATGCCTGCTTTTTCAGATAAAGCTTTTATTTCAGCAGTATTAATCCCTTTGATTTTTAAGGTATCAAAATAAGCATTGTTAACTTGTTCAATGCCTAATTCACCAAGTTTAGTTGCAAGAAGATGAGATAAGGTATGAATGCGAGTTGCAATATTTTTCAAACCATCGGCGCCATGATAAATGGCATACATAGCAGCCATATTACTCAATAATGCTTGAGCAGTGCAAATATTGCTGGTTGCTTTTTCTCTACGAATATGTTGCTCGCGAGTTTGAAGTGCCATACGTAAGCAACGGTTACCTTGTGCATCTAAACTAACGCCTATGATTCTTCCGGGAATATTTCTTTTAAATTCGTCTTTAGTGGCAAAGAATGCAGCATGTGGCCCACCAAATCCCATAGGCACACCTAAGCGTTGAGAAGATCCAATGGCAACATCTGCTCCTATTTCTCCCGGAGGCGTAAGTAGGGTAAGTGCCAATAAATCGGTAGCCAATATTACCAAACAATTTACTTGATGTGCATGGTTGATGAAAGCAGTGTAATCTTCAATTTGTCCATTTTTATTGGGATATTGTAAAATAGCACCAAAGTAAGATTCATCTAAAGTAATAGTAGCAAAGTTGCCGGATACAATTTCAATTCCAATAGGATTTGCCCTTGTAATCAATACATCTAAAGTTTGGGCAAAAATATTTTCGTCAACAAAAAATTTAGGTGCAGTTAACGCATCGTGATCTTTGTTTTTTTGATTGAACAACATAGCCATCGCTTCTGCAGCAGCTGTACCTTCATCAAGTAAACTGGCGTTAGCAATAGGTAAAGCAGTTAAATCGCTAACCATGGTTTGAAAATTCAATAAACTTTCAAGTCTGCCTTGTGCAATTTCGGCTTGATAAGGCGTGTATTGAGTATACCAACCCGGATTTTCAAATACATTTCTTAAAATTACACTTGGGGTTATGGTATCGTAATATCCTTGTCCGATATAATTTTTGAATACTTTGTTTTTACTGGCAAGTTTTTTTAACGCTGATAAATATTCAAATTCACTTACCGCATCTGGCGTATTAAGCGGCGCTTTTAATCGGATATCATCCGGAATTGTTTTGCTTATTAATGCTTCAATAGAATCAATGCCAATTGTTGCCAACATGTTTGATGTGTCTGTTTCATTGGGGCCAATATGTCTGCTGCTAAATTCGTTCTGTTGTAACTCGAAAAGATTCATTGGTTGAAATTTTTATTGTTCTGAAATAAGCAAAACTGTAAATCAAATTAACGGAAGCATTGCTAAAGCCTTAAATTGCTGCAAAATTACATTAACCAAACAAGAAAAAAAGCTAATAGTTTGGTTACTTTGCAGGTGTGGAAAATTAGGGTTGTTAATCGGGATAAAACATCAACACAAGTATTAAAATTTTACAATGGCAGAGCCTTTATTACAGAATTGGGAGAAAAAAACAATTGAACGTCAAAAACAATACAAGCAGTTTTTAAATAGAGCCAATAAAAATGCGGTATTGAAATTGTTGCCCGATTTGCACGACAATGCATTTGCTGAGGTAGATTGTTTGCAATGTGGCAATTGTTGTAGAGGTTATTCTCCACGATTTAAAACCACGGATATTAAACGAATTGCTAAGCATTTAAAAATAAAAGATGGCGATTTAATCAACCATTACTTGAGGGTAGATGAAGAGGGTGATTATGTGATGCGCGCTACACCTTGTTCTTTTTTAGGAGCCGATAATTATTGTAGTATTTATGACGTTCGGCCATCGGATTGTGCACGTTTCCCTTACACGGATGAAGATGTAATTTTAAAACGCCCCAATATTACCATAAAGAATTCTACTTTTTGTCCGGCAGTATATCATGTGCTGGAAAATTTAATAGAAAAGTTGGGAAAATAAATATGCTTCGAAGCAATCTGAATTTATTTGTATTCTAGTTTTTTTAAGGAAGGCGCTTTTATCCAGGTGATGATTACAATTAAAATAGTCATAGTTCCACCAAAAACTACGGATGGTACTACACCCATTAATTTAGCTGCAACACCACTTTCAAACTGTCCAATTTCATTGGAGGAATTAATGAACATTGAGTTTACACTCATCACTCTTCCTCTTAACGCATCAGGTGTTTTTAATTGAATAATATTACTTCTTACAACAACACTTACACCATCTAAAAGACCGGCAAATAGTAATGCAAGAAACGAAAGCCAATACCAAGTAGATAAGCCAAAAATAATTATACATACGCCAAAGCCGGCCACAGCTAACAATAATTTCATGCCTTGTTTTCTTTTTAACGGAGCAATGGTAAGCGCAATAACCATAATGATGGCACCAATGTCTGAAGCAGCATTTAACCAACCAAATCCAATGGGACCTACTTTTAAAATGTCTTTTGCAAATACCGGAATTAATGCAACTGCACCTCCAAATAATACCGCAAATAAATCCAGTGATAAGGCGCCCAATACTTCTTTGGTTTTAAATACAAATTTTAATCCTTCTGTTACCGCTTCTAAAGTTTTTCTTTCTACTCCAATTTCTGCGGGTTTTGTTTTTAAATTTCTTAGAAAGGAAAGCCCAATGATTAACAAAATACTAATTACAATAAATGTTCCTGTAACACCTAGCCCCGCAATTAAAAATCCTGCTAGAGAATGGCCGCTTATGCTTGCTATCAACCAACTAGTAGAACTAAGTTGCGAAGCAGTGGTAAGTAAATTTCTTGGAACTAAAGCGGCAACTATTGCACCAAATGTTGGTCCCGAAAATGCCCTAATTGCACCTGTACAGAAGATAACAAAATATACTAAGGTGATGATTAATTTATTGCCAAATGAAGTTTGAAACCACTGGGTAGAAAACCCCATTAATAAAAAAATACAAGCAGTATATAACATTACGGTGGTGAGCAGTAATTTTCTTTTTTCAGATTTGTCGATGATAAATCCCGCATATAATGCTAAGGTAACCGCAGGAATGGCTTCGGCTAAGCCAATCATGCCAATATA
>JBMOEQ010000049.1:0-15436 GCA_049314655.1 Ferruginibacter sp. | reverse complement strand
AATCTTCTACATTAAAACTTGGGTTGTGATAGAGTTCTGTAAAATCTTGTTGGTCAATAATGTTTCTCACACTTGGGTCGGTGATGTAAGCATAAAAGAAATAGCGTAAACCTTGTAAATCGTTGATGTTGGAAACATTATTAGTACTGATGAACTTTTCAAATTCATCGCTCAATAAATCGTCTTTGCCTTTTATTTGGTTGCCAAAATAAATGAGTTCCAATAATTCACGCCAACCAATTTTACGGTCAATTTTTAATGACTTGCGTAATTTTTCTAAATCAAAATATTCTTCGGGCTTATTATCGTATTTTTCTTTGGCTCTTGCTGTGGCTACTTCTACATCACCAGCTTCCATCAATTGTTTTATTTCAACATCGGTTTTTACCTTTTCTTCAAACTGCTGAAAAAACATACGGTCAACTTTCATTCCACTAAAATCAACTTGTTGTTCGTTCCAAAACGTGATTTTATCATCATCTTCGTATTCATACCCTTCACGTTTGGGTTTATTGTTTTTGTCATCCACCGTTGGTATATCATCGCCATTATTGAAGTTTACTGGAAGTTTCAATACTTGGTCGTATTGATATTTTTCTTCAAAATATTCGCAAGTAGCAAAAAAATCAAAAAGCTTAAAAGCAGCTTTATCAAAAGAAATATTTTCTTCTTCTCCTAATTGGTTTTTGAATTTGTGTTCAAATTTGTGAATACGGGTTCCTCGCCCTTTTATCTGAATAAATTCAGTGGGCGAAAAAATGGGTCGCATTAAACCAAGGTTCAAAATGTTGGGGCAATCCCAACCTGTTGTCATCATACCAACGGTTACACAAACCCTTGCTTTGCTTGTTTTGTAAGATTCTAAAATTTCATTGTCTTTGGCAAAATGGCTAAAGCCCAATAATTTGTCGTTGCTAAAATCAACCGTCATTTGCTGACTATTCTGCACATTAGAAGTTACCTGAACTGCAAAGTCGCTTTGATACTTGCCTGGGAAAAACTGGTGTGCATATTCATTGAGCAGTTGAGCCAATTTAGCAGCATGATTTTGCGAAACAGCAAAAACCAAACTTTTACCAAATTCTCCGTTAATGGGATCTTTTAGACCGTTTTCAATAAATGTTTTACAAAAAACACGATTGGTTTCTTCACTGAAAAACTTCCGTTCAAAATGGTTTTGCTTGTAATTTACCTCTTCTAAAACGTCCTCTTGTTCGGTACTAGAAACGGTTACCATAATACCGTAACCTTGTTCCGATAAAAGTTTGGTGGTAACATCTGTTCTAGCATCCACCACAATTGGCTGTCGCAAGTAACCATCTTTTGCACCGTCTACAAGTGTATAACGATAGGTTGGTATACCACTTTCGCAACCAAATGTAGTATAGGTATCTAACAACATTCTTCTTTCCAATTCTCGTGGGTCGTCAATATTATCAGTGTCTAAATGTTTTAAATAGTCTTTTGGTGTAGCCGTTAAACCCAATTTGTAGCCCAAGAAATATTCAAACAATGCTCGGCTGTTTCCGCCTCCCAACAAACGGTGCGATTCATCTGAAATAATTAAATCAAAGTCGGTAGGCGAAAAAAGTGTTTTGTATTTGTTGTTTACCATTAAAGATTGAATAGTGGTAACCACAATGTCGGCCTTTCTCCAATCGTTCTTTTTCTCTTTATAAACAACGGTTGTAATGTCGTTTTTAAGATAATTGGTAAAATCCTTTCTGGCTTGTTCTTCCAGCTCTAATCGATCTACTAAGAATAAAATCCTTCTTGCATTTCCTGTTCTGTAAAATAGTTTGATTAAGGCAGCAGCAGTTAATGTTTTACCTGTTCCTGTTGCCATTTCCAATAAGAAACGTTTTTTGCCTTCACTTACCCATTGCTGCACAGCTTTGATTGCTTCTACTTGATAATAGCGAAGAAATCGAAGTTTTAAATTGAAGATGATATCTTTCTTTTTCTGTTCGTCTTGAAATTCAGGTATTTGTTTGTAATTCGGAAGTTGTGTTAATACAACATAATCGTCATTTACTACTTCGCTAACTAATTTACTGGAGTCGGGATTAAACTGATAATATGTTTTAATGGATTCTAATGAAGGAAATACTTGAATTTGTTCGGGATTTCCGGTTTCAATATTCCATAAATAGTGAATCGTTCCGTTTGAAAGAATAATAAATTTAACTTTTTGCGATTTGGCGTAATTTCTTGCTTGTTCTTTTCCAACAAGGGGATTTAAACTTTCTTTTTTTGCTTCAAGAACAATTATGGGGTTTTGGTTTTCATCAACCAATAAAAAGTCAATGTACCCATTTTTTGAATGTTCAAAGTCTTCGCCCAAATCGTCCATTTTGATGGAAGATTCCAATTTTATAGTGGCTTTACCTTTGTCTGTGTCAAAGAAGCTCCACCCAGATTCCTCAAGGAGTTTATTAATTTTAATTCTTGCTTTAGCTTCCTTTTCTGCCATCTACTTTAATTCAGTTTTTATTGGGTTAAGATACTCAAAATTACGATTTAAAGTGTCATTATCGTCTCTTGGTGTTTGTTAGAATTGGCTTTAATAGAAATTAAGATTTTTGTTGGTCGTTGTAGTTTGTTCGGTTATTCTAACTTTTGCTGAAAAACTGGTTATCCTTCATCAACTAATACTTCAAATTCCGCCAATATTTCCATTGAACTTTGGGCTACCAGCTTACTTTCTGAAAAAAGCTTTTTCTTTAAAATATTTTTTTTATTGTATTGGTTATAAAAGTGCAGCGCTTCATTGACATATTGATTTTGCGATATATGGAGTACCGAAACTACTTTCTCGGTTTCTTCAAAAATATGGTCTTCGAGTTTTAGGGATAGCGTTTTCATGATTTTTTAAATGATATACTTCAAATTTTTAAATTGAATGTATAACTCAGCAAATATAAAGTAAGGGAGAATTAAATTAATGCACTAAACTGGCTTTCTAAACTGTATTTTACTCAAATAAACAACCACCAAAACTGCCGCCAATGCTGAAAGCAGCAAACTGAATATTGATCCGGCAGTGTACCATATCAACCCGGTTAAGCTTCCGGCAACCAATGCGGCTATACTTTGCAGTCCACTGAAAGTACCAATGGCGGTGGCGGTATCTTTTTTGTCGGCAATATTACTGATCCAGGCTTTGGCAATGCCTTCCGTTGCAGCAGCATAACACCCATACAACATCCATAAACCTATAAATAAGGGTAAATTATTGCCCAAAGCAAAACCGGTATAAACAATAGCGTAAAGTATTAATCCAATGATCAATATTTTCTTCATACCTATTTTATCGGCTAATATTCCTGCCGGATAAGCCATAATTGCATATACTAAATTGTAAAAAATATAGACTGCAATAACAGCACTATCACTGATGCCTATTTCTTTCATTTTGAGGAGTAAAAACACATCCGGACTATTAAACACAGCAAAAATTAATAACCCTTTTACCAATTGTTGGTAAGTAGTACTACTTTCTTTCCAATACGATAAAAAGCCAAAAAGTTTAGGTTTTATGACTGCTGTAGCTGAAATGGCTTTTGTTTTTTCTTTAATCAAATACGTAAATCCAATTGAAAATATGCCCGGTACAAAAGCTATGATAAATAATGTGGTATAATCTAATGGGAAATAAAATAAGTATACTAAAGCCAATGCTGGTCCTAATACAGCGCCTAAAGTATCCCAACTTCTATGAAAACCAAATACCCTTGCCTTGTTTTCTGGAGTGGCTTCATCGCTTAAAATAGCGTCTCTTGCGCCGGTTCTAATGCCTTTTCCTAAGCGATCGGCCGATCTACATAACAATATCCAAATGGGATTAAAAAAAAATGCCATTAAAGGTTTACTTAAGGCACTTAATGCATAACCTGCTCTTACAAAAGGTAAACGTTTGCCTTGTTGATCGCTCGATTTTCCAAAATAGGCCTTACTTAATCCGGCAATGGCTTCTGCTAATCCTTCTAAAAAGCCTATAAATACTACCGAATAGCCTATATGCTTTAAGAAAATGGGCATCACCGGATACAGCATTTCACTGGCTATATCTGTACAAAAACTCACTAAAGAGAGCATCCATATATTCTTTGTTATGATGCGTTGTGGAGAATTTGTGAGCGTTTGCAAGGAGTGGCTTTTTATCGAATGTAGCAATTTGTTGGTACATTGCAACAGTATTCAATGCACTTGTAATCAATTGAATTGAACACCCCAAATTGAAAACAAGGTAATGTAACCCAATGGTCATTATCTTTTAATAAGCTATATGAGTAAAAATGCAAGGTCGGGTAAAGCTAAATCTACCCATACAATTCAACTAAAAGGCAAACTGGATATATCCAGAAGCGGTGTAGGATATGTTATTATTCAAGATAGGGATGATGATGTACTGGTTCGTCCCAATCATTTTAATCGTGCATTGCATGGCGATACGGTTCGTGTTGAAATTGATAAACACAATATTTCCGGTAAACGTACCGAAGGCCGTATTACAGAAGTGGTAGAGCGTCATCAAACTACTTTCATCGGTAATATTCAAGTAGGAAAAAATTCGGCATTTTTTATTGCGGCTACAGATAAACCCATTCCCGATTTTTATATTCCCATCAATAAATTAAATGGCGCTGTAGACGGAGATAGAGTAGTAGCCCGTTTGGTAAGTTGGGATACGGCCAATAGAAAACCCGAAGGCGAAATTGTTTCTATTTTATTGGCAGAAGATAGAAATGATATGGCCATGAAAGAATTGCTTATTGATGCGGGCTTTCCCATTTCATTTCCACAAGAAGTGCTCGATGAAGCCCATCAACTTTCCGAACAAATTACACGAGAAGAATTACGCAAAAGAAAAGATTGTAGAGATATTTTAACTTTTACTATCGACCCCGTTGATGCGAAGGATTTTGATGATGCTATTTCCATTCGCAATATGGATAATGGCTGTTATGAAATTGGCGTTCATATTGCCGATGTAAGTCATTTTGTAAAACCCGGCTCTATATTAGATAAAGCGGCTTATGAAAGAGCCACCAGTGTGTATTTGCCGGATAGGGTAAATCCAATGCTGCCCGAGCGCATCAGTAATGAATTGTGCTCTTTACGTCCGCATGAAGATAAATACACGTTTTCTGTGATCTTTCAAATCACCAATCGTGGCGAAATCAAACATTCATGGATTGGTAGAACAGTGATACATAGTAACCATCGTTTCAGTTATGAAGAAGTACAACAGATCATTGAAACTAAAGATGGTTTACATCAAAAGCCCATTTTGTTATTGAATCAATTGGCGCAACAAATGCGTAAAGATAGATTTCAACATGGTGCTATTAATTTTTCATCGCAAGAAGTACGTTTTCAATTGGATGAAAAAGGTAAACCTATTGGCATTGTAGTAAAGGAAAGCAAAGAAGCACATCAGCTCATTGAAGAGTTCATGTTATTAGCCAATAGAACTATTGCTGCGTATGTTTCAAAAGTTAAAGTGAATAAATTACCAGTGCCTTTTCCATATCGAATTCATGATACACCGGATGAAGATAAACTAAAACCTTTTGCAGCTTTTGCTCGAAAATTTGGGTACAAATTCGATATACATGATGAAGCCGCGGTAGCTGGATCTTTTAATAAATTATTGAAAGAAGTTCAAGGAAAACCCGAGCAACATGTGTTGGAACAATTAGGTATTCGCACGATGGCAAAAGCCATTTACACGAGCGAAAATATTGGTCATTATGGTTTAGGATTTGAATTTTATTGTCATTTTACTTCTCCTATCAGAAGGTATCCCGATGTTATGGTGCATAGAATTTTACAAGAGTGTTTAGATAAAGCCATCAAGCCCGATAAAAAAATGGAAGAGCGTTGCAAACACAGTAGCGAACGCGAACGTAAAGCCATGGAAACAGAACGTGCAGGCAATAAATACAAACAGGTAGAATTCATGCAAGATTATTTAGGCGATGAATTTGATGGTATTATTAGTGGTGTAGCAGGGTTTGGATTTTTTGTAGAAACCGTTTTACACAAATGCGAAGGCATGGTAACCATTAGAGATTTAAGTGATTTTGATGAATTTAAATTAGATGAAGCAGATTATGCTTTAGTTGGATTAAGAACAGGAAAGAAATTTAGAATGGGTGATGCAGTGAAGATTAAAGTGGTAGCGGCTAATTTAGATAAACGTCAATTAGATTACCACTGGATTCCTGATGTTCAACCCACTAATAAAAAAACAAAAACTGAAGCTGCTGCAAAACCAAAAGCAAAACCGGTAGCCAAAAAGAAAAAATAATTTCAACTTATACGTTAAGCCATTTTTATGCATTCGTTTTCAGAACTGTCAAAAATTTTTGAAGCACATTTTAGTCAACGTCATTTTCCAACGCATACAACAACCCTTTACGATCCGGCTCAATATATTTTAGGATTGGGTGGTAAACGTGTTCGTCCGGTTGCAGTTTTAATGGGCAATGAATTGTTCGCTGAAATCAATCCCGATGCTTATCATATGGCAACGGCAATTGAACTCTTCCATAATTTCAGTTTGATACACGATGATATCATGGACAAAGCACCATTACGCAGAGGCATGCAAACCGTGCATACAAAATATGGCGAACCAACGGCATTGTTGGCAGGAGATGTAATGTTGGTGCAATCGTACGATTATATCAGTAAAATAAAATCGGTTAATATTTATGCCTTATTGAATTTATTCAACCAAACTTCAAGAGCTGTTTGCGAAGGACAGCAATTGGATATGGATTTTGAACAAAGAGCTACCGTTTCTTTGGAAGAATACGTGCACATGATAACGCTAAAAACTTCTGTGCTTTTAGCAGCAAGTTTACAAGCAGGCGCTATTTTGGGTGGGGCAGGAGAAGGCAGCCAGCAACACCTGTATGAGTTTGGAAAAAACTTGGGCATTGCTTTTCAAATACAAGATGATTATTTAGATGCGTTTGGTGATCCCGAAAAATTTGGAAAACAAATTGGCGGCGATATATTGGCCAATAAAAAAACTTTCTTAATGATACATGCATTAGAAGTGGCTGATGAAACCATGAAAGTGCAGCTCAATCAATTGCTTCAAACTAACCCGGCAGATAAGGTAGATCAAGTATTGCAAATTTTTAAAGCATGCAAAGTAGATGAATGGGCCGAGGCATTGAAAGCAAAATACTTAGAAGTAGCATTACAACATTTAGAAGATACGCCGGTTTTATCGGCAAGAAAGGCTCCTTTAAAAGATTTGGCCGCTTACCTTATTCACCGGCAACAGTAGTAAATAGAAGTTGTTCTTTACAAAAGAAAAGGATTCAACAGCTGCTTTATCTTCCATTACCATTTGCAAAGTGGCAATCATCTAGCCTTTTCTATAAAAAATTATTATTATCTTCCTTTTTCATAAATAGTTTAACGTATGAGCAATGCGCTTTTTCGCACAAAAAAAATAAGTTCCATACTTGCAGAAGGCAGCGATGATTCGCACGGTGGCGGAGGAAAACTGAGAAGGGTGCTTACTTTAAAAGACCTTACTTTCTTTGGTATTGCAGCCATTATTGGAGCCGGTAGTTTTAGTAGTTTAGGTGCAGCCGTTTTTAGTGGCGGTCCGGGTGTAGTTTTATTGTTTATCATTTGCGGTATTGCTTGTGCCTTTACAGCGCTTTGTTACAGCGAATTTGCAAGTAGAATTCCCGTTGCTGGAAGTGCATATACCTATGCTTATGCCAGCTTTGGGGAATTGTTTGCATGGATAATTGGATGGGCTTTAATCATGGAATATTCTATTGGCAATATTTATGTGGCCTACAGTTGGAGCGATTATTTTACTTCACTCATGCACAAATTACATTGGCATATTCCAGAATACCTTACTACCAGTTATATGGAAGCTAAAAAGGCTGTTGCCACAGGGTCTACCAATGAAGAATTATTAACGGCTTGGAATAATGCGCCTTTATTAGGCAGTTTACGCATCATTGTTGATTTGCCGGCGTTGGTCATTAATTTACTCATTACTTATTTGGTTTACCGTGGAATTAAAGAAAGCAGAAATTTCAGTAATGCCATGGTTATTTTAAAACTGGCTGCGGTATTTTTAGTGATTATTGTGGGTGGTTATTTGATATTACAGAATGGCTTAACCTTTAATTGGTTTCCCGAAAATGATGTGCATGAAAAATCATTTATGCCTAACGGTTTTGGTGGAGTTATGGCTGCCGTTAGTGGTGTATTTTTTGCCTATATTGGCTTTGATGCGGTGAGTGTTTTGGCCGAAGAAAGCAAAAATCCACAACGCGATTTGCCTCGTGGTATGATGCTCTCGCTAGTAATTTGCACTATTGTTTATATCCTACTTACACTTGTACTAACAGGAGCGGTTAATTATAGAAGTTTTGATGGTGTTGGCGATCCATTGGCTTTTATCTTCGAAAAGCAAAATTTAAATGTTGGCTGGATGCAATTTTTGATTGCTATTATTGCTGTAGTGGCCATGACGAGTGTTTTGTTGGTTTTTCAAATGGGACAGCCACGTATTTGGATGAGTATGAGTAGAGATGGTTTATTGCCACCCATTTTTCAACGCATTCATGAAAAATTTAAAACCCCATCCTTTTCTACCATATTAACCGGATTGGTAGTTGGAGTGCCCATTATTTTTACAGATAAAACTTTTGTATTAGATTTTACGAGCATTGCTACTTTATTTGCATTTGTATTGGTTTGCGGTGGTGTGTTATTAATTCCTCGAAGAGAAAAAACCGCAGGTGGTTTTAATATGCCCTTTATCAATGCACAATTTGTTTTTCCAATTATTGTTGTGGGTTCAATGATTATCATTCAGGTTTTATTCCCTACTTATTTTAGCAGCTTATTTCAAATGGAAGGCGAACAAGTGAATACTACGTACAATATTTCTGCTATCATTTTTTGGATTGTTTGTATCGTATTGTCTGTTTTTGCTTATGTAAAAAAATGGTCATTGATACCATTACTAGGGTTAACTACTTGTATGTACTTGCTCACTGGTATGACAGCTAAAAACTGGGCATGGTTTGCGGCTTGGTTGGTTATTGGTGTGATAATATATTTCATGTACGGACAAAAGAACAGTAAACTGGCGCAAACAGCCGTATAAATAGGCTTTTTAATAAAATTGAGGTAAAGTTCCGGATATCAGCACCGGAACTTTTTTTGTTTCCCTACTTTTGCAGCAATACACGAATGCATAAAAGGGAAAGTGATTATGAAATTTCAACCGGGTGATGATATTGTTGTGAAAATTACCGACGAAAATGGTAAAGTCGTTGAACTCATCAATGAAAAAATGGTGATGATTGAAGTAAAGGGTGTGCGATTTCCTGCTTATACCGATCAATTAGATTTTCCTTATTTCAAAATGTTTACTGAAAAACGTAAAGCCGAAAAAAAGAAAATATATGTAGATCAATTAAAACAAGAAAAGAAAATTAATAAACCGATAGAAGAAGAAGGTATTTTTCTATCTTTTATTCCGGTATATGATAAAGATATTTTTGATGATGATGTGGTTGAAAAATTGAAAGTGTATTTAATTAATCAAACCAATACGGCATTCCATTTTAATTATAAATTATTTCTTACAACCGATTACGATTTTGAATTGATCAATCAAATCAATCCGCATGCCGAATTTTATTTGCATGATGTGGCTTTTGAAGATATCAGTGATAATCCGCGCTTTCAATTCGAATTTTCTTTGGTAGAACCCAATAAGAAAAAAGCCGATTTTTATGAAGCTGTTATAAAACTAAAAGGCAAGCAAGTTTTTAAAAAGATTGAAGCTTTGCAAAAAGACAATCTTCCTGGGTTCAAACAATTGTTGATGGAAACCTATCCCGATAAAACGGAAGTGGATAAATTTGATATCAGTGCTTTAGGTAATGCCGGTTTTAGAATGTATGAAGTATCGCGTTCTAGAGAATTTTTACCTCCTGCACGAACGGTTGTAGATCTACATATTGAAAAATTAACCGACCGTTGGCAAAATATGGATAATTTCGAAATCCTCACTTTGCAATTACAAACTTTTGAAACCTATTACGATTTAGCTATTGCACACCATCAACCCAAACTTACCATCATTCATGGCATCGGCTCGGGCAAACTGAAACAAGAATTACACGAAATTTTAAAATTGAAAAGAGAAGTCAAAAGTTTTTTTAACATGTACTCTGCTCAATACGGCGACGGTGCTACGGAAATTTTTTTTAAATAGAAAAGGATTCTAAAGTTTATAGCATCTTCACTAAACCCTAAACTCTAAACAACTAAACCAATTTTCAGGTTTATAAAGTTGGTAAGTTTATAAAGACTTTGCCCTAAACCTCTAAACTTATTTATATAGTTTATAAAGCTTCTATAGAGTCTGTAGAAGCTAGTCTAAGCAATATAACGCTGCCAAACTAAACACTAAACCACTAAACTCCTAAACCAATTTTAAGGTTTATAAAGTTGGTAAGTTTATAAAGACTTTGCCCTAAACACTAAACTCTAAACTTATTTATATAGTTTATAAAGATTCTATGGTATTTATAGAAGCTAGTGCTAGCAATATAATGTTGCCAAACTAAACTCTAAACTTCTAAACCACTAAACTCCTTAATCCTAAACCTCTAAACAATTGTTCACTTATCGTATAACAATGTTAAACAACTGTTCATCTACTTTGTCTCCTTACAACCAATTCACAAAGGGTTGATTTATACTTGCATCAGCCAAACTAGTTAATGATTGTTTAATTATCGAGTTATAATGTTGTACATTACATCCACATGTTAATATCGAACGAGGTGCAGATTGAAGTAGACAATAAAGCCATTGAATTAAAATACTTTATAACATTAGGTACTTTATTTCATCATTGGAATGATATTGTTCAATTGATTGATGCTTCTCAATTATCCTCCACATTAACAGAAGCTTGGACAGTTTTTCAACAATCGAATACTTCAGAATGTTATTTTACGCTAAATGGCGAGAAGGTTCAATTATCCATTCTTTTTGAGCAAGAGGAGAAACATTTTTTTTGCAGTTGTATCATACATCAAGTACAGGATTATGCTGTATTTAAAAAGTATTTCGATCAACTTTTCAATTCTCTCTAACACAAAGTATAGCCTACACTACTACAAAAAATTGCGCTTATTGTACATGTTTTTGTGCTGGCGTTGAATATTCCATAAATCTACCGAACTGAAATTTTTCGTAATCACTTTAACTGTAGACTGATCTATTGTTTTTTCCGTAGAATTCACTGTTTGCATTATTTCGTTAACAGTTACATTTTGATTGAGGTGATTTTGCGTTTTCATGATGTTTTTTTTTAATTGTTTTTGTTTTGAATTACTTTGATAACACAAAGATATAAAAACATTAGAACTATGCAATACAAAGTACCTATTTATGTTTTAGTAGTACTGTTTAGCATTATAGTATAATAAAGCATACAACTCAATACTGTATTGAGTTTAAATGATAACGATCATTAAAAATGCTATAATTTGATTTATACCAGTGGTAAATAGGCGGTATAAATGGCAGTAAAATTTAGTGTAAAAACTAAGTCAATGAGAAAAAAAGAAAATAAATCTACCAAATATTTCTAGGGCAAGTATCGCCATATCGGTTATTTAATAAGAAGCCAAGTACTATTTCATGGGTATTTTTGGAGTAGGTTCTTAAACGCGAATTAGTAGAAACATCATAGGCGTAACCCAAATTAAAGGTTTGCGAGATATTAAAACCCGCCATTCCGGCAAATCCGCCCAATTCATCTGTTACCCGATAGTTAGCACCAACCCAAAATATATCCTGGTATTGAACTTTTAGATTGACATGCACTTGTATGGGTAAGGGTGAAATTTTTTGGATGGCAACAGACGGAAGCGCCGACCAATCATCGTTCAATTGAACTCTATACCCTGCAGAAGCAAAAAAATGAGGTGTATAATAGGTACCATAAGCGCTATTTTTTACAAATTTTGCTTTTGATGGTATTATATTAAGCACTGAAATACCTAGAAAAAAATCGCTCGAATACAACCATAAGCCTGCTCCAACTTCGGGCATAAACTTACTTAATTCACCATTATCGTAGCCAATTGCCGGATCGTTTGGATCTAAAGAACCCCAAACAATCTTAGAAAGATCTAAACTCATATTGCTAATACCCGCTTGAAATCCGGCAGAAATTGACGTTTTTACACCAATTGGACGATGATAGGCATAACTGGCATATGCACTAAATCGACTCAAATAACCGGTTTTATCATTCATGATTATTAAACCAGCTCCGTGATGCGATTCTGGACTGGTATATTCATCCCAATAGGATTTTCCCCTAACATTTACTCCACCTCGTCCAAATGAGGTTGGATTGGTTCTTTCTACTGCTAATTTATTTCCGAGAGGAGTGTGGTACGATAAATAAGTGGTAACTGGTGCACCATTAATGCCTGTCCATTGATTTCTATAACTCATTTTCAAATCACCATAGTTTTCAATCCCCGCTACAGCAGGGTTTAATATATAGTTATTGAGTATATATTGCGTATAATATGGCTTTTGTTGCGCCGAAAGTGTGCCTACAAAACAAAGTGAAAAAAGTAAACAATAAAACTTACGCATAATCATAGTAATTGGATAACACGAGAATATCTAAGTGTATATAATGCTGCTTATCCTTTAAAAATTAACTGCAATTTAGGCAATTTATTTGTTGAAGAAGTGAGGTTTTATGGTAAAAGGAAGTTATCCTGCATTTCAACTGTTTTCATTATTTATATTTGCAAAATGAAAATCTGTTTTAAAGGGTTAATCGTACTATTATTTTCATGGAATTTGAATATTGTAAATGCTCAATTTGTGCATGCATCCGTATTTGCTGGCATTAGCAATTATCAAGGCGATTTGCAGGATAAGAAATTCACCTTTCAACAGGCACATTTTGCAGGTGGATTGGGATTGATGTACGAAATCAACGACAAATTGTATGCAAGAATGGGCATTACTTTAGGTAAAGTAAGTGCTGATGATAAAAAAAATCAGAAAAACATAACCCGTAACCTAAGTTTTTCGAGCCCTATTACCGAACTCCATCTTGGCTTAGAATATGATATTTTAAACCTTTATGAAAAAAGCATTTCTCCTTATGTTTTTGCCGGTATTGCTGCTTATCGGTTTAATCCTTATACCTACGATTCTGTAGGCAATAAAGTGTATTTACAACCTTTAGGTACCGAAGGACAAGGTTTTTACTTAGGTAGAAAAAAATACAATTTAACCCAATTTGCAATTCCATTTGGTGGTGGTATTAAGTTTGCCTTCAATGATAATGTGCGCATCAAATTTGAAGTGGGTTTACGCAAATTAATGACCGATTATTTAGATGACGTGAGTACTACTTTTGCTCCTCAAGCAGCTTTGTTAGCCAATAACGGACAAAGGGCAGTTGATTTTGCTTTTAGAGGAGATGAAATAAAACCTGGCTTAACCTATCCAACTGCCACTTCCGAAAGAGGCAATCCATCTAGTAAAGATTGGTATTATTTTTCCGGTGTAACATTGAGTATTCGTTTGGTAAATAGCGATGGAACAAGCTTTTTGGGAAAAACACGATCTGGTTGTCCGGGTAATTTTTAAACTATTTTTTTGATGCTTGCTTTTCCATTTTGCGCTTTAGTATTCAAAAACAAAATGCTTTGATTACTGTTATGCTTTAAACTCCTCCACATGGCCTATAGTTCATTAGAAGAATGTATACTTGATTTAGAAAAAAACGGTCATTTAATCAGAATCAAAGAAGAAGTTGATCCTTACCTAGAAATGGCAGCCATTCATTTAAGGGTTTATGAAGCCGGTGGACCAGCAATCTTATTTGAAAAAGTAAAGGGTAGTAAATTTAGAGCAGTTTCTAATCTTTTTGGCACATTAGAAAGAAGTCAGTTCATTTTTAGACATACATTTAAACAAGTACAAGATTTAATTGCACTCAAAAACGATCCGGTAAAAGCGATTAAACATCCTATCAAAAATTTTAAAACCGGATTAGCCGCTTTAAAAGCATTGCCTTTAAAAAATCCCCTTTCCAAACCAGTTTTATACGAAGAAATTCAAATTTCCGATTTGCCCTTAATTCAACATTGGCCAATGGATGGCGGTGCTTTTGTTACTTTACCGCAAGTGTATACAGAAGATATTGATCAACCCGGTATCATGCAGGCTAATTTAGGCATGTACAGAATTCAACTCAGTGGGAATGATTATGTGTTGAATAAAGAAATTGGTTTGCACTACCAATTGCACCGTGGTATTGGAGTACATCAAACCATGGCCAATAAAAAAGGATTACCCTTGAAAGTGAGTGTTTTTGTTGGTGGTCCGCCTGCACATAGTGTAGCCGCAGTAATGCCCTTACCCGAAGGCATAAGCGAAATGACTTTTGCTGGGGTGCTTGGTGGAAGACGTTTCAGGTATACTTACGAAGATGGATTTTGTATAAGTACCGATGCCGATTTTGTAATTACCGGCGAAGTATATCCTGGCGAAAACAAACCCGAAGGCCCATTTGGTGATCATTTAGGTTACTATAGTTTAACGCACGATTTTCCACTGATGAAAGTGCATAAAGTATATGCTAAGAAAGATGCTATTTGGGCATTTACAGTGGTAGGACGACCACCGCAAGAAGATACTAGTTTTGGACAACTTATTCATGAACTTACAGGTGCAGCAATACAACATGAAATTCCCGGATTAAAATCGGTTCATGCAGTAGATGCAGCAGGCGTTCATCCTTTACTGTTAGCTGTAGGCAGTGAACGGTATACGCCTTATACCCCAACCAAACAACCGGCAGAAATTTTAACCATTGCCAATCATATTTTAGGAACCGGACAATTAAGTTTAGCCAAATTTTTATTCATCACTGCCGATGATAATAATCAAGTAGATTGTCATGATGTACAACCATTTTTAGAATATGTTTTCAAGCGCATCCAACTGCAACGGGATGTGCATTTTTACACCCATACCACCATAGATACATTAGATTATTCGGGTACAGGATTGAATAGTGGGAGCAAGGTAGTTTTTGCCGCTTATGGAGAAGTCATAAGGGCATTGTGTATGGAGTTACCGGAAGCTTGTAAAAATCTATCACAAATACATCCTATGCATTGGGTAATGCCGGGCGTATTGTCTATCCAAATCAATCCATTTACTACTTATAAAAATGCCGCAGTTGAAATAGAAGCCTTGAATGTGCAATTGAAAGATATGGTGCAAGCATTATCTACAACAGTAATGATAGTAATAGGGGATGATGCTGCCTTTATTGCCGCCTCTTTGAAAAATTATTTATGGGTAA
>JBMOEQ010000048.1:0-15798 GCA_049314655.1 Ferruginibacter sp. | reverse complement strand
TCACCTTTTTCGGGGGGGCAATCGCCTAATGCTAATGTTATTGCCGAGCAATGATTCATAGCTACATTTTCTTTAGAATTGTTGATACTCCATTCATCATTATCAATGGCCAATACAGATGCAGCGCCCAATTTTTCGGCTAATATGGCTAAAACACCGGTTCCGGTTCCAAAATCAAAAACCGATTTATTTTTAAAATCAATGCTTTCCATTTGTTGCATCATCAAATAAGTAGTAGGATGATGGCCGGTACCAAAACTCATTTTAGGCGTAATAACGATATCATATTTAACTTCCGGAATTGCCGCATGAAAATGTGCCCTCACGGCAGCAAAACTACCTACCTGCACCGGTTGAAAGCCTTGCTCCCATTGTTGATTCCAATTCACTTGCTCTATTTCTGTTTGCGTATAACTGAGCTGTGGAAAATGGGCAATGGTTTCATGAAATAGATTTTCATCAAATTTATCTATAGCTATGAAAGCCAACAATGTACCTTCCTCTTCTTCAAAACCTTCAAATCCTTGATTACTTAAAAGCGCAATCAATTGGTCATTGAGTTCTTGATCTACTCCGTCAAAATCAAATTCATAATAATTCATCATGCATTATTTAGATTGTAATTCTATTGTCATTGGCTTACCCGTATACACCAACTCGAAACGCATAAACTTTGCAGTCCCTTTCTTGGTTAATTTACCCAATTGCTTTTTGCCATTAATACGAGCAAAAAGGTTGATTTGGTTAGCCGGAACAGAGAAGTTAATTTTTCGCTTATACGTTCCGGTATATTTGGTTGGTTGACTAGAGGTTAATTCTACTTTATACCCATTTTTCAACTGTTGGCCCTTAAAGCTTATAATTTCTCCTTCAACACCATTGGTATTTCCATCATCATCGTATAAAATTCCTTGCGAAGGGTTTGTTGATGGATAATAGGCTACTGTAATTGATTTCCCATCATAAGCAGCAGCATTCAATGCAGTTTTATTTTCCCATAAAGGAATAAAACTACCGGCTTTAATGAATACGGGTATTTGATCTAAACTAAGTGTTTGTTGCGTGTACTCATTTCCGTTTATCAATTCATTGGTAAAATATTGATACCATTTGCCTTCCGGAAGATATACGTTTTGCGTAGTAACTGCCTTTTCCAAAACAGGTGCAACCAACACATTTTCGCCCCACATAAATTCGTTGCCTATATTGATAGCTGTAGTATCTTTTGGAAAATGATAGTATAGCGGCGCAACTAATGGCTCTCCAGTATTGGCTTGTTTATAGGCTAATGTATAGTTATATGGCAAGAAATTATAGCGCAAATACACTGCAGCTTTTGCTTTTGAGCGATAAGGCTCATCTACTAAAGCCGGCTCACTTGGAAAACTAAACGCATTTTTATCTTTCTCGTATAGTGCTGTTCCGTGTGGCCTGAAAATAGGTGTAAACGCTGCAAATTGCAACCAACGTACATACAATTCGCCATCGCCTTCTCCCCCTGCAAATCCACCTGCATCGGCATGAATATAAGGTACTCCGCTCATGCTCATCCCTAACATTACCGGTAATTGTGCTTTTAATCCACCCCAACTTCTACTTACATCGCCACTCCAAGGGAAAATAGAAAAACGCTGACTACCAGAAAAACCCGATCTATTGAGGTGAAAAATGCGTTCTTTAGGTAAATCTCTCCGATAATTTTCGAAGAGCATTTTATTCCAGTAATGTCCGTAAACGTTATGCACTTCTGCCGCTTTAAATAAACGCGAGTAGCCTTTATCTTTTAAATTATGCATAACATTGGCCGGATGGTTTTCGGGTTCACCCAAATCTGTCCACCATCCGTTAACGCCATTGGCTAATTGCCTTTTATAATGATTGTTCCATACCCATGAAGCGGCATCTTTTTTGAAAATATCCAATAAGCCTCCATATCCGAAATAAAATTCGGTTAACATAAATGGATTTCTATTGCTGTCTACCGCTAAATAAGGCTGCACAGCTTCATATGTTCTTGTATTTTTTAAAAAGAAGGGTTCAGCAATAAGTACTGTGTGAATATTATCCTTTTTAAAATCATTGATCATTTTAACCGGATTGGGCCAAGCGGTTTTGTTAACCCATTCTAAATTACCCAATGAATTTTTAATGCTGTCGCCAAACCAAAATAAATCAAAAATGATGGCATCCACCGGAATTTTAGCCGCTTTCATTTGGTTTAAAATCTGTTTGGTATTAACCTCTCCGGTATACACAAATCTACTCATAAAATTGCCTAAAGCCCATCTTGGAGGCAATGGTTGAGTTCCGGTTAATTTATGGTACGATGTAAGGATCTCTTTATAGCTAGAACCCATTATTACATAAAAATTCAATTCTCCACTTTGAAAACCTACTTCAAAGAAATCGGCATATCCTTTTCCAATATCTGCATAGCCTTTAGAAGCATTATCGAAAAATATACCATAGCCCTTTGATGACGTAAAAAATGGAACCGAATAATTTAAATTATCGGCACCTTCTCCATAACCATACCATGGATTATTGTATAAATTAAATTTGTATCCTCTTCTATTGAGTGGTAAAGCTCTTTCGCCGCCTCCAAATATTTTTTCATCGGGTGCTAATACAAATTGAAAACCACGATATCCATCTTTTGAAAAAATACTTTTCATCACCAATTCATCATTATTGCCCATGGTTATACCGCCTTCCTCAACTTCAACATGCATGCCCTTTACTGCAGCAGGCTGAGTAATTACAGCCTCTGTAAAATTTTCATTGGTTGTATAACCAGTGGGCGTAAATGTAAGTTTAACTATATTATCAGCATATGGCTGAACAGTCCACTCACCAGTACTTAGTTTAACTTTCTTAACCTGGCCTTGTGCATTTTCAAATAAAAAAGCAAAACAAATCAGGAACAATATCTTGTATTTCATGTGCAGCAATATTTATTGATATAAAATATGAAGATAAACGAGCAGAAATTGAAATTAAAAAAAACTCCGGAATTTTAGTCCGGAGTTTAAAATGATTATTTAGTTAGAAGCAGATCCTTCGCCATTGTTTGGTTTAGGTTGCGCTTCTGGTTTTGGCATTAATACTTTACGACTTAATTTAAATTTACCGGTACGTTGATCTATTTCCAATAATTTAACTTTAACACGGTCGCCTTCTTTGAAAATACCTTCCATTGATTCTAAGCGTTTCCAGCTAATTTCACTGATATGTAATAACCCTTCTTTTTTAGGTAAGAATTCTACAAATGCACCAAATTCTTTAATGCTTTTTACAGTGCCTTCGTAGGTATCACCAACAACAGGAACAGCTACAAGGCCTTTAACCCATGATAATGCTCTATCTAAACCTTCTTTAGAAGCAGAGAAAATACTGATTTCACCTTGGTTATTTACTTCTTCGATATTGATGGTTGTGCCGGTTTCGCGTTGAATTTCTTGAATTACTTTACCACCTGGTCCTATCACTGCACCAATATATTCTTTATCAATTGTAAATTTCACCATTCTTGGAGCATGCGGTTTCACATCTTCGCGATGTGCAGGAGTGCAAGCATACATGGCATCCAATATATGTAAACGACCATTACGGGCTTGAGCCAATGCTTTACGCATAATGTCCATACTTAAACCATCTACTTTAATATCCATTTGAACACCACATATACCATCACGCGTTCCGGTAACTTTAAAGTCCATATCGCCTAAATGATCTTCATCTCCAAGGATATCGGTTAATACAGCAAACTGATCACCTTTTTTAATCAATCCCATGGCCACACCACTCACGTGCTTTTTAAAAGGTACACCCGCATCCATTAATGCTAATGAACCTGCACAAACAGTAGCCATTGATGACGAACCATTAGATTCTAAAATATCACTTACCACACGCACGGTGTAAGGATATTCTGAACCCGGCATGATTTGCTTCAAAGAACGCATGGCTAAGTTACCATGACCAACTTCTCTACGACCAACGCCTCTCATCATTTTTACTTCACCTGTTGAAAATGGAGGGAAGTTATAATGTAAGATGAATTTTGAGTATTCTGATTTATGTGCACTTTCTACCAAAAGTTCGTCTAATGGCGTACCAAAAGTTACGGTAGTTAATGATTGAGTTTCACCGCGAGTAAACAATGCAGAGCCATGTGGTGTAGGCAAGATGCTGGTTTCCATAGCAAGCGGGCGAATTTGTTCGGTAGTTCTTCCGTCCAAACGTTTGCCTTCATTAATGATCATATCGCGAACTACATAATATTGTAAATCGCCAAAATAATGACCAACTAGCGCTTTATCTGCATCAACCAATTCTTCTCCTAAATGCGCTTTTACTTCTTCCAATAATGCGGCAAATGCATCACTACGTTCGTGCTTAGATGAAGCTGAAGCAGCAATGGCGTGCATTTTATCTTTTGCAAATGCAGTAATTTGCTCATTTAATGCATCATTACGATAAGGTTTGGTGTAAGCTCTTTTTTCAGCAGCTCCAACTAAACTTCTTAATTCAGCTTGTGCTTTAATTTGAACTCTTACAGCATCATGTGCAATTTCTAACGCTTTAATTAAATCTTCTTCTTGACATTCTTTAGCTTCACCTTCAACCATCATGATGTTGTTTTCGGTAGCAGCGATGATGAATTCTAAATCGCAAGCCGCCAATTCTGTGCGACTAGGATTTACAATAAACTGACCATCTTTACGACCAATACGAACTTCAGAAATGATTTCTTGAATGGGAATATCCGAAACAGCTAATGCAGCAGAAGCCGCTAAACAAGCTAATGCATCGGGTAAAACCTCCGCATCACTTGAAATAAGAGAAATTAATACCTGAACATCACAGAAATAATCTTCAGGGAAAAGTGGACGAAGCGCACGATCAATCAAGCGGCTCGTTAATATTTCGTAATCATTTAAACGAGCTTCTCTTTTAAAGAATGAACCCGGTACACGACCTGCAGATGCAAATTTTTCTTGATAATCTACTGATAATGGGAAAAAGCTTTGTCCGGCTTTTGGTTCTTTATTCGCCACCACTGTAGCCAATAAAATACAATTGCCTTGACGAACGGTAACCGAACCATCGGCTTGACGTGCCAATTTTCCGGTTTCGATGGTAACATTACGGCCACCACCAATATCAAATGTTACTGATTTAGTATCTAAACTCATAAATGTTTGAATTAGAAATTAGAAAAAGGGAAATACTCCCGTTGAAAATGGCTACAAACAAAAATAATTCCCAACCGTGAAATGGAGTTGGGAATTATTTTTTATACATAGTTGTAAAATATTATTTACGTAAACCTAATTTTTCAATTAAGGCTCTGTAGCCAGATAGGTCGTGCTTACTTAAGTAAGTTAATAAACGCTTACGTTTACCTACCATCATCATCAAACCTCTTTGAGAAGAGAAATCTTTTTTATTGATTTTCAAATGATCTGAAATGTGGTTAATGCGTTCAGTTAATAAGGCAACTTGTCCTTCAATAGAACCAGTGTTAGCAGGCTTACCACCAAAGTCAGCGAAGATTTTTGCTTTTTTTTCGATTGTTAAATACGGCATTTCTTTTTTTTTAATAACGTCTTTATTAAATTTTCTGTTTATTCGGTCGCAAAGTTAGTCATTTTTTTCAGAAATCAGCAGACAGAATCTGAATTATTCATAAAAAAAGCCTCCAATTGGAAGCTTTTTTAAAATATTATGGATATCAAGAGTACCCAAAAGGAAAAAATAATCAATTATTCAACCTTTTTGGTTCAAGTTCTCCCGAAATTGACCTTTACTTCATGTGTTTCAAATTGACACCATAGAGGATTACAAAGATTAACCCTACAAAACCTGCCCCTACAGAGGAAATGATTGACATTAAATTGGCGCCTCCAAATATCACAAATGGAGCAACAATTCCTACTAATGTACCCACAACATAAAGATAAAAGCCATTTTTCTTTAAAGTCCACATTAAAAAAGCGCCAGCTAAACACAGCACTGAGGCTAAAATTCCGGCTAATCCACTTTTCTTAAGGTTATCTTCAGAAAAAGCACTTGTCATGGAGTTTACCATATCCTGTGCAATTTTTTCGCCCCCGTTTGAAGTAGTGGAAGATTTTTGAATATCTTGGCTTGCCTGGTCTTTTACGATAGACATTGCTTTGGCTTGAGTAGCAGCAGTGCTATAGGTAATGGCATTACCAATGATTCCCCAACCACTTCCTAAAAACGTAAGAATACACAAAACGGTTAAGAATGTTGGTCGTTTTGCCGGTTGTTGTTGTTCGAAATCTGTACTTAATTCGCTCATATAAAATTGTTTTAGGATTCAATTATATACTAATTATTTGAAATTTTATACTATGATTATCAACATTTTTCCATTAAACATTAATCAAGCATATTTGCTAAATCATTTAGAAAGCTCAAAAAACTATGCATATTGTTTTTACAGTAACTACCGATCTTAATTTCGATCAACGTATGATGCGCATTTGTCATTCTTTGGCAACTGCCGGATATGAAGTGTTGTTAGTTGGTAGAAAACAAAGGCAATCCATACCACTTGAGCAACATATTTATCAACAAAAGCGATTGAATTGTTGGTTTCAAAAAGGGCCTTTCTTTTATGCTGAATATAATATCAGGTTATTCTTTTTTCTACTGTTTCATTCAGCAGATTGTATTTGTGCGATTGACTTAGATACTATTCTACCCTGTTTAGTTGTATCTAAATTAAAAAGAACAAAACGAGTATATGATGCCCATGAGTTGTTTTGTGAGATGAAAGAAATTGTACAACGACCTATTATTTATAAAATTTGGAAATGGATAGAACGCCATTCTGTACCGCATTTCAACAAAGGCTATACGGTAAATGAACCAATAGCATTAGAATTTAAAAAATTATACGGTGTTAACTACCAAGTTGTTAGTAATATAGCAGTGCTTCGGTCTATGGAGCCTATTGAAAAGAAAAGTAAATTTATTTTGTATCAAGGGGCTGTAAACGAAGGACGTAGTTTTGAAACCCTCATACCGGCAATGAAAAAAGTAAATGCTCAATTGATTATTTGTGGCGAGGGCAACTATTTTCAGCAAGCCAAAAACTTAGTTCAACAACACCAATTAGAAAATAAAGTAATTTTTAAAGGATGGGTACCTCCTACCGAACTTAGAAAAATTACACAAGCAGCTACAATAGGCATTACCTTATTTGATGCTACCGGATTAAGCAATTATTATTCCTTAGCCAATAGATTTTTCGATTATATCCATGCAGGGATACCTCAAATTTGTGTAGATTTTCCGGTTTATCGATCAATCAATGAAAACTTTGAAGTGGCCGTTTTGGTTCGGCAGTTAAATGCAGCTGATTTAAGTACTGCAATGAACAATTTACTGGAAAATACCGTTTTGTATGAAAAGCTACAAACTAATTGTATGTTAGCTTCATTAAAATACAATTGGCAAGAAGAAGAAAAAAAATTGTTGCAATTTTATGCCGCACTTTAATTTTTAAGATTAGCAGCAAACATTGAATGGAAGAAAGACATTTACATATAATTACGCATGATGTGCCTTGGCCGGCAGATTTTGGAGGCGTGATGGATTTATTTTACAAAATAAAAACCTTGCATCGATTAGGGGTAAAGATTCATTTACATTGTTTCTATTTTAGTAGACTTCCACAAGAGCAATTAAATCAATATTGTGCTTCGGTTGAATATTATAAGCGTAATAAAAATCCTTGGCGTTTATCGTTTCGTTTGCCCTTTATAGTGAATTCTAGAAAAAACGATATACTCATAAAGCGCCTTCAAAAAGACAACTACCCCGTTTTAATTGAGGGTATCCATTGCAGCTATCCTTTGTATGCAGGGAAATTAAACAATAGAAGGGTATTATTGCGTTTACACAATACCGAATTTGAATATTATCACCATTTAGCTTTACACGAAAAGCAACCGCTTAAAAAATTTTATTTTAACTACGAGAGTAAACTATTAAAATCGTACGAAAAACAAATTGCCAAAAAAGTGGCCATTGCTGCAGTGAGTGCAACAGATGTGCAAATTTATCAGCAAGTTTTTAATGCACCGCATATTTATCATTTACCAGTATTTCTTCCATTTACCGAAGCAGTAGGCAAAGCGGGGAAAGGTATGTTTTGCTTATACCATGGCAATTTATCAATCAATGAAAATGAAGAAGCTGCCATTTGGTTGTTGAAAGAAGTGTTTCAAGATTTAAAAATTCCGTTTGTAATTGCCGGAAAAAATCCTTCACAGAAATTAGAATTTTTAGCCCATGAACATCAACACAGTTGTTTAGTGGCCAATCCTTCTGATAAAGAGATGCAGGATATGATTATGAAAGCACAAGTAAATATTTTGCCTTCTTTGAACAATACCGGTGTTAAATTAAAAATATTGAATGCACTGTATAACGGACGGCATTGCTTAACCAATAAAGCGGGTGCAGCCGGATCGGGTTTAGAACAACTTTGTTTAATTGCTGAAACGGCCAATGAATTTAAAGACGCCTTAAAATTTCTTTATCACGAGCCTTATTCCGATGAAGAAAATATACAGCGCAATAAAGTGTTACATCAACTTCACCATTGCGAAAAAAATGCGGCCAATTTGATAGATTTCTTTTGGAAATAAACTTACATCGTAACAGAAGCGTTATCCCATACTTTACCTTTTTCGGTTTTAATGGTACGTGCAGGAAATTTATTGATCACCATATAATCATGTGTAGCCATAATTATTGCAGTGCCATAATCTCTAGAAATATTGAAAAGCAATTGCATGATTTCATCGCTGGTTTCGGGATCGAGATTTCCGGTAGGCTCATCGGCCAAAATTAATTTAGGCGAATTAAGTAAAGCACGGGCAATATCTATACGCTGCTGCTCGCCACCACTTAATTCATAAGGCATTTTAAAGCCCTTTGTTTTTAAGCCTACTTTTTCTAAAACGTCGGCAATTTTTTCATCCATTAATTGCTCGTCTTTCCATCCGGTGGCTTTTAAAACAAATTTGAGGTTATCATTTACATTGCGATCAGTAAGCAATTGAAAATCTTGGAAAACTACGCCTAAGCTTCTCCGTAAGAAGGGCACTTTTTTCCAACCCAAATCCCGTAAATTATAGCCGGCAACCCATCCTTCACCTTCTCTCAATTCCAAATCGCCGTATAATGTTTTTAATAAACTACTTTTTCCGGTACCAGTTTTACCTACCAAATAAATAAATTCGGCTTTATCTATAATGATATTTACATCACTCAAAATAAGGGTTGAACCTTGATATATATTTACTTTCTTAAGTTCTATAATTGCTTTCGACATAAAAATTAACTTTTAAAACAAACTGCTGAAATCACTAATACTATACAACCGTTTTGCACAATGAAAGATAGCTATTTATTAGCGATTCTATCGGCGTGCAGCGCAAATTTATATAACCTAAACGCTCCAATAAAATAAATCTCGCATAAACCCTGTTAAAAAATCAATTACCCCTTACTCGTTTCAAAGCTGAATTTGTTAACAAAAATTAAAAACTAAAAAATTAGTTGTAAAACTAAATAATTAGTTATAAGTTTGAATTATAAAAGAAAAATATGATTAAAGTTTTAACGAAAGCTGAAGAACAAATCATGCAAGTGATTTGGAAATTGGATAAAGCATTTCTAAAAGAAATCATTGATGCATTACCCGAGCCCAAGCCCCACAGTAATACGGTTGCAACCATTTTAAAAATTCTTATAGAAAAAGAATTTGTAGACATTCAAGTTTTTGGAAGAATGCACCAATACCATGCATTAGTATCAAAAGAAGCTTACAGCAAAAACACCATGAAAAGTTTGGTAAAAGGATATTTTGAAGGCAGTTTTAGTAATGCAGTGTCTTTTATGGTGAAAGAAAAAAACCTCAGTATAGAAGATATTGAATTGCTATTGAAAGAACTAAAGAAAAAAGCATAAGTATTGATATACTTACATTGAATATGCACTAGGGTACTTCATTTAAAATCATTGAACATGCAAACGCTCTTCCCTTATTTATTAAAAACTGTTTTGTGTGCCGGCATTTTAACCGGATACTATTGGCTGTTTTTGAGGAATAAAATATTTCATCATTATAATAGATTCTATTTACTTGCTGTAATCGTATTATCGCTTTGTTTACCCATTATTCAAATTGAATGGTTACAACCCAAAGCAACAACGCCATCAACCATGTACGATATGTTGCATGCGGTAAGTTTATCGGATGGTTATTTAGAAAATATTTCTGTTGTTAAAAAAAGCAATTGGTTAAATACAGAAGATATTTTAACCACAATATATATAGCAATTGTTGCCGTTTTTTTATTGTATTTCGTTATAGGCTTATTACGTATATATGCAATTATAAAAGCACATGCTGCGGTTCCAATGAAAGAGTTTACGTTGTACAATACGCAATTGAAAGAGGCTCCTTTTTCATTTTTTAATAAACTGTTTTGGAATGCAAATCTTGCTTTAGAAGGCGAATCTGGACAACAAATCTTACAACACGAATTGGTTCATATCCGAGAAAAACACAGTTATGATAAGGCATTCCTCAATATCATCTTACTGTTTTGTTGGTTTAATCCATTCTTTTGGTTGATAAAAAAGGAATTGAATTTAATACACGAATTTATTGCCGATAGAAAGGCTGTAGAACAAGGCGATAGTGCTGCATTAGCCGCTATATTATTAAGCACATTATATCCGCAACAACAATTTCAATTTGCCAACCATTTTTTTCATTCACCCATAAAACGCCGTCTCATGATGATTGCAAAAAAACCATTTACAAGGGTAGGATATTTTAGTCGCCTATTGGCCCTACCACTTGCCGGATTAGCCTTTACGGCATTTTCGCTGCGAACAGGCACAAACCTAATGCCTCAAACTTTGTATGAAGGCAACCCCATAACCGTTGTTATTGATGCGGGACATGGAGGCAGCGATACTGGTGCAAAGGGCGTAGGTGGTGAAGAAGAAAAAGCACTCACTTTAGCTATAGCCAAACAAGTTCAAGCTTTAAATAGCAGTGATCATATTCGTGTGCTTTTATCGCGTGACGCTGATGAGTTAAAAACACCACAACAAAGAACCGCTTGGGCTACTGAACAACAAGCCAACCTGTTCATTTCACTGCATGTAGATGCCTATCCAAACGATGCTACTGAAAAAAAATCGGGTTTAACGGTGTGGATACCCAATGCTTCTTTTAATCATTACAATGAAAGTATGCTTATTGGAAGTGCCATTATTAATGCATTTTCGGCAAATTTCGATTTGCCGGTGAATACCAATTTGCAAGAAAGGAAGATGCCAATTTGGGTGTTGAAATCTAATAATTGTCCGGCTATAATTATTGAAACCGGTTTTATTACCAATGCAACAGATGTGGCATATTTAAAGCAAAAAACCAATCAAGAGAAGATTGCACAAAACATTTTAACAGCAATACATCAATATGCCCTTTCCATTGAAAAAGGTGTTGCAGTTGCTGCTCCTACAATTGATACTATTCCTAGTGCAGAAAACGATTTACCTAAAACAAGCATCACACTTAAAGCTTTCAATGGAGAGCCAATAAAATCTATTTTATTTAAAACGCAAACGGATGATGTTAACATTGTATTGAAAAATGGGAAAACGGTTACCATAAGTTCGGCCGATGCCAAAAAAGCCGGCATATATCCACCGCCGCCACCACCTGCTGCTCCGGCACCACCACCACCGCCTCCTCCTGCTCCGCCCGTTTTAAAATATAAAGGAGAAAAAATAAAATCTGTTCAACAAGAAAAAAATGGTGGCACTGTAGAGCTTGTACTAATGAATGGAAGAAAGATTCAATTAACAGAAAAGGAAGCCAAAGCAGCAGGCGTATTTCCTGTAGCTCCACCACCACCACCGCCACCGCCACCTGCAGCACCAGTAGCCGATTTTTCTGCAACCCAATCGGTAATTTTAGCGCCCAATAAATTATTAACAGAAACCGAAGCCAATAAAAAACCAAAACCACTTTATGTATTAGATGGAAAAATATTAGAAGCCAATTTTGACTTGAATTCTATTCCAACCAATGATATAGAATCGGTAGATGTTTTGAAAGGCTCCTCTGCTATAATCTTATATGGAGATAAAGCAAAAGATGGCGCTATCGTCATTAAAACAAAAGCATTTGCAGCCAATCAACTTCCAACAACAAAAGATTGGAAACAAGCGAGAGAGAAAGCAACAAACTAGAATACTGATGCATTTAATACTGCAAGATTTCATCGGCAAGATGAATTTCTAAAGCCTTCGTTGCAGCAGCTTCTACCCTGCCCGTTACTTGTGCATCTATGCCCAATGAACGGGCAGTTTGTATGAAAGTTGTTGCATCTTTTTCGGCACAAAAAATTTCTAACCTGCAGCCCATATTAAACACTTCATACATTTCCTTATTATTACTTCCACTGCAATCTTTAATGATATTGAAGATATCGGGCGGCGCAAATAAATTGTTTTTTACAATTTTAAAATTACCGGGAAGATATTTCATGCATTTGGTTTGTCCGCCCCCACTGCAATGAATTAATCCATGTATCAAATCAAAATGTTCGGTGAGTAAAATTTTCATCAATGGAGCGTAAGTACGTGTTGCACTCAATAATAATTTTCCAATGGTTGTTTGGGTTTTTGTACCGGAAAGTGTATATGCATCGGTAAGTTTATATTTTCCTATATAGGCAACTGTTTCGTTTAAGCGGTTATCGTAGCTTTCGTTAAAATTGGTTGCATAATAATTACCCAATACATCGTGTCGGGCACTGGTTAATCCATTACTTCCAATGCCGCTATTGTAAACTGTTTCGTAGGAGGCTTGTCCAAAACTCGATAACCCAACAATCACATCTCCATCCGAAATTTTTTCATTGCTGATCACTTTATTTTTGGGCCACCTGCTCGTCATGGTTCCATTAACGGCAATAGTACGTACCACATCGCCAACATCGGCCGTTTCTCCGCCGAGGTAGTGAATGTTTATCCCAAATGTTTTTAATTCATCAAAAAGCTGTTGCGAGCCATTGATGATTTGTTCCAAAACTTCACCCGGAATAAGGTGTTTATTTCTATCAATAGTAGAGTTAAACACCAATTTATCATGAATACCAACGCACAATAAATCATCTAAATTCATTACAATGGCATCTTGTGCTATGCCTTTCCATACGCTGATATCGCCTGTTTCTTTCCAATATAAATAGGCCAAAATACTTTTAGTACCGGCACCATCGGCATGCATCACATTGATCCAATCTTCATCTTCACCTAAAAAATCGGGATACATTTTGCAAAAAGCATGCGGGAATAAACCTTGATCTAAATGCCTTGTTGCTGCATGTACTTCTTCTTTTTGTGCCGAAACACCGCGTTGACTGTATAAACTCATGGTAAACGATTGTGCTGCAAAACTAAATCTCTCACTTTACATAACCGTTAATTAATTATCCTTTAGTTTTGCACGGTTTCTATGCATATTCATTCTACTATACAAAATTTGCCCCATTTTAAAAACGCTGTAGTTACTATTGGCACTTTTGACGGGGTTCATGTGGGCCATCAACAAATCATTGAAATGATGAAAACCGAAGCCGTTGCAATTGGTGGCGAAACGGTTATCATTACTTTTAATCCGCATCCAAGAAGTGTAATTGCCAAAAACAAAAAGCCCATCAGCTTATTAAATACCCTGGAAGAAAAAGAACAAATGTTGGAAGCTGCGGGTATTGACCATTTGGTGATTGTACCTTTTACTGAAGCTTTTGCGGCTCAATCGGCTGCGGCATATATCAACGATTTTTTGGTAAAACATTTTCATCCGCATACCATTATCATTGGGCACGACCATCGTTTTGGCAAAGATCGATTGGGCGATTTTGAACTCTTAGCATCCAGAGCGGCTGAATTGAAATATGTGGTGAAAGAAATTCCGGCTTATATGTTGGAAGCAATAACCATCAGCTCTACTAAAATCAGGGAAGCTTTAAGTAACGGCCATGTAGCTATAGCACAGCAATTATTAGGTTATGCTTATTTTTTTAGCGGAAAAATAATTGCCGGAAATAAATTGGGCCGAACCATTGGATTTCCTACGGCTAATTTGAGTATTGAAGCAGACAATAAATTGATACCCGGAAATGGCGTATATGCGGTATCGGTAGTACTACAAGAACCCAATTGTAGCAATGTATATTTAAAGGGCATGATGAATATTGGGTATCGCCCAACGGTTGATGGTGCTACACGTATGATAGAAGTAAACTTATTTGATTTTGACAGGGATATTTACGGCGCCACATTAACCGTGCATGTAGAAGCGCATTTACGCAGTGAAGTAAAATTTAACGGCTTAGATGCATTGAAAGCTCAATTGGCATTGGATAAAGCACAAGCGATAGCAATTCTCCAATTAAAATAGTTGCCCATAGCGCTGCAGATGAACGAACTGCGACGCCACTGAAGTACCACAATGTACAACTGCTTGGGACAAAAAAATTAACCCATTATTTTAACCACTAATTCTTTCAGTAAGGCTGCATCGGTAGTATTGTAACTGTTTACACCCACACTTTTTAAATTGTATTCGTGCAGCAATAAGAGGGTGCGCTCAACGCCTTCGTAGCCATATCTTTTAGTAGTGGCCATAGCATCTTTAGCGGCAAACATATTGTTGTAGAAAAGCGATTTAATGCCATTCTCCGACTGGTCGCTCATAGAAAAAACGGTATAGAGTTTACTGAAATAACCATACAATGCCGGCAATATCATTTGTATAGGTGCAGCTTTAGGATTGCCTTCAAAATATTGAATGATTTTAAACGCCTTTGGCAAATCTTTTTTACTGATGGCATCTTGCAATTCGAATGTATTGTACTCCTTACTGATGCCTACATATTTTTCAATATCATCTTCAGTAATGGCTGTACGCTGTGCCAAATTCATGGTAAGCTTTTCAATCTCATTTACAATTCTGCTTAAATCATTACCCAAATGCTCGGCCAATAATGCAACTGCTTTGGGCGTTAATGTGTAACCGATTGATTTGATATAAGTAGAAATCCATTCGGCTAATTTGTATTCTTTAACCTTTTCGGAATTAAATACCTCGCCATTTTTTTGAATGGTTTTGTACACTTTTTTGCGCTTATCTAAATTGCCTTCTTTGTAACCCACTACAAAAATGGTAGAAGGTAAAGGATTTTCTAAGTAGCCTTCCAGCTTCTCAATATCTTTCATATGCTGCGCTTCTTTAAGCAATACCACTTGCTTATCCGAAAACATAGGGTAACGCATACAGGCATTTACTACATCGCTCCATGCCGCATCTTTGCCATAAAAAACCGAAAGATTAAAACCGGCTTCAGCCTCTGAAAGAATATGATGCTCGGCATATTGTACCACCAAATCGATATAATAATCCTCTTCCCCTTCGAGCCAATAGATAGGCTTGAAGTTTTTCTTTTTCCAATCGCCGATGATTTTTTCTGCAGACATAATTTGGGTTCAAAAATACAACCTTAAGCCGACAAAATAAGCCCAGAAAAAGAAAGGCATTACAAATTGTACCATAAAAAAAGCGACCAATTCAAGAAGAAATGATCGCTTTACTGTTATTGATTAATACGTTTAATTTAAACTTCTAAAATCTACCGGCACTAATTTACTTACTCCGGGCTC
>JBMOEQ010000047.1:0-15809 GCA_049314655.1 Ferruginibacter sp. | reverse complement strand
TAACAACTCCGCAAGTTTCTTAACGTTAATTATCAAAATTATTATCTTAAATTTATTGTGCAATAACGTGCTAGAGGAATACCTATTCCCCAACCTTCACCAATAACTGAACGTTATAGGAAAATGCAAAAAAATACTGCATGCAGAAAAAAAACAGGGCGAAACCGAAATGCCAAGTGAGTAGGATAATATCTTAAAATTTTAAAAAATGAAAAAGCTAATTTTTTCTCTGACAATTACAATTTCGATCATTAGTTCAGCATTTGCACAAGATTATGACGGATGTAAAGACCATTCATTATTTACTCGTATGAAAGGCTTCTCGATTGCTGAATGCACTACAAATTTCAATAAATTAGACACTTACAATTCTGCCGGAGAAGACATTCAATTTGAAGGCTATTTAACTTATATTGATTATACATTTAATACCGAATCTGGCGAAATGCCCAGTAATTATCAAATTATAAAAAATTATCAAGATGCAATTATTGCCAAAGGTGGAAAAAAGGTTTACGCCGATGATAAATATGGTTGCTTTGAACTAAAATCGAATGGTAAAGAATATAAAATTTTGCTTCGCGATTTTTATAATGGAACAGATTTCAAATTATATATTCTAGAGATGGAACTTATGATTCAAGAAATTACTGCGAATGCAATGTTAGATGCGTTAAATAGAGATGGTTATATTGCGTTGAGTATTCTTTTTGAAACTGGAAAATACACGATTCAAAAAGAATCACTTCCAATAGTTGACCAAATTTTTGAATTACTGAAAAATAACCCAACACTTAAAATTAGTATTGAAGGACACACCGATAATGTTGGTGATGCAACAAGCAATAAAACTCTTTCTAATAATAGAGCTAAAGCAATTTTTGACGCTTTGGTTGCAAAAGGAATTGATAAATCAAGATTGTCTTTTGTAGGTTATGGGCAAGAAAAACCAGTTGCTGATAATAGAACCGAAGATGGTAGAACCAAAAATAGAAGAGTTGAAATTGTAAAAAAATAATTATCCATCAATAATGCATAACACGAACCCCGCCTTTCTAAAAGGCGGGGTTCGTGTTATGCAGATCCCACAACTGCAGGATGGTAAATTTAATTTAGTGCTTCTCATCAAAACGCCAAATGGCAAGATTGTAAAAATCGCCAACTTCTTGTAGCTTCACACCATTAGCAACAATTATAAACCATATCATAATGGCAAAAATTAAGCGCAAGCGAAAATCCATAGCAAGAAATTTAATATTGATGCTGCTGGCTTTTCACATCTCATTTTTCAATGGTCAAGTGAAAGAAACATCGGTTATTGATACAACAAGAAATAGAATAAACAATCAACAAATCCATACAAAACAAAGAACAATATTTCCGCAAATTCACACCAATTTAAATGGAATGGTAAGGGAATTTGTAAGAACAATGTATCAAGATAAAAATGGGAACTATTGGTTTGGATCAAATGGAAATGGAATTATACGCTACGATGGCAAAACACTTGAAACAATGACAATTGAAGGAGTCAATCCACGGATGAGGGTGATTAAAATTGTAGAAGATAAAAGTGGTAATTTATGGTTTGGAACTTCCGAAGGACTCATAAAATATGATGGGACAAAATTTTCAAGATTTTCAAAAAAAGAAGGATTGCTTGGTAGGGATGAGGAAATTTGGGGTTTAGCAATTGACAAAAGCGGATTAATTTGGGTGAGTGGATATGGAGGAGTTTTTCATTTTGATGGAGCGCAGTTTTTACCATTTTCTTTGCCAGATTTAAAAGTAGAAAATCGGCAGAACAGACTATCGGATAAATTGGTGTTTAAAATTATAGAAGACAAAACTGGAACCATTTGGTTTACGACTGATGGAAATGGAATTTTCAAATACAATAAAGGAGCATTTACCCATTTAACCAACAAGAATGGACTTACTGACAATAATGTGGGCGATATCTTGGAAGACAAGCAAGGTAATATTTGGATTGGAACGCTGTTTGTAGGTACAAGTAAATTTGATGGAACCTCATTCACCAATTTTACAAAAGATGGAATTATTAAAGGTGAAGAAACAGGTGGGTTTTTAGAAGATAGAAAAGGTAACATTTGGTTTACTGCAGAAAATGTTGGCGTATATAAGTATGATGGAAAAAAATTCAAACTATATACAACAGAAAACGGATTAACTTCAAATCTTGTTCTTAGTATTTTTGAAGATAACAAAGGTCAACTTTGGTTTGGAACTTGGCAAGGCCTATGCATTTTTGATGGTAAAAAATTCGTGAATGCTAAAAACAAAGAACCTTGGACGAAGTAATAGAACAATTACTATAAGCACATTTGCTTTAGATTAGGTTCTTGCTTCGCAAACAGTTTAGTACAATTATTGTAGCACAACCTCATTTAATAAATGAAAACAAATTTTGAATGCCATTAGTGTAATGTAGATTTGGGGATTTTTTTAAAAGCGCTGGCGATAAAACAAAATGACAACATCAAACTTAAATGACAACTATAAATCTCATCAAAACCACTGGAACTATTATAATTAACAAAAAAGTAGACATTGTCTTTGATTTTTTTGCCAATCCTTGCAACGACAATTTGTGGAGGACAGAAATAAACAAATCAACACTTGATGACCAATTACAATTAGGCACAACGATTTATGAATATTCAAACTTGTCAAAGAAAGCACCTAACCATTTGATAGAACTAAAATGTATTCAGTACGACAAAGACAATTTGGCAATTTTTGAAACAACTAACAATGCTACATTTTATTTAAGAAGCCAGCGACAAGTAAACCCTATTTCGGACAACAAAACAGCCATTAATTACACACTAGAATTCGACATAAGCCTTGTAAACTATGCTTTGGGTTTTTCTTTGCCAAAATTTATTATTTCATTTAAAGCAAATAGTGATATGAAAAAATATTTAAGACATTTAAAAACAAAACTTGAGCAGGCTTAACAAATGCTTCAGCTATTAGGCATTTGGAAAAAAATTGGCTTATACGAAAACCGCGGAAATCGTATTTTGAAATTTAAACACAGCAATAAACTTATTTCATGAAAAAATTCAACTTTCTTTTCATTTGCATTGCACTTGCTTTTACATGTACTGTTAAGGGACAAGACACTACTTCGTTTCATTTTAGTTTTAACCATTTGGCTTTATCTGTAGTAGATTTAGATCGTTCGGTAGATTTTTATAAAAATGTGCTGAACCTTACAGAAATTACTAACCGAACAAAAATGGCAGGCATTAGATGGCTCTCGCTTGGAGAAGATAAAGAGCTGCATTTAATATCAATTATAAAAGAAAATGTAACCATCAATAAAGCAGTGCATGTAGCATTGACAACCTCTAATTTCGATAATTTTGTAAAGAAACTTGAGAGCACCCAAATTGTTTATTCTGATTGGCCAGGCACACCTAACAAAATAAATATCCGACCAGATGGAATAAAGCAAGTTTTCTTTCAAGACCCCAATGGTTATTGGATTGAAGTAAATAGTGTTGGACAGCATTAAAATTAATAGACGAATGTTTCGGATTGCAACGTACGAAACCACATAAACTACAAACACACAATTATGAATCGATTTTTTACATTTCTGATTTTTACTTTTTTTGCCATTCATGCAAATGGACAGAAAGTACATCCCCTAAAAATCGAAAAAGTGTTTCTTGACAAAATAGACACAACCAAAAACTGCTACACCATAATATATCCTGCAAAACTTCCTTGGACAGGCTATTTGTTTCTGATTCCTGGTTTTGGAGAAACAGCAGAACTAGTTTTACAACAAACAGACTTGCCAAAAAAATTTGCTCAAAATGGCATATTGACGATTATCCCAACTTTTCAAGATGGTGTACTATCTTTTGGAGTTGATAGTTTAAGTCAACAAAGTTTTGACAATATTTTAAAAGATGTAACTTCTAAACACAAACTTATTGACCAAAGATTTTTTGTTGGTGGATTTTCAATTGGTGGCAGTTGTGCAATTAAATATGCCGAAAACGCACACATTAAACCAACAGCCATATTTGCGATTGACCCACCACTCGATTTTGAAAATTTCTATAATTCTGCAAAAAGAGGCATTCGTCTTTCTAAAGAAAACGAAGCCAATCAAGAGCATGTTTACATGATTGATAGACTTGAAAAAGAAACCGGTGGTAGTCCAATAACTAACCTAGCCGAATATTACAATATTTCGCCCTACTCATTTTCAGATACTACTCAAAGAGCAATTAAAAAATTGGTGAAAATGCCTTTGAGAATTTATACAGAACCGGATATAAATTGGTGGATTAAAGAACGTGGCGCAGACCTTACAAGTATGAATGCTACAGCATGTTCTGCAATGATTAATGAACTAAACAGACTAGGGAATAAAAATGCAACTTTAATAACAACACAAAATAAAGGGTACAGGAAACCCGACAATAGAAGACATCCGCATTCATGGAGTATTGTGGATAACAATGAATTAATAAAATGGTTATTAAAACAAAATAAAGTCAACAAGTAAAAGTTTGAACAAGAAATTAGGGATTCAGAATTGTATTGCAAATTTATCTTTCCAAATCGCCAACATCATAAACCAAAAAAGTAAAAATAATTTTATGAAAATAGCCATAACGATATTATGTTCAATTTTATTAACTACAGCTTATGGTCAAAAGGTTGAATACAAAGTTTACCTAGATAGTGCAAAGACATTATTTAAAAGCTCCGAAAATTTATCTCAAGATGAATTAGATTCTTTTGATTACAACCAAATTGTTGTTTTACTCCAAAAGGCCATTGAATTAAATCCTAAAAGTACTGAAGCCCGTTATTTTTTGGGATATGCTTATAGCAGACTAAATGCGCATGACGGCCGTGGAATGATTGCGATGAATATAGATTTGGTGTACAAGAGTAGCGAACAGTTTGAAAAGATTATTCAACTTACACCAAAATATTCCGGTGAAATCTTTATCCTTGATCCTTACTCAAAGATAACGGCCGAATGGGGCTCAATGGCAATGAGTTATTGGCACAACAACAAAGTAGACTCAGCAAAATGGGCATTTAAAGAAGGGAAAAAACGCGGTGGCTTCGGTAATTTTATTCTTGAGTTAAACAAACAGGTGCTTGATGCTTGTAGTAAAAATTCAATGCTTATTTCATCTGGCGACAACTTTAGCATTCCGCTTTGGTATTTACAAATTGCTGAAAATTATAGAACAGATATAACGGTTGTTGACATAAGCTTATTAAATACAAGTTGGTATCCTGCTTTATTATCCCAAAGAAAATCGGTTTCCTTCGAACTTCCTAATGCAACGCTAGACACCATTCAATATATGAAATGGGCAGATTCTACCATAACAATTAACGATTTCTCTTGGACTGTACAACCTAGTTATTACCAATACTTATTGCGTGGAGATAGGGTGTTTTTAAGTTTACTTCAACACAACAAGTTTCAACGAGAAATGTATTTCACCATTGGGTTCATGGAAGAAAGCAGACTCAGTTTAAAGAATTACTTAACGCCACTCGTTATTGTTGACAAGCTAACGGTATCTGATAAAAAATTGCAGTCTTACGAAGACTATAAAACATCCATGCAAAAAGCCTTACAACTCTCTAAATTTTTAAATTTAAACAGCAAGGATCAAATTAGCATGTTCGACAATTTTCGCTATAACCTATTGTGGAAAGCCGAAGACTATTTGGAAATAAATGAAAAGAATAAAGCAAAAGAGCTCATCACCCTATTAGATAAAATTGTAAACGAGAAAAACATTCCAATTCAAGACAAAAAAGGTAAACTATACGCAGAAAAAATCAGGCGGAGATTATAGAATGCGATTGCTTTAAGGGTAAACATTGGTTCAAGCAATTTAATCACAGTAATGTATAAACGCAAAGTAATTATTAATTTTTTCTCATTTAATGAGAAAAAATTAAATGCTACTATCGCAACCCAAGCGTTTTTTATACTTGCAATCTGTTATTTTGACTTGTCCTTACCTCCTACTTCAAAAGTATATTTTTCATCAACAAAAAAATCTCCTTGTTTTGGCATAGTTATTTTTCACACTGCATTTAAATGCGATAAAAAAAATGTTTCGCGTAAATTGCCTTTATCTACTTGCTGTTCTGCCAAAGCAAATAATAAGTTTGTATTTTTTAAATAAATCGTTTCTGGCTTCTGTAAAATTGCCGTGCTTTTACTAAACGGCTGCAATAAAGAAATTAATTTTGCCTGCTCTAAATAATGAAGATAATTATTAAGTGAGTTTTTGTGAATGCTTGTTTTCTGCCAGTGATACCAGATTTGGTTTAAAAGGCACCTATTATGCAATCACGTACATCAATTGCAAAATTTTTCTTGCATTGCGGCTATCAAAGTTCACAAGGAGTGCATTCAATTTGCACATTTAATTATGCAAATACAATTCATTATTGCACATCTAAAAATGCATATTTATTTATATTATGCATTTAGTGATATGCATTTCAAAAAAACAAAAATAAAAAAATGATACTCAAAATATAAAGTTATTTACCGATACAAAACTTACTAAAAATCATATCCAATACATCTTCATTCGATATATCCCCAGTGATTTCGGAAATATAATGTAAGCATCGTCTTATATCTAAAGCCAATAAATCGCCGGGTACTTGTTGGTCTAATCCGTTTCTAATATCTTCTAAAGAACGATACACTTGAAGCAATGCGCTATGGTGACGTGCATTGGTGATAACAACATTTTCGGAGGAAGGAGCTTGATGTACTGTATGTTCAAAGAGTTGAAGTTTCAATTCATCGATACCGGTTTGGTTGCGCGCTGAAATAAAAATTACCTCATCTACTTCTGCGTAAGTACTTAACAGCGTTTGCATATTGGCGCCATCTGTTTTATTACCTACCAACAAATAGGGTTTATCCATTTCATCAAATTGATCGGTAATCAATTTTAAATCAATTGGCCCCATTTCTTCTACATCAAAAATATACAACACAATATCTGCTGCATGCATTTTTTCTACACTCTTTTCAATACCTACTAACTCAATTACGTCTGTACTATGTTCTCTTATACCAGCAGTATCAATAAGCCTGAAAACTATCCCGTTAATATTTAAGGTTTCTTCAATGGTATCTCGAGTAGTGCCGGCAATATCACTTACAATGGCTCTATTTTCATTCAAAAGTGTATTGAGTAAGGTACTTTTTCCTGCATTGGGTTTGCCAATGATCGCCACGCTAACACCATGTTTTATTACATTTCCCAATTGAAAAGAATCAATCAATTTTCCGGTGGTATCAAATGCCGATTTAATGATATCGTAAAATTGTTTGCGATCGGCAAATTCAACATCTTCCTGACTAAAATCCAATTCCAATTCTATAAGCGCGCTGAAGCTGATGAGTTGTTCACGCAATTGTTTTAAAACACTGCTAAATCCACCACGTACATTATGTAAGGCTGTTTTCTGTGAAGCTGCAGTATTGCTGGCAATTAAATCGGCAACTGCTTCGGCCTGTGTTAAATCGAGTTTACCATTTAAAAAGGCACGTTGTGTAAACTCTCCTGCCCTAGCCATTCTTGCACCCTTTTCTATACAGGCTTGAATAACCTGTTGTTGAACGTATGCACTACCGTGTGTACTGATTTCAATAACATCTTCTCCGGTATAACTGCGTGGACCTTTAAATAAGGATACCACCACTTCATCAATGGCTTGTGATTCGTTTTTTAAAATACCTACATGAATGGTATGAGAATTTTGAGCCAACAAATCTTTCGAAGGAAAAAGTGCATTCATAATATTGAAGCTATCTTTCCCGCTTAAACGGATAACGCCAATAGCGCCAATTCCCGGAGGCGTGGCCAATGCAACAATGGTATCTTCCCAACCTGATAGCTTATTCAACATGCCGCAAAGATACCGTGTATTGCTTGTTTACACCAATTGCTGAAGGGCTAATTTTTGGCCAACAATTGTTTGTCTTCGGTTGTTGGTTCATCCAAATAATAGCGTTTGATGGCATTGATGTGCATTTCATCCAACACATCTACATATTGTTGAAAATTTGAAATACTTAATGGCTTTATTATTACAGTTAAATTTCTTTTAGGTGCTGCATTCGCCAATTGCTTTTGTTTGGCATTTAATAATTGTCTGAATTGATTATTATTAAAGGAAGTATACTTAATTTTTGTAGCAGTAGTGGGCATGCCTTCGTAGTACCCGATTTGATTTTTATCGGCAATAAACAAAGTTAATACAGCAGAAGCAGCAATGGGATCATTGGCAGTAGGTACACTACTATTGGGCATCAATATTTGCATGGCCCTAGGTTGTAAGATAGTTGCGGTAAATACAAAAAAGGTAATTAAGATGAAGCCCAAATCTACCATTGGCGTAAGGTCTACAGTGGTTGATTTTTTCTTCAATGCAGGATTACCTGATTTTCTATTGGATGTAGAATTGTCGATGCTGGCCATAATGTTTTTTTTATTGAGATGCCTGCATGAGCTTATTCCACAATAGTTTTCTTGAATATTTTAAGAGGTGATTGGGCAAAAAAAATCCCCCTGCAAAAGCAAGGGGATAATATAAAGTGTTGTAAAGAATTATTGTTCTTCTACGTTGAATACAATGGGCTGACTTCTATACGCATTTACGTGACGGCCATTTTGTAGAGCGGGTTCCCATTTTGGTCCACGCTTGATTACTTTAATGGCTTCAGCTTCCATGCCGTATCCATGACTGGTAACTGCTTGTACATCGCTAATGCTACCATCTTTAGATACAATGAAACGAACTTCTACACGGTATTTACCTGGAGGTGCTTCATTATCTACAGGAACATTAGGGTTTAATGTTTTAGACAAGTAACGACCCCATGCTGCATCTCCACCAGGGAAAGAAGCTTCAACTTCTACCTTAGTGAACACCTTATCTTCTTCATCCGATTTTGGTGCTTCAACAACTTGTGTGCCTTTGTCTTCAACAGGAGCTTGAACAATTTGATCTTTGTTATCGCTCTCTACAGTTTTTGTACTAATTACCTGATCATCCTTAATCTCTTCGATTTTTTCATCGTCTTTTACTTCCTCATCTTTTACGATTTTTGGAGGCGTGAATTTAATCTGGTTGATTTCGGGTGGTGGTGGTGCTTTTGGTGGTGGTGGTGGCGGTGGTGGCGGAGGAGGTGCGTCATTTTTCTTTACCTCTGCCAATTGAGTATCTACCACCTCAATGGTTTCCGCAGACTTTTTACTAATCATAGTGGCGAAAACTGAACCAAGAAACGCTAATAACACTACAGAAACTGTAACGATTAACGCCTTAGAAAGTCGGCCATTATAAGTTTTGCGGAGTTCATAAGCACCGTATTCTTTATTCTTGCCATCAAAGATGATGTCGAGAATATCTGCGGTTAAAATTTTATTTACGTCCATTTTAGGTTACTTTATAATTAGATTCAAAAATTAGAAGCATTCCATAAATTTATTTTATGCCATTGGCTTCTTCCGTCATTTTTATGAGTGAAGCTTCTGTATCACTCATATCTACTTCTGCATAGTGCCCCGGAGGAACAGCGTTGATGGCCATTTCATCTAAGATATCTATTGCATTTTTAAAAGTAGCCGATTTATCAGATTTAATGATATACATCAAATCGCCTATCGGAGTTGCTTTTTTCTTATCGAGAATAACTTGACGAATTTCTTTGAAATTGCTCGATTTAAATTGTGTAGACACTTGATCTGGGATAAGTTCGCCGAAGTAATAATATACTTGGTTTCCTTTTCCAAGAAGCAAGGTCATAGCACCTGAATTTTTAACTTTAAGCTGGTTATCTGGATCATCTTTTGGTTCGTTCATTGCCATTGCCGTTGGTTGGCTCATGGTAGTGGTAAATACGAAGAAAGTGATGAGCAGAAAACCTAGATCAACCATTGGAGTAAGATCTACTCTGGTTGACAGCTTTTTCGATTTTTTGACGCCGGGCCCTTTTTTATGTCCGCCACCCGACGAGGTATCCAATTCTGCCATAATGGTATCTTTTAAATTGCTTTATACAAACAATTGGTTACTGTATTATTTTTTCTCTGGTGGATTTAAAGCCAATTCCGAATCACCGGGAACACCTTCAGGATTGGTAACAATCTTGAATTTAAAAATATCATTCTTTTTGAAAGATTCTTTGATGTTCTTAAATGATGGATACAAAGCTTCGTTATCGCCCTTCACCATAAGGTTAAGGTTATCCATGCTTTCGCCTGCATAAGAACGTACAACACTTCCTACCCAATCGGTGAGTTCGTTGTTGGTACTGTCACCACAAGGAATTCCATCCATTTGTTTAGCAGGAATTGTTTCTTCTAATGCTAATAAACTTTTAAGCTTGCTAAATGGCACTCCAATGAATTCCATTTTGCGCAATTTGGCCATTTCCGTAGTTGTTAATCCAAGTGCTTTAGTAGCATTAATGTCGTCTAATATTGCATTTTTATGTGCTTTATCTCCCAACATTAAAAATACTTTTCCTTCTTTGGTGAGTGTTACCAAAATAGCTTCGTCTTTTGCAACTTTCGTTGATACGGAAGAAGGTGCCACCACAGCTACAGCTTCTGGCGGCTTGGTTTTGGTAGCCAAAATGAAGAAAGAAAGCAGTAGGAAAGCCACATCGCACATCGCGGTCATATCTACCGCAGTACTTTTACGAGGTACTTTAACTTTTGGCATTACTGTTTAATTTTAAAATGATTTACTTTAAGATGCAAATTGATTGAATTTCCATATACATTATTTGTATAAAGAAGCAAAACTTTGAGTTAAAGTAAAACCAGATTCATCAATACCATATGTGATACCATCAATTTTTGTAGTAAACACGTTATAGAAAATAATCGCTAAAGCAGAAGTACCGATACCTAATGCAGTATTGTACAAGGCTTCAGAGATACCAATTGACAATTGTGTTGCAGCAGCTCCACCACCTGAATCTTCACCCAAAGCAGAGAACGACTTAATCATACCAATTACCGTACCTAATAGACCAATCAAAGTTGCTACTGAAGCTAAAGTTGAAAGGAATACAAGATTTTTTTCTAACATCGGTAATTCCAAAGATGTTGCTTCTTCCACCTCTTTTTGAATCGCCAGTACTTTTTGATCGGTAGACAATTCATTGTTGGTGATCATTTCTTTGTACTTATGTAAACCTGCTTTCATTACGTTTCCTACAGAACCTTTTTGTTTGTCGCATTCTGATAAAGCAGCATCAACATTTTTGTTGGCTAAATGATATTGTACTTTACGAACGAAATCTGCATTACTGCCGGTACCGGTAGCTTTAGAGATCGTTAACATTCTTTCAATAACGAAAGTAATTACGGTTAATAAACAACCAATAAGAAAAGGTACGATGATACCACCCAAATACATTTTATTTAATGCACCTTTAGGACCATCATGAGAAGGCCAAAAAGCACCCGTTCCTGGTTTTGTAAACCCTGATGGATTACCAAGAATAAATCTCCAAAAGATATATCCTACAATTACGCAAACTAGTGGTGCTATCCACGAAATAGCATTGTTGGATTTTTTTGCCTGTACTGAAGTAGTTGGTTTTACAGTTGCAGTTGATTTTGTTTCTGCCATGACGATCTAATTTTTTTGTGAGTTAAAAAGAAATTGCTGTTTGAGATAAAGAATTGATTTTGCAATGCTAAGCAAAAAAGTATTTCATAGTTATTTCAACAAAAGAAATATTTTTTGGTGATGCACAAGTTAATAAAATTATTAACAGCAAATCAAATGCAGCCGGATTTTACAAAAAAAATTAAGGGTATTTTTTTTAGCAGAGAAAGGATTAATATCAAGAAGAATTGTGAGGATTAATTATTCGTATCGAAGGGCTTCGATTGGATCTAATTTTGAGGCCTTGTAAGCTGGATATATGCCTGCCAATAAGCCCACTACCGAGCAAACCACCACCCCGGCAAACACCCATCCCCAAGGCACCACAAAGCCTGTTTTAAGCAATATAGAAACAATATTACCAAAGAGAATGCCGGCTAAAATACCAACAACCGCTCCCATTAAACTAATTAAAACAGATTCCCAAAGGAATTGGGCTCTAATATCGGCCGATTTGCCGCCCAAGGATTTCACTAAACCAATTTCCTTGGTACGCTCATTTACCGCTACCAACATGATGTTCATTAAGCCTATTGCGGCTCCAATTAATGTAATTAATGCAATAGCTAAAGTAGCATATTTAAGAAACCCCAAATTTTTCATTAAGGATTGGGCAATACTGTCGCTTTTATCGATGTAAAAATTATCTTCTTCCTTTACATCCAACTTACGTACCGGTCTAAAAGCTCCAATAGCTTCTCCAATAGCAACATCCATCACCTTTAAATCATTTACCATCAATGCAATAATGTAAGATTTTCCCTCAGATCCATAAATCCTTCGAACATTATTGTATGTAGTAATTACTACTTTATCAGAATTCATGAAGGCACTGCTGCCTTTATCTTTCAAAATGCCTACCACCCGATACTTATTTCCCGAAACAGTTATAATTTTATCAATGGCTCTCGAAGTATTTGTTCCAAATAATTTCTCTGCAATAACATTACCAATAACACAAACGCTACTTCCCGATTCTACATCTGCTTTATTAAAGTCTCGCCCTGCACCCAATTCATACCCATTTAAAGTAAGGTAATTTTCATCTCCCCCTAAAATTCGAATATCGGGATTGGTTTTCTTTGAATCGGTATTTACAATAATACCGCTCGGTCCAGATAACGCAATACCAACCGTAGCCGGAAATTTGTAATGATCTTTAAATAATCTCGCCTCATCGTAGGTAATTAGTTTTCCCTCACTAGAACTTTTACTTCTTAATTGCGACCGGCTCGATTTTTTTGTTTCTCCCCTATTAGGCCCACCACCAAAACGCACATTACGTTCCTTATACCGAATGCTAAATGCATTGGCGCCCATGGTAGAAAAACTTTTGGTTAAACTTTGATTAACGGCTTCAACGGCTGTGATAATGCCTATTAATGCCATAATGCCCAACGCAATAATAATAACTGTAATTGCAGTGCGTAAACGGTTGCTCCGGATGGTGCGGTAAGAAAGTGATATAATGTCGGCTGTTCTCAATTTTTCTTTATACCGTAAAGTTATACTTCAGTTACGAGATAATATTTAAAAAATATACAAGCGGTAACTATAAGTAAAACAGGTTTCTTCACTACATAAAAAAATGCCTAATCAACTGCAGTAGGTAAAGCCCAATTAGTAATGCAACCAATCAGTTATCAATGAAGGAAATAGACCAATAACAATTATTAAAATTGCCGTAAAAATCAACAACCCTTTGTAACCGGTTGTAACATCTTCTTCGCTAATTGCAGTTTGATCGGAAGTATTTTCTTTAAAAAAGATGGCTTGCAAAATTCTAAAATAATAATAAGCACTAACTGCAGCACATAATACGGCAAATACTACTAACCATTTTTGATGACCATCTCTTAATGCCGCCATCAACATATAAAATTTAGCTTGAAAACCAGCAGTTAAAGGAATTCCGGTGAGCGATAATAAAAATACAGCAGCCGTAACCGCCAATACCGGTTGCGCTTTAATCATACCATTAAAACCATCAATGGTATAATCCTTCATTCGAATTAAAATGGCAAAAATTCCAATAGTAGCTAAACTATAAGCAGTAGCATAAAGAATAATACCTTCTTTAGCCGTATCATTCAATGCAAAAACAGCAAATAACATAAAGCCGGCTTGCGCAATACTAGAATAAGCCAACATTCTTTTTACACTTTGTTGAAATACTGCGGTGATATTTCCGATAAATAAAGTTAATGCAGTGATAATGGCAATCATTACTTGCCATTGTGCCTGAACTTGTCCAAAGGCATTTTGAAATAATCGAACAAAAGCCATAAATCCGGCCGCCTTAATAATGGTAGCCATAAAGGAAGTGAAAACTGTTGGCGCACCATCATACACATCTGGTGTCCAAAAATGAAATGGTGCAGCCGATACTTTAAAAGACATGGCGATGGTTAAAAACACTAACCCAATGGCTAAAAAAGAGTTGAGTTTGCCAACCCCAAATTGGATATCATTAATGTAAAAAGAACCTTCTACATTTCCGCCATAAATAAATGCAATACCCATTACCATAATACCGGTAGAGAATGCACCCATTAAGAAATATTTCAATCCGGCTTCATTACTTTTTAAATTGCGTTTATCGCTTCCAGTTAAAATATATAATGGGATAGACATGATTTCGATTCCCAAAAACAACGTAAGTAAACTATTGAAGCCCGATGAAATGGCAACGCCGCATAGCGCAAAAAACATTAAAGAAAAATATTCAGAAACACTATTGCCTACTTTCTCAACATCTCGGCCATTTAGTAAGAAGAACAACAATGTACAAAATAGAATAACCTCTAAAAAAGTTAAGTTGAAACTGTTAAAAGCAAGCAGGTTGTTAATGTTGATTGCCAAAAGCGGTTCTTGATAATAAATTTCTAATCCATTTAATACCAATGCAATCACCAATCCGATGATGGCCCAATATTTTGGAGTGGATTTCTGTTTAAAGAATACCCCACCGAACATCATTACAATGCCCCAAATTGCTGTAAAAATTATTACGTTCATATGTAACCCTTCGCCGTTATTCCGGCTGAATTAAAATGTTATTTATATCTGTCTACAAGGATACTCACCGTATCTTTTGTAAGTTCAAAAAATGGTTGCGGATAAACGCCGGCAACAAATACCAAAACCACCATTATTGCCAATACCAATTTTTGATTAAAACTTATATCCTTGATGCCAGTTGTTAATGTATTTACCGAACCGTAGAAAACTTTCTGCACCATATTCAATGTATAGATAGCAGCTAAAATGATGCTTAAGCCTGCAACAACAGTATACCATACATTAAATTGATACAAACCAGAGAACATCATGAATTCTCCTACAAATGCATTGGTTAAGGGTAAAGCAATATTTGCAAATGCCATTATCACCAACATGATGGTTAATACTGGCGCTTGATTGGCAATACCTCCTAACTGAGAAATTTTACGCACGCCCAATTGCCTTTCAATAGCATCTACCACTATCCACATTCCTATAATATTAATACCATGACTAAACATTTGAATCATCACCCCTTCAAAAGCAATTTGTTTGGTAGTGAAAATAGCCGCACACATTAATCCAATATGTGCAATTGAAGAGTACGCAACTAAACGTTTTAAATCATCTTGACGAATGGCTATTAAACTTGCATAGATCATGCCTACAACCGATAACCCAATTACAATATTATCAAATTTTGCTACCGCAGCAGGCACCATCGGCAATAACCAACGCAATAAACCAAATAAGCCCATCTTTACCATAACACCACTTAATACCATTGTAACCGGTGTTGGCGATTGTTCGTAAGTATCGGGCTGCCAAGTATGAAAAGGGAATATGGGCATTTTAATAGCAAAAGCTAAAAAGAACAATAAGAATACCCAATTTTGTTGTGTAGGATTTAGTAATACAGAATGAAAGGCTTGCAACGAAAAACTATGATCCGAAAATTGTGTAGGACTGGTATGCAAGTACACATAAATAATACCCAACAACATAATCAACGAGCCGCCAAACGTATACACAAAGAATTTAAACGTTGCTTGAATTCTTTTTTC
>JBMOEQ010000046.1:0-15898 GCA_049314655.1 Ferruginibacter sp. | reverse complement strand
ACGAAAAGCAGGTTGGGTAAAACGACCGCTCAATGCTCAAAAAGGCTTGTTGTATAAATATGCAAAATCAACATCCAATGCAGCAGAAGGTTGTGTAACCGATAAATAAAACATTTTAATCATTACGAAATAGGGCTATCATGAATACTACTTCATCTCCACTTTCAACAGCATCAACCAATACCTCGGTTGCACCCGAAAGTACAACGTTATTAACCGGTTCACAAGCTTTATTGGAAGCATTTGTTGCTGAAGGCGTGCAAACAATATTTGGTTATCCCGGTGGTGCTATTATGCCGGTATATGATGCCTTGTACGATTATAGTGAAAAGTTAGAGCATATTTTAGTTCGGCATGAACAAGGTGGTATTCATGCAGCTCAAGGCTATGCACGCAGCAGTGGCAAAACGGGTGTTGTATTTGCAACCAGTGGCCCTGGAGCAACCAATTTAGTTACAGGCTTAGCTGATGCTATGATAGATAGCACGCCACTGGTTTGTATTACCGGTCAGGTATATGCGCATTTATTGGGAACAGATGCTTTTCAAGAAGTAGATGTTATTAACATCACAACTCCGGTTACCAAATGGAATTATCAAGTTACCGATGCTGCAGATATTCCCGGAGTATTAGCAAAAGCTTTTCATATTGCAAGTACCGGTAGACCAGGCCCGGTTTTGATAGACATTACTAAAAATGCACAATTACAACAATTTGCATATACCGGATATGTACCGTGTACGCATATACGTAGTTATCGTCCCGTTCCGGAACTACGTATGGAATTTATTGAACAAGCGGCAACATTGATCAATGAAGCCAAACAACCCTTTGTGATTTTTGGTCAGGGTGTATTATTAGGTAATGCTGAAGCCGAGTTTAAGGCATTTATCGAAAAGGCGGGATTACCTGCTGCTTGGACAATATTAGGTTTAAGTGCACTTCCTACTGATCATCCATTGAATGTTGGGATGCTGGGTATGCATGGCAATTATGGGCCTAATTTATTAACCAACGAATGTGATGTGTTGATTGCTGTGGGTATGCGATTCGATGATAGGGTAACCGGTCGTTTAGATAAATATGCCCGTCAAGCTAAAGTGATTCATTTAGATATCGATCCTTCAGAAATAGATAAAAATGTAAAAACTACAGTTCCGGTTTGGGGCGATTGTAAACAAACTTTGCCGTTGCTTACTCAGTTGGTAGAAGCCAAAACACATCCCGAATGGTTGGCACGTTTTACAGCTGCAACTGCAATTGAACAAGAAGCATTGATTCAACCCGAATTAAACCCTGCAGGCGATACATTAACCATGGGTGAAGTAATTAAAACACTAAATGAATTAACCCATGGAGAAGCAATAGTTGTTACTGATGTTGGCCAGCATCAAATGGTGGCTTGTAGATATACCCATTTCAACAAAACACGCAGTAACATCACATCAGGCGGTGCGGGTACAATGGGCTTTGCATTACCTGCTGCTATCGGCGCAAAATATGGTTCACCCGAAAGAACCGTAGTAGCCATTATTGGAGATGGAGGTGTGCAAATGACCATTCAAGAATTGGGTACTGTAATGCAACACCAAGTAGATGTAAAAATATTAATTCTTAATAACCAGTTTTTAGGTATGGTGCGCCAGTGGCAAGAGTTATTTCATGAGCGCAGATATTCATTTGTAAATATTGAAAGTCCGGATTATGTAACAGTTGCTAAAGGCTATCGTATTGAAGCCTATAAAGTATCCGAACGTGCTGCTTTGAAAGCTGCCATGGAAACCATGCTTCAACACAAAGGTGCTTATTTATTAGAAGTAATGGTGGGTAAAGAAAACAATGTTTTTCCGATGGTACCACAAGGTTGTAGTGTAGCAGAAATCAGGTTAAAATAAAATTTTAAATATACATCGTAGCAAAAGCTATAGATTAAAATACATCATATGACGACATCATCCATCTCCGCAACAGTAACGCCTAAACAACCTTCAACGGTTCGTCAGGAGTTTACGATTACAGTTTATACCGAAAACCAAATCGGTTTATTGAATCGCATTGCTATCATCTTTTCTCGTAGGAAGATAAACATAGAGAGTATGAATACATCTCCTTCCGAAATTGAAAAGATTCATCGCTTTACTATTCTCATTCATGAAACAGAAGAAGTAGTAAGTAAAGTATGTAAGCAAATTGAAAAACAAGTAGAAGTGCTTAAGGTATACTATCATTCCGAAAATGAAATTGTATGGCAAGAGATGGCTTTATACAAAGTATCTACAGATGAAATTACAGAGAAAGTTAAAGTAGAACGTTTGCTTCGAGAATGTGGTGCAAGAGCAATTGCCATCAGAAAAGATTATACCGTTTTTGAAACTACCGGACATCGCGAAGAAACCGATCGTTTAGTAAAAGTATTAGAGCCCTATGGTTTGATAGAATTTGTACGCAGTGCTCGAATTGCTATTATTAAATCGAGTCACGATTTTCATGAACGCCTTAAATCATTCGAATTACAAGATCCCGGTGCAGAAGTAAAAGAAAATCCATACCTCAATGAAAGGGATGCTGTATTCAGTATGTAAATTTTAATCATCAACTTTTTAAATAAACAGAAATCAAAACAATACCATGGCGAATTATTTTAACAGCTTATCATTAAGAGCACAATTACAACAGTTAGGTGTATGCGAATTTATGGATCAATCGGCTTTTGCTGATGGCGTAACAATTTTAAAGGGAAAGAAAATTGTTATTGTAGGTTGTGGGGCGCAAGGGCTCAATCAAGGACTTAATATGCGCGACTCGGGTTTAGACATAACCTATGCTTTACGTGCAGAAGCTATTGAATCGAAAAGAGCTTCATGGAAAAATGCAACCGATAATAATTTTAAAGTGGGTACTTATGCCGAATTGATTCCCGATGCAGATTTGGTCATCAATTTAACGCCCGATAAACAACATACAGCCGTAGTTACTGAAATTATGCCTTTAATGAAAAAAGGTGCAGTGCTTTCTTACTCACATGGTTTTAATGTGGTGGAAGAAGGTATGCAAATCAGAAAAGATATAACGGTAATTATGGTGGCACCTAAATGCCCGGGTACCGAAGTACGTGAAGAATACAAACGCGGTTTTGGTGTACCAACACTTATTGCAGTGCATCCCGAAAATGATCCCGAACAAAAAGGTTGGGCATATGCAAAAGCGTATGCAGTAGCTACAGGAGGGCATCGTGCAGGTGTATTGAAATCTTCTTTTGTTGCCGAAGTGAAATCTGATTTAATGGGCGAGCAAACTATTTTATGTGGTGTACTGCAAACAGGCTCAATCCTAAGTTTTGATAAAATGGTAGCGCAAGGTATTGAACCGGGCTATGCTTCTAAATTGGTTCAATACGGTTGGGAAGTGATTACCGAAGCTTTAAAGCAAGGCGGAATTACTGCCATGATGGATCGCTTATCTAACCCTGCTAAAATAAAAGCATTTGAAGTTTCGGAGCAATTGAAAACAATCATGCGTCCTTTATTTCAAAAGCATATGGACGATATCTTAAGCGGCAAATTCTCTGAAACCATGATGAAAGATTGGGCGAATAACGATGTCGATTTATTAACATGGCGAGCAGCTACAGGAGAAACTGCATTTGAACGTACGCCAGCTGGTGAGGTTAAAATTGCTGAACAAGAATTTTTTGATCATGGGGTATTGATGGTAGCATTTATTAGAGCCGGTGTTGAATTGGCTTTTGAAACAATGGTAGAAGGCGGCATCATTGAAGAATCGGCATACTATGAATCATTGCACGAAACACCATTGATCGCCAATACCATTGCCCGTAAAAAATTATTTGAAATGAACCGGGTAATTTCTGATACTGCTGAATATGGTTGTTATCTTTTTGATCATGCTTGCAAACCATTGTTAGCAGATTTCATGAAAACAGTAGATACAGATATCATTGGAAAATCCTTCAATGCAGGAAATGATCATGGGGTTAGCAATCAAACATTAATTGCGGTTAATGAAATCATTCGCAATCATCCAATAGAACAAGTTGGAAAAAAATTGCGTAAAGCCATGACGGCAATGAAAGCAATCCATACCAATGCTTAATTGAATTTGAAATTTTTAATTATGTCTACCACCGAATCTCCTTTAATGAATACTACATCTTTTGCACCATTGGCTGCTACAGCTTTTGGCGATTTTGATTTTGTTGGTGCAGCCAAGCGATTAAAGTCGGTGGTGAATCATACGCCATTGCAATACAATCGTGCATTGAGTAAACAATACCAATGCGATGTTTACTTAAAGCGGGAAGATTTGCAAATTGTTCGTTCTTACAAATTGCGTGGTGCTTATAACATGATGAACAGTTTAAGCAAAGCACAATTGGATAAAGGAGTGGTTTGTGCCAGTGCCGGAAATCATGCGCAGGGTTTTGCATGGAGTTGTCGTCAAATGAAAGTACAGGGCGTGGTTTTTATGCCGGTGATTACTCCCAATCAAAAAATTACACAAACAAAAATGTTTGGGGAAGATTGGATTGAAGTGGTTTTGGCAGGAGATACATTTGATGATTGTGCTCATGCTGCCCGAGTGTATACGGCTGCACACGATATGGTGTTTATTCCGCCTTTCGATCATTTGAAAATCATGGAAGGACAAGCAACAGTGGGGATGGAAATTTTAGCAGACGAACAAAATATTGATTACCTGTTTATGCCGGTAGGTGGAGGAGGATTAAGTGCAGGTTGTGGTGCTTATTTTAAAACCGTATCGCCACAAACAAAATTGATTGGTTTAGAACCCGAAGGTGCACCAAGTATGAAAACGGCATTGGAAGCCGGTCATCCGGTTTTACTCGACAATATTGAACGTTTTGTTGATGGGGCTGCAGTGAAATTGGTGGGTAGTTTAACTTTTCCGGTTTGTAAAGCGGTACTCGATGATATGCATTTAGTACCCGAAGGAAAAGTGTGTAGCACCATTTTGAAATTATACAATGAAGAAGCCATTGTAGTAGAACCGGCCGGTGCATTATCGGTTGCTGCTTTAGATGATTATGCCGATCAAATTAAAGGGAAAAAAATTGTTTGTATCATCAGTGGCGGTAATAATGATATAGACCGCATGCAAGAAATTAAAGAAAGGGCATTACAATACGAAGGCTTAAAACATTATTTCTTAGTACGCTTTGCCCAACGCCCCGGTGCATTGAAAGAATTTGTAAATCATGTATTGGGGCCAGATGATGATATTACCCGTTTTGAATACATGCAAAAACATAATAAAGAAACGGGCCCCGCTTTAGTAGGTGTAGAATTAAAATCGCCTAATGATTATCGCCGATTGCTAGACCAAATGAAAAAATACGAAGTGAATTTTACCGAACTCAATAAAAATGATACGCTTTTTGGCTATCTAGTTTAATGGGTACAATCAGTTCAATAAACACACTTTTTTAAGCAGATTAAAATGTTTAGCAAATGAAAATACAACAAGGTTTATACGATCCGTCTTTTGAGCATGATGCTTGTGGTATTGGTTTTGTAGCCAATATCAGGGGAAATAAATCGCACCAACATATTGCCGATGCATTAACCATTTTAGAAAATATGGAGCATAGAGGCGCCTGTGGTTGTGAAGTAAATACCGGTGATGGTGCAGGTATTTGTATTCAAGTGCCGCATGAATTCTTTTTCGATGAATGTGTAAAGCTTGGGGTACATCTGCCTGCTTATGGTAAATATGGAGTGGGAGTAATTTTCTTTCCTAAAGACATTCGCTTAAGAGAAGAGTGTAGAGATATTTTTAATCGCGCTGCTGAAAAATTAGGATTAGAAATTTTAACCTATAGAAGTGTACCTGTTAATGGTATTGATATTGGTCCTACAGCATTATCCGTAGAGCCGGTGATGGAGCATGTATTTATTGCTTGTCCCGATCATATCAGTAACCCATTGGATTTTGAACGCAAGTTATTTGTGTTACGCAATTATGCCAGTCATACCATAAACAATACAGTACGTAAAGATGCTATTGGCTTTTATATGGCTTCTTTGAGTCATAAAACGATTGTATATAAAGGGCAATTAACGAGTAGGCAAGTACGTAATTATTTTCCCGATTTAAATAATAAAAGAGTAGTGTCTGCATTTGGGTTAGTACATTCAAGATTTGCTACCAATACTTTTCCATCATGGAAATTAGCCCAGCCATTCAGATACATTGCACATAATGGCGAAATCAATACTTTACAGGGTAATTTAAATTGGTTAAAAGCAGGTGAAAAAGCTTTCTTCTCTCCATATTTTTCAAGAGAAGAAATGGATATGATTTTGCCATTAATTCCGGGCCCACAATCCGATTCGGCCTGTTTAGATAACATGATAGAATTGCTTACCCTATGTGGCAGATCGTTACCGCATGTAATGATGATGCTTATTCCGGAAGCATGGGATGGCGATGAAAAAATGGATCCGATAAAAAAATCTTTCTACGAATTTCACGCTTCTATTATGGAGCCTTGGGATGGTCCGGCTTCAATTTCATTCACCGATGGAAAAATGATTGGTGCTACTTTAGATAGAAACGGATTACGACCTTCAAGATATTGTGTTACAACCGATGATCGTGTTATCATGGCTTCCGAAACCGGCGCATTACCTATTGATCCGGCATTGATTAAAGAAAATGGAAGATTGCAACCGGGTAAAATGTTTGTTGTAGATTTTGAACAAGGCAGAATCATCAGTGATACCGAAGTAAAAGAAAAAATTTGTGCACAAAAACCATATGGCGAATGGTTGAATAAATATAAAATTAGGTTAGAAGAATTGCCCGAACCACGTGTGATGTTTACGCATCTGCAAAGTGATCAGGTTTTTAAATATCAAAAAGCTTTTGGCTATTCTACAGAAGATTTAGATACCATCATTGCGCCAATGGCTATAGATGGAAAAGAGCCAATAGGGTCAATGGGAGCCGATATTCCATTGGCTGTTCTCAGTGATCAACCTCAACATTTAAGTGCTTATTTTAAACAGTTGTTTGCACAGGTAACCAATCCGCCAATTGATCCTATACGGGAAAGATTGGTGATGTCGTTGGCCACTTTTGTTGGTAATATTGGAAATTTGTTGGCAGAAGATCCTCTTAGTTGTCATACCGTAGCACTTAGACATCCGGTATTATCGAATCATGAATTAGAAAAAATCAGGAGTATTGATACCGGTGTGTTTCAAGCCAAAACATTACAAATATATTATCGTGCAGATGGCAAACCCGGTTCATTAAAAAAGGCACTCGATCGTTTATGTAGGTATGCTGTAGATGCTGTAGAAGATGGATTTGAAGTATTGATTCTTACCGATCGTTCAATTGATTCGGATCATGCGCCTATTCCTTCTTTATTGGCAGTTTCGGCAGTACATCATCATCTTATTCGTAAAGGGATTCGAGGAAATGTAGGTTTAGTAGTGGAAGCCGGAGATGTTTGGGAAGTGCACCATTTTGCATGTTTGATTGGTTTTGGAGCTACTGCTATCAATCCTTATTTAGCCTTGTCTACCATAAGAGATATGAAATTAAGCGGTCGTATTGATTCGCCATTAAGTGCCGATGAACTTAAAAAGAATTATACCAAAGCGGTAAATGATGGCTTATTGAAAGTGTTTTCTAAAATGGGTATCTCTACTTTACAAAGTTATCAAGGGGCACAAATTTTTGAAATAGTTGGATTGAATAGTGATGTTGTAGATCAATATTTTTCCGGAACCATTTCTCGTATTGCCGGATTGGGATTAGATGAAATTGCCAAAGAAAATTTAGCACGTCATGCTTTTTCATTTAGCAAAAGGGATATTCCTGTTGATCGTTTGCCCGTTGGTGGTATCTATCAATGGAAGCGAAAAGGAGAGGCACATTTATTTAATCCACAAACGATTCATTTGTTGCAATATTCTACAAGAATGAATGATTATGCAACATTTAAAAAATATTCGAAGCTGGTTAATGATCAAGGCGAAAAGGCATGCACGGTTAGAAGTTTATTTGATTTTAATTTTCAAAGGCCTTCAATTGCTTTAGAAGAAGTAGAATCTGCTGAAAGTATTTGGAAAAGGTTTGCAACCGGAGCTATGAGCTTTGGTTCTATATCGCATGAAGCACACAGTACATTAGCCATTGCCATGAATCGTTTAGGCGGTAAGAGTAATACGGGTGAAGGGGGCGAAGATGAAATGCGCTTTGAAGTAATGCCCAATGGCGATTCGATGCGTAGTGCAATTAAGCAAGTAGCCTCTGCTCGTTTTGGAGTTACCAGTAATTATCTTACCCAAGCCGACGAATTACAAATTAAAATGGCTCAAGGTGCAAAGCCTGGCGAAGGTGGACAATTACCTGGACATAAAGTGGATGATTGGATTGGTAAAACACGGCATGCTACGCCGGGGGTAGGTTTAATTTCTCCTCCACCACATCATGATATTTATTCTATTGAAGATTTAGCCCAGTTGATTTTTGATTTAAAAAATGCCAACAGACGTGCTCGAATAAACGTAAAGCTAGTTTCAAAAGCAGGTGTTGGTACTATTGCTGCAGGTGTGGCAAAAGCAAAAGCAGATGTGATATTAATTGCGGGATGCGATGGAGGAACAGGCGCTTCGCCGATTAGTTCTATCCGCCATGCCGGTTTACCTTGGGAATTGGGCTTAGCGGAAGCTCACCAAACCTTAGTAAAAAATAAATTGAGAAGCAGAATTGTATTACAAGCAGATGGACAATTGAAAACGGGTAGAGATATTGCAATTGCTGCATTATTGGGTGCCGAAGAATGGGGCGTTGCAACTGCTGCTTTGGTTACAGAAGGTTGTATCATGATGCGTAAATGCCATTTAAATACTTGTCCGGTTGGTGTAGCAACACAAGATCCGGAATTGCGGAAACAGTTTACAGGCAATGCCGATCATGTAGTAAATCTGTTTAAATTCTTAACGGAAGAATTGCGCGAAATAATGGCGCAGTTAGGTTTTAGAACGGTGAATGAAATGATAGGACAAGCCGATTTTCTTAAAGTGAGGGAGGATATTAAACATTGGAAACATTGCACTTTAGATTTGTCGCCTATTTTATATAAAGAACCTGCATCACCATTTGTAGGTTTGTTCAACCAAGAAAAGCAAGATCATGAAATGGAGCATTTGTTGGATTGGAAATTGTTAGCAGCTGCACAACCTGCAATCGACAATGGCGAAAAAGTACAGGCAGCTTTCCCAATAAGAAATATTGATAGAACAACCGGTACATTATTATCGAATGAAATTTCAAGGAAGTATCAATCTTCCGGACTGCCGGAAGGTACTTTACATTTTAATTTTAAAGGTACAGCCGGACAAAGTTTTGGTGCATTTGCTACAAAGGGCATTACATTAGAATTAGAAGGTGATGCCAATGACTATTTTGGGAAAGGATTAAGTGGAGCTCAACTCATCGTTTATCCTTCTGCGTTATCAACCTTTGTTCCGGAAGATAATATCATTATCGGTAATGTGGCTTTTTATGGGGCAACATCGGGTAGCGCATTTATTAGAGGAAAAGCCGGAGAGCGATTTGGTGTACGTAATTCAGGTGCAACGGCTGTTGTAGAAGGTGTTGGCGATCATGGGTGCGAGTATATGACAGGTGGAACCGTATTGATATTGGGAAAAACAGGAAGAAATTTTGCTGCTGGAATGAGTGGCGGCATTGCATATGTATTTGATGTACATGGAAACTTTGCAGAAAATTGTAATACAGAGATGGTAGACTTAGATCCTTTAGACGAAGCGGATCAAATCATTGTAAAAGAATTGGCTGCAAAACATTTTGCATTAACAAAAAGTGCTGTGGCAAATTTCATACATGGTGATTTTGACCAGCAATGGAAAAATTTCGTAAAAGTTTTTCCTAAAGACTATAAGAAGGTGTTACAAGTTGCGCAAGCCAAAGCAAATGCCAGTATATAAGCGTTATAGTAAACAAATTTTTTCGAAAAAAAATTGTATAAGAAAATGGGTAAAATAACAGGCTTTTTGGAGTATCAACGTGAACTGCCTCAAAAACGTAATGTTAATGAAAGGGTCAATGATTATAATGAGTTTGTATTACGTTTCACGGATGAAAAGTTAAACGAACAATCGGGTCGTTGTATGGATTGTGGAATTCCTTTTTGTCATAATGGTTGTCCGCTCGGTAATGTAATTCCCGAGTTTAATGATGCAGTATATAATAAACAATGGAAGGAAGCTTATGAAATATTGGCTTCTACTAATAATTTTCCAGAGTTTACCGGAAGAATTTGTCCTGCTCCCTGTGAAGCAGCATGTGTACTAGGAATAAACCGACCACCGATTACCATTGAAGAAATTGAGCGGCATATTATTGAAATTGCTTTTGAGAAAGGGTTTGTTCAACCACGTACCAATATCAACAGATCTGGTAAAAAAGTGGCTATAGTGGGCAGTGGGCCGGCAGGATTGGCAGCTGCAGCACAATTAAATTTATCGGGGCATTCTGTAACTGTTTTTGAGCGTGATGATCAACCCGGTGGTTTATTACGGTATGGCATACCCGATTTTAAATTAGAGAAATGGGTCATCGATCGAAGAATTGATTTATTAAAAGTTGAAGGCGTTCATTTCCAATGTAATACCAATGTTGGGGTAGATATACGGATGGGAGATTTATTAAGAGATTATCATGCAATTATTTTAGCCGGAGGATCTACCATACCAAGAGATTTACAGATACCAGGAAGAGAATTGAAAGGTGTTCATTTTGCTATGGAATTGTTGAAACAGCAAAATAAGCGGGTGAGCGGAACATTATTTTCCGATAGTATTATAGAAGCCACCGGAAAACATGTAGTTGTAATTGGTGGGGGAGATACAGGTAGCGATTGTGTAGGAACGAGTAATCGCCAAAAAGCACTAAGCGTAACACAATTCGAATTATTGCCAAAGCCTCCCGAAAATCGCTCAGCACTTATGCCTTGGCCAACTTATCCAATGTTATTAAAAACAACTTCCTCCCATGAAGAGGGTTGTGAAAGGCATTGGGCAGTTGCAACAAAAGCTTTTATCGGTGATGAAGCAGGAAAAGTAGTAGCCTTAAAATTAGTTGATCTGGAATGGAAGATTGTTGATGGTAAGCCGGCTCAATTTATTGAAGTAGCTAATAGTGAAAGAGAAATTCCATGCGATTTGGTTTTATTGGCAATGGGTTTTATGCATCCACAGCAAGAGGGTATGATCAATGATTTAGAATTGGAATTAGATGAGCGGGGAAATATTAGAGCAACTGAAAGGACCTATCAAACCAATATCCCAAAGGTGTTTTCTGCAGGTGATATGCGTAGAGGCCAATCTTTAGTAGTATGGGCGATAAAGGAAGGAAGAGATTGTGCACAGAAAGTAGATGAATTTATCTCCGGACAATCATTTTTAGAGTCGACAGACGAAAATTTAATCGCGAGATATTTATAGTTTATTTTTTATAATATGAATTTAAGCCTGCTGATTAGCAGGCTTTTTTGTAATATTTTCATTATAAACATATATTATATTATTTAATGTTAATAAAATTGCTCAAAAATGGCTAAAAAAGTCATATTATTGTCTTTGAAATTAATATAATAAATTAATTTAATCTATTTGTAACTAAAATTTTAAGATTATGAAAAAAGTAGGATTAAGAAACATCATTCCTTTTTTAGCTTTAGTTGCGTTTGCCATTGCCAGTTTATTTTTTCCTGCCGAACAAGTATTTGCCGATAATGGAACGTACAATACCGGCGACATTACTTGGGTGCTTATTGCCACCGCTTTGGTGTTTTTGATGACACCGGGTTTAGCATTCTTTTATGGTGGGATGGTTAATCGTAAAAATGTAATCAGTACCATGATTAAAAGCTTTGTTGCTGCTGGTATTGTTTCTGTTTTATGGTTAGCTGTAGGATTTGGAATGTCATTTGGAACTTCAGTTAAAGGATTGATCGGTAATCCTTTTTCTCATATGTTCTATAAGGGCGTGATTTCGGGAGCGCCTTGGGTGGGTGGACCAACCATTCCGCTTTCTTTGTTTTCTTTATTTCAATTAATGTTTGCAATTATTACGCCTGCATTGGTTGTTGGTGCGGTAGCAGAAAGAGTTCGATTTACTTCTTACATTTTATTTATCGCTCTTTTCTGTGTGTTTATTTATTTCCCGGTATGTCATTGGGCTTGGCATCCGGATGGATTTTTGTTTAAAATGGGCGTATTAGATTTTGCCGGTGGAACTGTAGTGCATATTACTGCTGGTTGTGCTGCATTAGCTGGTGCGTTGGTTTTAAAAAGAAGAAAGTCGCATATGGCTAACCTAGAACCTTCTCCAGCCAATGTGCCTTATGTATTGATTGGAACCGGATTGTTGTGGTTTGGCTGGTTTGGATTTAATGCAGGATCGGCATTAGGTGCTAATACCTTGGCTGTATCTGCATTTGCTACAACGAATACTGCTGCAGCAACTGCAGGTTTAGCTTGGATGTTTTTTGATGTATTGCGTGGTAAAAAGCCATCTGTACAGGGATTTTGTATTGGTGCAGTTGTTGGTTTAGTGGCAATAACGCCTGGTTCGGGTTATGTAGGTGTTGCACATAGCGCATTTATCGGATTTGTTGCATCTATCGTATCAAACCTTGCCGTTTCATTGCGTTCAAAATCTAAAGTAGATGATACGTTGGATGTATTCCCTTGTCATGGTGTTGGTGGAATGGTTGGTATGCTCATGACAGGTATTTTTGCAAGTAAAGCGGTTAATGCTGCCGGAAATGATGGTTGGTTTTTTGGAAATCCGACATTATTCCTAACGCAATTAAAAGGGATGTTGATAGTGGTAACCTACAGTTTCGTAGTAGGTTGGGTTATTTTTAAATTTATCAACTTTATTAATCCTATTCGCGTTTCTGAAGATGAAGAAGAAGCCGGTTTGGATGAATCTCAACACGGTGAAAAATATGTTCAAGGAACTTTGTTGGTTAAAAATGATGGCGTAATTGAAGAGCGCCAGGCCTAGTTGTTTATTTTGTTTGTAGATAAATAAAGTGAGCTACTCCTTTTGGAGTGGCTCTCTTTTTTTACAGATTGTATTGTTCCTTAAGTAGAAATTGTTGTATTGACTTAAAGGGTTTTTATTTTATTTTGAATCTTTTATTCAAATTTTAATAATATATATATGACATTTTAAATGCACAATGGCTTATATTTTTATTGTTTATGCACAATTTTATAATATTACAATATAATATATATGTAATATTGTGTATTTTTTACATAATAAATCTTATTATTGTGTAGGTTAAATACAAATTATAAAATATTTAATCTGTTGTAAGTGTTTACAATTGGTACGTTTGCTTTGCCAGAATGATGGAAACTGTATTCAATTTATACACTAAAAAATGAAAGTATGATTAAAAAATTTGCACTTCAAATTCTGGCTTTAGCATCAGTAAATGTATTAATGGCTCAAGATTCAACTAAAACATTAGTTATTTCTGGGTCTGCAGATGCTTATTATCGTTATAATTTTGCAGGAAAAACTGCTAATAATTATACCAGTTTCACCAATTCTCAAAATTCGTTCGAATTGGGTATGGCAAGTATTAAGGCCGATGCAACTGCTTTATCTGGTAAAATTACCGCTACAGTAGATTTGGGATTCGGTAGAAGAGCAGAGGAGTTCTCATACAATGATGGCGTAACTACCGGTAAAAATGGGTATATCTCTCTATCTAATATTAAGCAATTATATGTTACCTATGCCCCAAGCGCTAAAGTGAAATTTACTGTAGGAAAATTTGCAACGCATGTTGGATACGAAATGGTAGATGCTTATTTGAATCGCAATTATAGCATGTCGTACATGTTTACCAATGGTCCATTTTTTCACACAGGCGTAAAGGCAGATTTTACTTTGGGTAAAGTAGGATTAATGGCAGGTGTAACCAATTATACCGATCAAAGTACTTCTACAACAAATGTTAAAAGTGTTATCGCACAAATTAGTGGTGCTTCAAAAAATGGTAAAGTGAAAGCCTTTTTAAATTATGTGGGCTCTTATGGCTCTAAATCATTATCAATTCCCGGTGGTTTAGAAAGCTTATCTCAAATTGATTTAGTTGTAACCGGAACCGTTACTGATAAATTTAATATCGGTTTCAACGGAACTTTACAAAGTAGAAATATTGGCATAAAAACCGGTTCTTGGAAAGGAGCAGCCGTTTATTTAAATGTAGATCCTACGGCTTCAATCGGTTTAACTTTACGCTCAGAGTTTATTGGTGATAACGATATGATTTATTTTGGCACTAAAAATATTTTTGCCAACACCCTTTCTTTAAATTATAAAGTTGGTCCACTTACTATAGTACCGGAATTAAGATTTGAATCTGCTCAATCTGGAATTTTTCTTAAAAAAGATGGCACAGCTTCAAAATCTACCGCTACCGGATTAGTAGCAGTAATGTATAAATTTTAAATATTTTCAATGCTTCTTATAAGAATGCATTAGAACAATTTTTTCATATGGCAAGCAATCGTAACGACCCTTCATTTCTATGAGGGGTCCTTCTTTTTCTACGATATTACTTGACATAAAATTATGTTACTCTTTTTCATTTCTAACCTATTGTTAGTAACTCCCAAAAAAAAAGCTGCATCATTAAGTTGATGCAGCTTATAAATAAATAGTATTAAATCTTATTTTACAGTAAATCTAATAGCGCCATTCTTTTGCTCATCCGATTCAATTCTTACTTCATATACCTGATCATCGCAATAAATTTTCATTACTGCAGTATTGGGAGGAATGCTACCCATATTATCTGCATACATCACTAATTCATTGCCAGCAGATTTAATCGCTTTCAATTCAAACACAATGGCTTTTTCACTTAATTTTTGTTTTGTACTGATTGCTTTCCCATTAAAATAAACGGTTACTTCATCGCCATCAACTTCACCATTATCATACAATTCAACTTTAATGTTGCCCGATTTAGTGTCAATATTTTTGAGGATGACATTTTTACGATTTCCGGTAGAAGTTTGCTTTTCTGGATCATATTTTTCGGGCATCAATGTGGCAATCATCAAATTGCTTCCACTTAAATAACTGTTGGCGGCCTTCTTAATATCATCAGCCGTTAACTTGTCTACATATTTTTCGTATTGAATAAAACGATCTATACTACTTCCTTCAACTTTACTGTCGAGCAAGTTAGAAGCCCATGAACTATTGCTCTTAATGGCTTCTTTATGCGCTTCCTTCCATTGTTTTTTTACTTTATCTAAGTAACTGTTTTCAATACCTTTCGTTCTGATGGTTTCTATTTCGGCTTTTAATGCTTGCGTAAGGGTATCTGCTTTTTCGGGTCCACAAGGAAGTTGTGCAATAAAAGAATAACCACTGTATGGGTATTTCTGTAACTCGCCAAAAATTCCGCCACCATAAATGCCTTGAATTTTTTCTCTCAATTCTTCTATAATTCTAATATTTAAAACTTGCGTAAGGGCATCGGCTTTTAAAGCAGCATCTTCACTGTATGTTGTTTCACCAGAAAAAACTGCAAGAATTAAACTTTTTTCTTCTTTACCACGGAAGGTATTCAAATTGATTTTACCCTTTGCTGTTCTTAATTGATTGTCGGTATAGTTAAATTTCTTTCCGCTAGAAGGTAATGAAGCAATATATTTTTCTAATAATGGAATCATTGTTGCTTCATCAATATTTCCTGCAAATACAAAATGCATTCCACTCATGTCGCCAAAATGCTTTTTGTAAATTTCCATAGAGCGCTCTAATTGAATATTATCAA
>JBMOEQ010000045.1:0-16613 GCA_049314655.1 Ferruginibacter sp. | reverse complement strand
GTATTACCACTTCCGATATCAATTAAAAAAGTATTGTATCGGCGCGATTCGGGTACAATACCTAAATGCGATAATCGTGCTTCTTCTTTAATATCAACTATATCAACAATTCGCTTGGGATCGGCAATGGAAACTTTAAATGAATCGATTAATTGACTAACCCAATCAGCTTTCTTTTCTTTATCGGCTTGCATTTTTACGCCACTGCTAATTACAGTGTAAATTTTAGTTGGCGCAATTTGATATTCTTTTTGAGCAAATTGAATCAATCCAACTAAAGCACGTAATGTGGCAGAAAAAGATTCAGGAGTAAATGAAATGAAGTCGGTATTTGAAGAAGTATCTTTTACAATACGAACAATTTCGGTTGATTTAGATTTATGTGCAATTTCTAATAAACTCATTTTAACCCCCTTCGACCCCACTTCAATGCCGGCATATATTTCAGACGAAGGCAATTTCATTTTCACCTGCTGTTGAGCATAAGTATTTGATGTACAAATAAATGCAAGAAATACAAAGCAAATTAGTAGGCTAAACTTAAGGGTTTGGCCAAATCTTCTAATCATAATGAGCTATTTATAAGCGATAAAAATACACAATATGAATTCGTTAGACGCCCAATAAAGCCATTTGTGAAAAAAATGTGCCTAAACATTAAAAAAAATGAAGGTTAAAGACTGATTATCAATCTCTAACCTTCATTTTTTATCACCAATTGGCTAATTTTCTATGCGTAGATTTCTACTTTCTCCATTTTATCACCCGCTTGGATGCTGTCTATAATATCCACTCCTTCAATGATACGTCCAAAGCAAGTATGGTTTCTATCTAAATGTTGGGTACCTGCACGATTATGACAGATGAAAAACTGAGATCCTCCGGTATTTCTACCTCTATGTGCCATCGACATTACGCCCCTATCGTGCATTTGTTTGGTACCTTTTAATTCGCATGGAATGGTATAACCCGGACCACCGGCACCGGTTCCATCTGGGCATCCACCTTGTATCATGAAATTTGGAATCACTCTATGAAAACTTATGCCATTATAGTAACCCTGCTCGGCCAATTTCTTAAAATTTGCTGCCGCAATAGGCGCATCATCATCGTATAATTCAAATTTTAAAATTCCTTTATTGGTATGAATTGCGCCCTTTGTTAATTGAATTTCGCTCATATTTTTTATATTTTTTGGTATTGATAAGCCACAAAATTAACTCATTTACCCCTTCTTTCGGATGCTTTATGCCTTTTCTTTAATAAGAATGTAAGATACTGTAAATCAGTACAGTTAATGAATTTTTGTAGAGACATCTTATTTCAAATGCTGCTATCTTATCCACAATTATAGGCAAAATGTGGGTTTCTAAACAGTATAAAAAAGAGAAATATTCAATTTTTAACCCTACTTTTGTGTAAAATATACACATTGTTTGAGTGCAAGCGTAAAATTTTTTGATTATTTCAAATGCATTACACAAAAACTTAAACCCAAACCAATTTTTTAACACATATTAAAAAATTTAAATTCAAATTATGGTACAAAAAACATACTTCAAAACGAAAGATTATTGCAAAGTTAAATTTTCTATTGCGCCTGAAAATGCAGAAACAGTAGAAATTTTAGGTTTAAACAGCGATTGGGAAAACTCAATTGTTATGAGTAAGAAAAAAGATGGCAGTTTTAGCTGCGATGTTTCACTTCCAAAAAACTCTCAACACGAATTTAAATATCGTGTAAATGCAACTGAGTGGGTTATCGATACAGAAGCAGATAGCATTCAGGAAAATGGCTTTGGAAGTACCAATAGCGTAATCAATTTATAATTTAACTGGCACTTGAATTTATTGAAATGAATTCAAGTGCCTTATTATTTCCCTTTCTATAATTGCCCATTTTTAATGGTGCTTTTTGCAATGGTTTTAATCAGTGTAACTATTGTTGTATTAATACTATAACAATCACAAACTGAATTGTATTCCTGTGAACTTCATTAAATAACTTCCTGCATTCATTTTATTTTGCATTTACATTTGAATAACAAAATGTTAAGACTTTAAAAATTGATTTTTATCAGTTCAAAAATTGACATTAAATTGATGCATCGATTCATTTATTGCTAACTTCGTTATGTACTTTGGTAAAACCTTTTATGCTAGTAATAGCCCTGAAAGGTCATATGTTTCGCTAACGATAAAATGCAGTAAAAAATGAAACGCTTTTTAACTTTCACTCCTTCTCTTTTCTTTCTACTTTTTAGTTTAAATGCTTTTTCGCAAACTATAGATGCCGGAAAGCAATTTATGTATTATGAAAAGTATGTTTCTGCAATAGAAACGTTTAATAAAATAGTACAGCAAAATCCTGCACAGGCTGAAGCCGTTTATTTATTAGGACAATCAATGTTATTGCAAGATGACAATGTAGATATTGATGCCGTTTCAAATTTATACGAAACCGGTTTAAAAACTAGTCCAGATAATCCACTTCTATTAACTGGAAAAGGACAAGTATTATTGCTTCAAAATAAGCTTACTGAAGCACGTGCTTTGTTTAATCAATCAATTCAAATTTCACAAGGAAAAAGTATTGCCATTCTAAATGCGGTAGGGTTAGCCAATATCCGTGCAAAGGCTGGAGATGCAGTTTATGCTATTGAACAACTTCAAAAAGCAACCACCCTTAAAGGTTTTAAAGATCCGGATGTATGGTGTAATTTGGGCGATGCGCATCGTAAAAATTTTGATGGAAGCAATGCCCAACAATCTTACAAAGCTGCATTAGATATCAATCCAAAATATGCAAGAGCTTATATGCGTACTGCTGAAATCTTTCTTACTTATGGCAGCGATTACGAAAGCATTTTCATGAAATGGTTTGATGACGCTTTAGCCAAAGACCCCAATTATGCACCGGTATATAACCGTTTATATACTTACTATTACAATTTAGATGTAAATAAGTCGGGTCAATACCTTGATAAATATCTTGCAGCAATGGGCAAAGATGTACCTAATGCTTGCTACTATACTGCATCTATGCTTTATGCACAAGGTAATTTTAACAATGCCATTTCAAAAGCTGATGAATGCATTACCAATGGTGGTGCTAAACCGTTTGCTAATTTATATGGCTTAAAAGCTTATGCTTATAGCAGATTAAATGATTCTTTGGCAGCCAAAACTGCATTTGAAGCTTATTTTACTAAACAAGTTTCAAGCAAATTAATGCCAGGCGATTATGGTGCATACGCCGAAATATTATTGAAATTTCCGGGTAATGAAGAAAAAGCAGCTTCTATAATTGAGCAAGGCATTCAATTAGATAGTTCCGAAGCGGGCAAAGTGCTTTTGGTAAGTAAGATGATTAGTCAGTTTACAAAACAAAACAAAACAAAAGAATTGGCATTTTGGTATGGACGTTTAGTGCAAGTGAAAAAGAATCCAAGAAAAACTGATGTATACAATATGGCATATACTTATTCTAAATCGGGCGATTTAGTGGCGGCTGTGGAAGGTTGGAAAATGTACACTGAAAAATTCCCAGACGACATTTATGGTTATGATATGACGGCTAAAACCTTATGGAATATTGATTCTACAATGGAAAAAGGCTTGGCTAATCCTTCTTTTGAAAAAGTAATTTCTATGGGTGAAGCTGCATGGGCAACTGATTCGGTAAAAGTAAAAGCACAACTCATTAGAGCGTATAAATATTTTATCGCTTATAGTTTTAATATTGAAAAAGATAAAAACAAAGCATTAGTATTTTGTGATAAAGTATTGGCTAAAGATCCTTTAGATGAAGAAGCATTATCTAACAAAAAAGCCATTCAACCGGCGGTTACACCACCAAAAAAGAAAGCTAATTAATACTGTATATTTATTAAAAAAACGGCTATCAACAGTAGCCGTTTTTTTATGCGCTTCATTGAGCAATAGTCATGCATAAAAAAAGGTTGCTTTTTCAAGCAACCGTAGTGTATTATACTTTAGCAATTTTAATTACATGGCAATTTGTTTTTCGGCCATTATTTTACGCAAGTTATTTAAGCCATAACGCATACGGCCTAAAGCGGTATTGATACTAACATGCATTAAATCGGCGATATTCTTAAAACTCATATCAGAGTAATGTCTTAAGATAATAACTTCTCTTTGTTCTGCAGGCAACATTTCTAACATTTGCATTACGCGATCGTGGCGTTGATTAGAAACCATTTTATCTTCAGCAGTAGGAGATGAAAAATTTAAGACTTCAAAAATATCTAAGTCGTCGTTGGTTTTAATAACCGGCAATCTTTTTACTTTTCTAAAATGATCTAAGCACATATTATGAGCAATGCGCATTACCCAAGGTAAAAACTTACCTTCTTCGGTATAATGTCCATTTTTTAAATTGTCGATAACACGAATGAATAAATCTTGAAAAATATCATCGGCCAAATATTTATCTTTTACCAATAAGTAAATAGAGGTATAAATTTTCTCTTTGTTACGAATGATTAATGCAGAGAGTGCATCGCAATCGCCTTCAAAATAAAGGTGAATGAGTTGTTGATCGGATAATAGAGTTAAGTTTTTCATGGTTTTTACAGATTTTCGGATGTAGAATAGATAGATAAGAAATTTGATTGTTTGAGGTTATGTTGATTCATTAACCTGTCACAAATCTCTATCTTATTGTTTTACATAAATGTAGAAAACAATGCTTTTCTGTATAGTGATTATTCTATAAAATAGCATTAAAGTGTGTACATCAGCTACTTTGCTGGTTTCGATTTTTAACCAGGGGAAAATATTTTATTGAAAACAACACATAAGGACAATAAAAAAGGCATCAATTAAGATGCCTTTGAATATTGTATAGAATGATTAGCTTAATACCTTTTACGATCGTTATTAAAACCGCCGGGTTTACGGAAACCGCCTCCTGGGGCGCCACCACTGTTACCACCACCTCTGTATCCGCCACCACCAGAAGGTGCACTACGTTCTTCTGCTTCTTTTACTACCAATGGTTTTTTACCTAAAGAAATGTCTTTTAAGTTTTCAATGGCATCTCTAGCCTCTGTACTATCGGGCATATCTACAAAGCCAAATCCTTTACTTTTACCTGTTTCCCTATCCATTGCAACTTTAGCTGAAATAACTGTTCCAAATTTCTCAAAAATTTCTTCTAATTCTGCATCATCTAAATCATAAGGTAAGCCGGCTACAAAAAGTTTCATGGTAATATTTTTTGTAAAATTACATACTTCTATGATATTTTTCAGCCTTAATTGATATTTCCTGTAATTGAATTACTACATTTTTTCCTTCAAATTGATTTAAATACATCATAATCAAAAGATAACTGATAACTATCAGTTAAAAAAAGTGCTCATCAGTATACTTGAAAAATATAAAGAATCGTTTAACCTATAGAATGCAGTTGTAAAATCGTATTCATCCAATTATCCAAAAAGTATCCAAAATGAAAAGCCTTACCACAGCGCTGTTCTTATATTTAACAGTATTTGCACAACAGGGTATAATGGCGCTACCCAAACTCAACAGCAATACTACTGCCACAGCTATTATTTACCTTGATTTTGATGGTCATTATGTAAACTCTCCTTTTTGGAATGGAGGAACTGCATTTTATGCACAACCATCAGTATTTACAGATTTACAAATCACAGAAATTTTTAACCGTGTGGCAGAAGATTATCGTCCTTTTGATGTAAACATTAGTACCGATTCTGCAAAATTTCTAGAATCTCCTTTAAATAAAAGAATTAGAGTAATTGTTACCCCTACAAGTGGATGGTTTACCGGAGTAGGTGGTGTTTCTTATGTTGGCTCATTTGTTTGGGGCGACGACACCCCCTGTTTTGTTTTCAGCGACAGATTAGGACCCAATAGTCCAAAAATGGTAGGCGAATGTTGTTCTCACGAAAGTGGACATACATTGGGACTTTCTCATCAATCTAAATACGATGGAGCATGTGGCTTAGTAGAAGTTTATAATAGTGGTCAAGGAACAGGCGAACCTGCATGGGCACCAATAATGGGAAACAGTTATTATAGAAACATGACAGGTTGGAACAATGGAAAAACACCTTATGGATGCACTAATGAACAAGATAATTTACAACTAATTTCTACCTTAAATGGATTTGGTTATAGAGTAGATGATTATGGCGATCAACTGAATGCTACTGCAACAGTTTTAAATGCAGCAGGTTTTAAACAAAATGGCATCATCTCAACCACTACAGATGTAGATGCATTTACATTTACTTTAACTCAAAATGTAACTTTCAAATTATCTGCTATTCCTTACAGTGTTGGTGGAAATAATGATGCGGCCAATTTAGATATTCAAGTATCCATATTCAACCAATCTGGTACACTCATTAAAATCTATAATCCCGAAAATATACTTGGTGTTAACGTAGATACAATACTTAATTCCGGTAAATATTATATTAAAGTTGATGGCACAGGCAATTCAAATATTTCTGATTATGGCAGCTTAGGCTCCTACTCTATTACAGGTGTTTTTGGTGGCGTGTTGCCCATTAAAAAACTAGAATTAAATGGCATGACAAATGGTGCCAACCATGCTATCCGCTGGGCTGTTGAAACCACCGAGCCCTTATTAACTTTAGAACTTGAAAAATCGGTGAATGGCAATCAGTTCAACTTATTGCAAAACATTACCAATAGCAATCAATTTATTTATACGCCAACTGAAAATTGTACTTTATTTTATAGACTTAAAGCAACAGAACAAAACGGAAAAATAAGTTACTCTAGCATTATTGCATTACAAGCAAATGTAAAAACTGCAAAAGCATTTACTGTATCTACATTCACTCAAAATGATATTACGGTAATGGCTCCGGCATCATTTCAATACACCATTTGTTCAATTAATGGTGCTGTTGTTAGCAGAGGAACAGGCAATCAAGGACTCAATAAAATTCCTGCAAGTGCCTTCAATAATGGCATCTATGTTATTACCTTATCAGACAAAAACAATAAGCAAGTAGAAAAAATTGTAAAAAATTAATAGCTTGTTTGTTTACTTCAAACAAACAACCACAACTGTATTTTGGATTTTGGATTATTTTGGATAACGAGGCCGGATGTCTATCTGGCCTTTATTTTTTTATTTACCACCTAAGTTTGAGCGTATAAAAAATACCTACTTTTAACTGTTCTTCAAAAATTCCAAATCAACTTTTAAATGGTAGATGCTGTAAATAAACTTATTCCTGTACACCAAATGTGGGATGGATTTTGGATAGAAGATTTTGAACATAATACGCTTACTGTAAGTTGCAGTTTTGATGCGCTCTTGTATAAAAATTTTGAGGTTGTATTTAAGGAAGTTATATTTTTCAAACTACCCGAATCATGGTTAGATACGAACATACCCGGAGATGCATTATTACACCCTTGTTCAACAGCCAGCTTTAATGAAACCTATCCAAATTTCGATACCAAAGGATTATCTATTTTTGCTATACCATTAAAAATAGTACTACCAATTTCTAAACAAGTGATGCTTTATACTTTTCATGTAGTTGCTGCAAGTGTAAAGGCCCAAAAATGTATGGAAGGCTATAACAGGCCAACTAAATATTACAACGATCCATTTAAATTAGAAAAATTTCCTTGTTTCAAAAATCGTGTGTTGTAAAAGAACTAAACATTGCATTCATGCATTTTAATGGAAATATGAATGCATAATTATTTCCTTTGAGCATTGTAATACAAAATGAAATCTTCCGTAATATCCATTTCAGGATCATAACTTAAAAGTACTCCGGCTTTATCCAAATTATCAGCATTCATTATAACATTGTACTTCTTTTCCTTGCGGTAAATTTCTAATACCCGAACTATATCTTTTACTAAGGGTTTTATGAGTTCAATTTCTCTTGCATTAAGTGCAGCTTCATAAGCATTTTTGCGTTCTTCAATATCACCTTCTAATTGTTGGTAAAGTTCCTTTTGGTTATTGAAATTTTGCAAGGCAGATGGATCGGCACCCAACTGTTTGATGGCTTGAAAAAGTTGATCTAATTTGTCTTGTCTTGCGCTTAGGTCTTTAACTGTAGAATCGAATTCTATGGTGATTTTTTTTTGTGTTGTGGCTAATATCGTAATGCCTTTTTCTTCCGAATAAAACTCGGCTGTTCTTACTAAACCAATTCGAGTTGTTTTTTGCTGTGCTTGTATTCCAAAGCTGAATAAAATGCAAAAAAGAAGCAATAAATTTTTCATGTATGATAATTATAAATTTGCAATTTCAAAATTAACGCAAGCAAATAAACAATGGGAAATTATGGATGCAATGCAAACCACTCCGTATCTAGTATACTCATTTCGTACCTGCTCCACCATTGGTTGTTTTGCCACAATACATCCCTTTGTAATCCTTCAATTTTCATTCCGGCATTTTCATAACAACGAATAGCCGAAACGTTATTACTGTAAACGCCCAATTCTATTCGGTGCAATTGAAGTTCTTCAAAACCAATTTTCAAAACAGCTTTAATCATTTGTTTACAATGCCCTTTTCCTTTCTTTTCTGTATTGCCAATTAAAACTCTGCTTATACGGGCCGATCGGTTTTTCCAACTTAATCCACCTAATGAAATATGACCAACACCATTACCCTGTGCATCCTCTACCCTATACACAAAAGCATCAGACTCATCTTTTACATTGGTGTTATCGATATACCAATTTAAACTATCGAGGGTTAATGGATAACTGAATAAAGAGCCCGACCAATTCACCAGCAATTCCTCACTATTTACCCAATGAATTAATTCTTCAAAATGGATACGTTTAAAAGGAACTAAATGAATCATAAAAAAAAATTAGGCAAGCATGAATGAAATAGAAAGGTATAATAATTATAATAGTAATGCTTATTCAGGAAAATATACTTTACTAATTTTTCCCTTTCTATTTCATAAATTGCTATACCATAAAAGGGTTTATTATCTACTCCCCAAATTTCTTCATGATCTATAACAATATTACCATTGACAATTCTATTCTGCAATTTGCAAAATAATTTGGGCATACGTTCAATGAAACCATACATCTTACGCATTTTATCTTTCCCTTTTACAGTAAGTGTATTTGGGAATTTATAAATTTCAACATCTTCTGCATAAGGTGCTAAAAAAGCTTCCAAATTATGTGCATTATATCCATTGAGTTGTTGTTGCACTAAATCGGTTGCCGACAACTGAACAATGGTATCCGGAGCAATAAACATTCCTTTATTGTACACTAAATCTATTGCCGACCAATTGGCCAAACTATCTAAAGGATTTTTATTCAGCAAGATGAATTGAGCTTTTTTCCCTTTTGCAATACTGCCTTCCGTTGCTTCTTTTCCCATTGCCCTTGCACCATTAATTGAAGATGCTTGTAGCAATTGCCACATACTTAATCCGGCTTGTTGCATGGCCATTAATTCATTCCGATAAGAAGTAGCATGTTGTGTTCCAATATTGCCGGCATCTGTTCCGGTAACAATATAAACACCGGCATCTGCTAATAATTTTAAATTAATATTTGAAATAGAATCTGTTTGAAGTTGATTGGGGATACCTGTTTTGCGCATGTATTTTATGTACTGATTTCCCATAATTGTATCGGGCCATGGATAATCAATAATGGTAGCTGCAGGATGAGGATGAACCAAATTGAGTTCTTCTGTAGAAAATGAATAGCTATCTCCAAATACCTTCATATAATTACTGGCTACAACTAAAGTTGGACAAAGTACAGTTTGATGCGATTTAAGCAATTGAATAAAATCGGGCTTTATAATTTCATCATCTACATTATGTACCAAAAAATCGGCACCTGCTTCAACAGCTAATTGTGCTGTTATTCTTTCTGTAGCATGTATAGCAACTTTTAAATGATTGGCATGTGCTTCATCTATCACTGCTTTTACAAGTGGCAATTTCTTTCTTGCACCTGCCTCTTTATCTTTATCTGTAACGATATACCATACTTTAATAAAATCGGGTTTAAAAGGCAATTGTGCTTTTACTAAACGTTGTGCATCTTCAACCGTTTTCATTTCTTGAAATGGTTCGTCTTTTGCTAAATTTCTAAACACATCAGGTTCCCATGTAGTAATTAATGGACCGGTCATGTAAATAGATGGAGCGCCGGAATGGTTGACAAAACTATCTCTTAATTGAAGAAAATTATAAGTAGCTCCAACATCTATAACACCGGTAATCCCTACTGCTAAATAACGATTTAAAAAATCTCTTATGTGGCTTTTCACCCAAGTAATTTCTTTATCGTATGGTTGGTATTTCCGTAAATCCAATGCATCGGGGCGGGTAAATAAACTTCCACTTTGAAAAAAATGTACATGTCCATCTATGAAACCCGGTGATAGATAACGGTTATTCCCTTCAATAATTTGAGTTCCAACGGGAGGCATTTTTTTATTCACCTTTTCTACTTTTTCAATCATTCCATTATTGATGTATACTTGTTGAGCAGGTAAAATTCTTTGCTTCTCCACATCTACTACCTGAACATTTCTTATCAATAATTGCTGAGCAGATGTTGCTCCATAAGCGCAAAGGAAAACGCATGTCATCAACAGCGGGATATACTTTTTCATGTAAATAATTTAAAATGATGAAAAGGAATACTAATTATTAATGGAAAATTCTATTCGATTTAATAGGTGTGCAGTGTTCAGATAAAATAAGTACTTTACCATTAGATTTTACCAATGTGATACTACATCGTTGATTTTCATCAAAAGGCACATTTCTATATTGTCCTTTACCACGCCATCTACAACTTACCACTGCAGTATTTTCGAATATTTCTATTTCAAATTCATTTCTAGCAACCGTATCTAAACTGTAAATATCAGCACCTGCAGTTTCAACAACACTATCTCTGATGAATAAGCCGCCGGATTGGGTAAAATACACATAATTGGGAGCTAGCGTAGAATCTACTATTACCTTGTTTTTAAATTTCCAACCAGAATCGAATCTATGAATTACTTGAAGTACTTCTTCTTTAGTAATTGACGGCTTTTTTCGCAGGCAACTTGAAAACAAAACGATAGAAACAATTAAATAAAATACATATTTCATGGGATGCAAATATAATAAAGGGAAAAGGCTAAACGCGATATATTATACCAGTGGCTAGTATAACATGTTTTGGAACAAAAGGTTGAACAAATGCTAACACACCATTTACCAATAAAAATAATTACTACAATACTTTGCTAAAGTACTTTTAAGTTATCGAATATTTTTAATGCTAAAGACCTGTAATATTTTTGCTCGTTGCTTTTACTTGTAAACGTAAGGGTATAAATATGATAATTTTTAACAAAGATGCGCTGAATAATATAAATGGCAACATTTTGTTCTCCGGAAGGATATTTGCCAACATATTCTATTTCGTAATAGCCTACTCCATTGGTTTTTAAAGTTTTTCTTTCAGAAATCTTTGAAAAGTCATTGATTTTTTCGCTCAATGTTTTTAAAAGCTCCAAAGAAACAGCGCCAATATCTAATTTATCAAAAGTAGATTCGCGTACTATTAAATTTACATTGTCCTTAAAATCATCTTCCTCATTTTGTAAAGGAGAAGTAACAAAAAATCCAATGCGCTCGGGTTTCTCTCTAAATGCCCAATGCGCAGGGTAAGTTATGGAATACAATTTAGCCGAATCTGTAGCTGTCTTCCATCCTTTAGCATTGGCATCGGCCAAGGCTGTTTTACTTTCTTGACATTGTGCCGTGAGGTTACCTATAATAAATAATCCCAAGGTGAGCAGCATTTTTTTCATTGTATAATTTAAAATAAAGGTTTGAAAATTTTTATAAACAAAAATTGACTAAGGTGCTAATCGTTCAATTTTCCAAGTAGATTCAATAAGATTTGAATATAAAATTCTATCGTGCATTCTACTTGGGCGGCCTTGCCAAAATTCTATTTTGGTAGGCTTAATTCTATAACCACCCCAATGTGGTGGTTTAGGTATTTTGCCATGCTTAAATCTTTCGGCATAATATTGAAACGTTTCTTTTAACCATGCTGCACCTGCAACAACAGTACTTTGTGGTGAAGCCCATGCGCCAATTTTACTACCTTCTGGGCGACTATCAAAATAATGGATGCTTTCTTCGGTGCTGATGCGTTCTGCAATTCCGGTAATGCGAACCTGACGTTCCAATTCTTTCCAAAAAAAGAGTAAACTACAAGTAGGATGCGCATCTAATTGTATACTTTTTGCACTGTTGTAATTGGTGAAAAATACAAATCCTTTTTCATCATATCCTTTTAATAAAATGGTTCGGGCTTCCGGCACTCCTGCTGCATCAACCGTAGCTAATGTCATTGCATTTACTTCTTCAATGGATGCGCTTTCTGCTTCTTTCCACCATACACCAAATTGTTGAATAGGATCGGCAGATACAGAATCTTCATTTAATGTATTGAGCGTATAATCTTTTCTAATTTTTGCGATGTCTTCACTTGCCATAATAAATATTTTTTTCGTGTTATGTGGATGTTCGGCTCAATTTAAAAACAAGTAACGCTCCATGTTCGTTCAAAGGTTTCAGCAGTATCTAATGAATGAATACCTTCTTTCTCTATCAACAATTGATTGCTAGAAACTGCATCTGCAATGCCGCACCAAGGTTCTAAGCATATAAATGGCGCATCCTTTGCAGCCCAAATACCAAAGAATGGAAATTCATGGAACTCAAACAATAATCCGGCCGAATCTTTATCTGTTTTCAACATTATTTCATTGGATTGTAAATGCTTTAATACAATGGCATCTTTATAAAAAAGTGCTTTAGATAAAGGCAATTGTTGAGTTGAATGCAGCAATTCAATAGGCGCATTTTCAATTAATCCATCGGCACTAATTGGCCACCTGCCCGTATTTTCTATTTGGTTAAATGCCAAATAATAATCTTCGTATTGTAAATGATCTTTTAATGGAAGTTTAAAAGCAGGATGCCCGCCTACAGAAAAATACATATTTTCATTTCCGGTATTTTCAACTTTATAGGTAACCGATAGCTTATCCTCCAGTAAAGCATATATTAATGAAAAACGAAAATGAAAAGGGTAAACCAACAGAGTTGAGGCATCATCAACTAAGGTTAATATGAGGATTTGTTCCGCTTGATGAGTAACTTCAAAAACACGATCTCTTGCAAAACCATGTCTACTTAATTTGTAATCGGCATTTTTAAATTTGTATGTATCATTTTTTAATGTACCAACAATAGGAAAAAGTACCGGAGAACGTTTACCCCAAAATGCAGGATTGGCTTCCCACATAAAATCAATACCGGAAGATTTTTGTATAAGATGGGTAAGTTCGGCACCGGCATCATTTACCACTACTTTTAAAAAATCATTTTCAATCGTATGCAACATAATGGTTGAACTATTATTGGGTGAATTGGAAAGTTAAAATTACAACAATATCTAAGTGCTTTTTGAAGAACTTTAAAAGGAACTTAAATGGCGTAAAAAATGGTTACAATACGTACAATTGAATCAGTAGATTTGTAAAAAATGTATATGTTACGTTATTTCTTTGCGCTTTTGTTGATGGCTTTATTGAGTTGTAATACTACACCGCATCCTTTTCCACGAATCCGTATTGTAACATCAATGGGAGATATTGAAGCCGAACTGTATCCGGCTAAAGCACCTAAAACGGTACAAGCTTTTTTACAATATATAGATTCGGGCTATTTCAATAAAGGGGCTTTTTATAGAGTGGTTTTGTTGGAAGGCATAAATGCGGCTAATAATGTAGGCTTAATTCAAGGTGGTACTTGGCAAAGCGATGGAAAAGCAACGAGGATTATACCGGGAATACCCCATGAATCAACCCAACAAACTGGATTATCACATACCAATGGGGTTTTATCTTTGGCAAGAACTACGGTTGGATCGGCAAATACAGAATTTTTTATTTGCATTGGCGATCAATCGCAATTTGATTATGGCAATGGTGCAGATGGACAAGGCTTTGCTGCTTTTGGAAAAGTAATTGAAGGCATGCAAATTGTTCGCAAAATTCAACAGCAATCGTGTCGTGGCGAAAGCTTAGTTAACCCAATTGAAATAGAAAAAATAATTCAATTTTAATTGTACTTATAAAAAAGGGCATACCCAATTGTATACCCTTTTTATAATGCTTTTATAATGCTATTTTGCTTTCCAGCTATTATTACTGAATTCTACATCCGGAAAAACTTTATCGGGATCGATGGTTACACTCGCTAATTTTTCATTTACCGAAATTCGGGTTTTAAATACTTGTGTATTATTCCACACTTCTACAGGCAGTTTAATTCTTCCGGTTTTTCCGGATACTGTTTCATATTCTAATATCACGGGCATTGCCATTTGTTCTAGATTGGCAAGGGTAACAATTGATCCATCTTCAGCGTTAGCAGCATCAAATTTAACCCCAACAATTTGTTGATCGAGTTTATAATTTTCTAAGAACATCGAACGCCAAAACCAATTTAAATCTTCACCGGCAACATTATTCATCGTTCTAAAGAAATCCCATGGAGTTGGATGTTTGTATGCCCAACGACGGATATAGGTTTTAAATGCATAATCGAAACGATCATTTCCCAAAATTTGATTGCGCAATAGCTCTAAAGCGTATCCTGGCTTATAATATAATGCAATGCCAATATTGCCTTCTTTCATAGCATCGGGCGTATGAAATACCGATTCACTTTGATTGCTAAACATATATGGCGCCATTACATCCATAGTAGTTGTTGCACTTTTATATTCGCCTTCATTAAAATCATCATCAGCCAATGAATTAATAAAAGTGTTGAAGCCTTCATCCATCCAACCATATTTACGTTCATTGCTGCCAACAATCATCGGAAACCAGGTATGTCCAAATTCGTGATCAGTAACTCCAAAAAGCGATTCCATTTCAGCAGTTGAGCCACAAAATACAATACCCGGGTATTCCATACCCCCAACATTACTCGCCACATTTACAGCTACCGGATACGGATACTCGAACCAACGCTTACTATAATTTTCAATACTGCCTTTCGTATATTCTGTAGCTCTACCCCAACCTTTTTTCCCTTTACTTTCTGAAGGATATACACTCATGGCTAAAGCCTTTTTTCCGGAGGGCAAATTAATACGTGCCGCATCCCAAATAAATGACCGAGATGATGCCCAAGAAACATCTCTGGCATTATTCAATTTATATTTCCATGTAAGTGTTTGTACGCCTGGACGAGATGCAGCACTAGATACTTCACTATCATTTCTAATCATTACCGTATTATCGCTTTGTAATGCTTGTTGCCATCTTTTATATTGTTCGGTAGTTAATACTTCTTTTGGATTTTGTAATTCGCCACCGGCTACTACAATATGCGAAGCAGGTGCTGTAATATTGAAATCGAAATCGCCATACTCTAAATAAAATTCACTAGGGCCTAAATAGGGCAATGTATTCCATCCATCAATATCATCGAAAACACACATTCTAGGGTACCATTGTGCTACAGCGAAAATATCTCCTTTAGCAGTTTTTAAAATTCCGCATCTATCGGCACCATATTCGGGTAATACAAATTTAAACTGCATACTAAGGGTAACCATATCTCCTCCGGCATTCATTGGTTTAGATAAGCGAATTTGCATACGTGTATCGTCGATGATATAATCGGCATTGGTTCCATTTACTTTTACTTCATTTAAAGTGAAGCCACCACTGAAGGTAGATTTTGAATCGCCATACCTGCTTCGCTTATCTACCGGAACACGTGCTTGTCCGCGACTGTCTTTATTAAATAAATTTTGATCTAATTGAAGCCACAAAAATGGCAATGCATACGGACTATTATTCTTATAGCGAATTGAAACTTTGCCTTCAATTTCATGAGTGGTTTCGTTCAAAGTAGCATCGATTGTATAATCTGCTCTATTTTGCCAATACGATTGTCCGGGTTCGCCGGTGGCAGCTCTTGTTAAAGTACTTCCTTGAGGATAAGTTATCGGTGCAAACAATGCATAGGGGTCGTAAATGGAACTAGTTGTTTGTGCAACACCAATCAATCCAATATTGGTGCATAGCAATGCAAGCGTAAGTTTGAGAAAACAATTCATGGAGATTATTTTAAACTTTAAAGTACAAAAATTAAATGATGCCACTAAAATCAAATTTTGGAAGAATATAATTTTAATCCCATTCGTCTAACAATTTTCGAGCATCCGCTTTTATGGTAGGATCGTCTTCTGTTTGATTGGGCAATACTAACAAACTGTTTAAACAGGCTATGGCTTTTTTCTTATCGTCATTTTTCTTATAAGCTTTTGCCATTTCAAAATAATTTAAAATGAAGCCTTTTGTGATGGTATTGGCAATTTCAAATGCAGTTATTGATTCTTTTATAGATGCACTCGGTAAACCACCGTACATAATTTTCACTGCAGCTCTTTCTATGAAATTTAAATTACTGATTTCGTAATGCCATCTTCCTAAAACATGCCATGCTTTGTAATTG
>JBMOEQ010000044.1:0-16658 GCA_049314655.1 Ferruginibacter sp. | reverse complement strand
GTTTGGATTATACATGTTGGTACGCAATACCAACCAGTTTATAAAAGTAGATACTACTAACGGCAATATCACCGTAATTGGAACTAGTGTGCCTTCGGTAGGAAGCAATTGGAGTGGTATGACGTACAACCCTGCCAATGGTAAAATTTATGCCATCGCTTTTAATAGTTTTTCGGAGTTGTACGAAATCAATAGAATAACCGGTGCCGCAACTTTAGTAGGAGTAATTCCGGGAACCGAAAATTTTTCTTTGATATGGATTGCAGCGGATACAAATGGCGATATGTTTACCATGCGTTTGGCAATTGGACTGCCTAGTCAGATTTTTAAAATTGGTTTACAGCCTTTATCCATTACCGCACTATCTCAAAATACAGGCTTCGAATCTAATTTTGCACAAGATGCTGCTATAGATTCCATCACTGGAAAATTATTTTTATTTGGAAATGGAAGGCCCATCGGATCGTCTGAAAACTTTGCCGGACAAGGTTTATGGAATGCCGATAAAATATCCGGCAATGCTACATTAATTGGCGCCTTGGTTCAATCCTTTAATCAATTTGATGGACTAACATTTGCAGGAAAAGAATATCGGTATCAATGGTCGCCGGCAACAGGTTTAGATAATCCAAATGCCCCCAATCCGGTTTTCAGTGCGCCTACTGCAGGTGCATTTACATACACTTTAACGGTAACAGATTTGTGTGGAAATACCAGTAGCGATCAAGTAGTTGTTATTGTAAATCCTGCTCCTGAAAAGGTGGCGATTACACCAACTTCGGCTGTATTAAATCATCGCAATGCCTTTACATCAACATTATCTTATACACCTATTGCCAATATCAATTATCGCTGGCAATTAAATGGTGTAGCGCTTACAAATACTACCACCAATCAATCGGTAAATAGCATCAATACTGTCAATGATCGATTTACCGTATTGGCTACTAACCCCATAACCGGATGCACTAGTGTATCAACTGCTGTACAACCTGTATTTTCTACCGGAGTTGTATTGAATGATAATGGAAGTTATTCCGTTTGCGATACCAGTTATTATGATGCAGGCGGAGCAAACGGAAATACTACAAGTTCATTTACTCAAACTTTTACCCCTACAAGTGCCGGCAGAAAAATGGCGTTCACTATTTATAATTTGCAATTGGCTGCAGGAAATACATTGGCTGTGTACGATGGCAATTCAATTAGTGCGCCACGCATTGTTAATTTAACATCTGCTCAAAACGGTACTGCAACACAACAATTTGTTGCTTCCAATGCCGATGGTGTTTTAACGATACAATACACTACGGGTGCATCAACTTCTATTGGATGGTTTGGCGGATTAACCTGCGTTCAACCATTTGTATTTAGAACCATCAATAATGGCAATTGGAATACTGCATCAATATGGCAATCAAAATCAATGGGCGATCCCGAAACTGCATGGGCAACAGCTACTCGGGTTCCGGTAAAAAGCGATGATTCGGTGTATATCCGACATAATATTTCAATTACCTCAGCCACTAGTATTGATCAAATTACCATCAATAATGGGGCAATTTTATCTGTTGATAATGGAGGTAGTATTGTTGCCAATAAAGTAAATAATAGTCCCGAAATTGTAGTAAATGCAGGTGGCTTATTACGAGTATCGGCATTTCGACAAATTACCGGAGATAATGCCATCATCGACGCAAAAGGTAATGTAGAAAATTCGGGAACGATTAATGTAAGTGAGGTACGATTTACCGGCACCACTGCGCAACAATTAACGGCTTATGGCACCAATGGATCTATCAGTAAAATGGTGGTACAAAATGCTGCCGGCATAGGAATTGTTGGTATACATGAAATTTCTTTTCTTCAATTTGTAAATGGCGAACTGTTTACCAATCCGTTTAATACAGTTATTATACAGGCTTTTGCAGGGGCATCTGCAGCTTCGTATATTAATGGTCCGGCCAAAACTCGTATTAATACTGCTGCAACGGTTCAACAAATTCCAATTGGCGAAAACGGAAATTATCGTCCGGTTTCTATTAGGGCCAACAATGCTTCGGCATCGGGCGGTGCATTATTTATTGCAGAGGTTTTACCCGGCGCACCCTACCCAAGAAATCTTCCAACAGGATTAGCCTCTATTTCGGAAGTGCGTTATTATAGCATCAATATTGAAGAAAATTCCGGTAACCTCAGCAATTTTGTGATAACCTTATCCTATGGTGCAGATGATGGCGTAAGTACACCTTCATTTTGTAAAATTGCTAAAGACGATGGTGGCGAAAATTGGTTAAATATTGGCGGCAATGCAACACAACCTGCACCATCAACCATTTCCAGTAATGTAATAAACAGTTGGGGCGAGTTTGTTTTGGCATTTACAGCAGTTGCACCTATTCCGGTAACATTAGTTTCGTTTACTGCATTGCCAACCCGGCAACAAGTTAACTTAAATTGGAAGGTAGATAATGAAGTGAACTTTTTGGGATATGGAGTAGAGCGAAGTGTGGATGGTAGAAATTTTACATCAATAGGTTTTGTTCCTGTTCAAACTATACGTAGCGGTCACTATCAATTCAATGACCCCTTGCTTCAACTTTCATTTAGCCAAGTGTATTATCGTTTAAAATTGGTTGAACAAACTGGTTCATATCGGTATAGTTCTATTTTGCGTATAGCATTAAATCAATCCACCGAGGGTAATTTCGGTATATATCCCAATCCGGTAGTAAATCAATTGCATGTTCAATATTGGGCTAAGCAATCGGGCAATGTTATTGTTCAATTGTTCAACGCCCAAACGCAGTTGCTAACGAATAAAACAGTTTTTGTAATGCGTGGACAAAATGCACTTCTGGTACCTACCGCCCATTTGCCTCGCGGAATGTATTTTATAGCTTGTATACAAAATGGCCAAAAATTGGTTCAGCGTTTTATAAAGCAATAGAAATGTAGGTTCTGGCACGTTATCATTGATCAAAACCTGTATTCAAAATTCACTGCTGTTACCTGCGCTTGTTTGCAAAACAGATCTTCTAAGTGAAAATTTCCATTTTTTGAATAGCTCATTTAAGTAATTTTACCTTAGATCAACTTTTATGAACAATAATTCATCAATTATCGCATTATAGTCTTTCTTTAATTTTACATTTGTGCCGCATATCTTGATTGTACATACAACCCAATTCATGATAATGCCATCTCACTAAAAAATATTTGTAGTGTCAAAGCAAGTAAACAAAGCTACCCTGGCAGGCCTATTAGTAGCCTTAGGAATAATTTATGGAGATATCGGTACTTCACCGCTCTACGTATTCAATGCTATTCTCAACGAAAAAGTAGTTACAGATTTATTAATTATTGGCGGACTCTCCTGTATAATCTGGACGTTAACGCTTCAAACTACTGTAAAATATGTTATCCTTACTTTAAAGGCCGATAACAAAGGTGAAGGCGGTATTTTTTCTTTGTATACATTGGTAAGAAGGCAGAAACGTTGGTTGGTTATTCCGGCTATGTTGGGCGGTGCTGCTTTGTTGGCCGATGGTATGATTACGCCTGCCATCTCGGTGTCGTCGGCTATTGAAGGTTTGAAACAAATTGATGCCTTCAAAGCTATTGAGCAATATCAAGTAGTTTATATTGTACTGGGTATATTAGTAGTGTTGTTTTTCATGCAGCGTTTTGGAACAGCATCTATAGGAAAACTATTTGGACCAGTAATGTTGATTTGGTTTTTAATGTTGGCCGTACTTGGCTTTGCGCATATCAACGATGAACTGAGTATTTTTAAAGCATTCAATCCATATTATGCCGTAAAACTATTAACCGTATATCCTAAAGGTTTTTGGATATTAGGAGCGGTATTTCTTTGTACAACCGGAGCCGAGGCATTGTATAGCGATTTGGGCCATTGCGGAAGGGCAAATATTCGGTTCTCTTGGATTTTTGTAAAAGTTTGTTTAATTATAAATTACTTAGGACAAGGAGCATGGTTATTATCGCATCATAAAGGCACTTTAATTTCTGATGAATTGATTAAAAGTGGATTTAATCCATTCTTTGGCATCATGTCCGACGACTTTCGATTGATTGGTTTAATCATTGCCACTTTTGCTGCGATTATTGCCAGTCAGGCTTTAATCAGTGGCTCTTTTACTTTAATCAGTGAAGCCATTCGATTAAATCTTTGGCCTCGTATGAAAATCAATTATCCTTCTGAAGCAAAGGGACAATTGTTTATACCGGGTATCAATACATTATTATTTGCCGGTTGTTGTGGTATCGTTCTATATTTTAAATCGGCCAGTGCAATGGAAGCGGCATATGGTTTAGCCATAACCTTGTGTATGTTATCTACCTCCATTTTGTTTGCCAATTATTTGGTATCGAAACGGGTAAATTCGGTATTTATTTATTTGTATTTGTTTGTTTATCTCTCCATAGAAATTATATTCTTGATGGCCAATCTCGATAAATTTCCACATGGCGGATACATTGCTTTGATGGTAGGTGGCGGATTGTTTTTGGTGATGTATGTATGGTATAGAAGTCGGAAAATTAAAAATCGTTACGTTGAATTTGTACGTTTAGATGAATACATTTCTAAATTAGAAGAACTCAGTAACGATACTACGGTTCCCAAATATGCAACCCATTTAGTATACCTTACCAGTGCCAATAATCCCAAAGAGATTGAACATAAAATCATTTACTCTATTTTAAGCGGAAAGCCTAAACGTGCCGATATTTATTGGTTTGTGCACGTAGATACATTGGATGAACCGTATACTTGTGAGTATGTGGTAGATCATATCATTCCAAATGATATCATTAGAGTTGAATTTAGGTTGGGCTTTAGAGTGGCACCAAGGGTAAACCTCATGTTTAAAAAAGTGGTAGAAGATTTAGTGGCTAATAAAGAAGTAAACGTAACCAGTAGATATGAAAGTCAGCAACGGAATAATGTAGTCGGCGATTTTCAATTTGTGGTGATGGAAAAATTCTTGTCGCAAGATAATGAGTTGCCTTTCTTCGAGCGCATTATAATGAATTTGTATTTCTGGATAAAGGAAATATCCTTAAGTGAAGAAAAAGGATTTGGCTTACAACAAAGTAATGTAACGATAGAAAAATATCCATTAGTAGTATCGCCTGTGAGTAATCTAAAAATGAATAGAATTTATTTTGATGAAGATGAGGATGAAGGTATGGATGGATTTAATTAATGGAAGAAATATTAAAAACCATATCGCCAGAGAAGTTACAATTGTGGATAGCAAGTGCTACACCATTTCAATTGATTGATGTAAGGGAGGAAGAAGAGCATGCAGCGTTTAATATTGGAGGAACTTTAATTCCATTAGATAATATAGTACGTGCAGTAGATCAAATCGATACAGAAATCCCGGTTGTTTTTTATTGTAGAAAAGGCATTCGCAGTGCCATAGCCATTCAACGGATACAAAATAAATTTCCTTTTGCTAATCTTTATAATCTTACTGGCGGTATTGAAGCTTGGAAGATATTTCATCGGCTTCAATGAGCAACGATGCTGTTCATAGAGCAGCAGTAATTAAAATATGTTAGTTATCTTAGTACATCAAAATTAATTGCTTGTCGCCAACCTTACTCTATATTATTGCAGGATATCTACTTTTGTTAATGCTCGCCTATTTGCTTCAGGAGAAATTTATTTTCAAACCTGAAAAATTACGTGCCGATTTTCAATATAAATATGATGCGCCTTTTCGCGAATTATTTTTTGATGTTGCTCCAGGTGTTCGTATCAATGGATTGCATTTTCATGTGCCTAAACCCCATGGCCTTGTATTGTATTTTCATGGCAATAGCAGAAGTATTAAGGGTTGGGCAAAATATGCAAAAGATTTTTATCGCTATCAATACGATGTAGTTTTGGTAGATTATAGAGGATTTGGAAAAAGTACCGGCAAAAGGAACGAAAAAGACATGCATAGCGATATGCAATTCGTATATGATTCACTTGTACAACAATATCAAGAGCAACATTTAATTGTATATGGCAGAAGCTTAGGCAGTGGCTTTGCTGCATTTTTGGCAAGTAAAAATTCGCCCCGCTATTTAATATTGGATGCCCCTTATTTTAGTTTCAAACAAGTAGTGGAACGGTTTTTGCCCTTTCTTCCCATGAGCATTGTTTTGCGGTTTCATATGCGTACCGATCAATGGTTGCCCGATGTAAAATGCCATACGTATATTATTCATGGCACTAAAGATTGGTTAATTCCTATTCGAAATAGCGAAAAATTACAAGCATTGAATCCGCGAAAAATAACTTTAATACGGATACAAGAAGGTGGACATAATAACCTGCCTTCTTATCCCGAATACCATAACTTTATTAGAGACATTTTGGCCCTCTGATTAAAAAAAACATATGATTCCAGACAACGTACTAACAACCCATAAACACCACCATAAATCGAAAAGCTCTACTTCAAGAAGGGTTTGGTTTTGGACAAAAATTGCCATTATCACTTATTGTACTATTGGCTTTGTTTTATACTATACGCAAGAGTATTTTTTATTTCATCCAGATGTAATTGCTAGAGAGGTGCCCTATACATTTACGGTGCCTTTTGAAGAAAAGGAAATTCCATTTTCTTCAACCGATACCATTAGTATGGTGAAGTTTTTTACTGCTGCAAAACCTTCAAAAGGTATCGTTCTTTATTTTCATGGCAATAAAGGCAATATCAATCGCTATGCAAAATTTGCCCAAAACTTTACCGGCAAGGGGTATGAAATTTGGATGTTAGATTATCCCGGATTTGGAAAGTCTGTTGGAAAAAGAAGCGAAGCAAAAATTTATCACCAAGCCGAACAAGTATATAAATTAGCCAAATCGGTTATTTCGCCGGATAGTATTGTGGTTTATGGAAAATCAATAGGAACGGGTGTAGCCGCTTATATAGCTTCTCGAAACGATTGTAAACAATTAATATTAGAAACACCTTATAGCAGCATTCCGGATTTGTTTGCTTGCTATGCGCCAATTTATCCAACAGAACGAATGGCAACTTATCGTTTCCCCATTAATGAATATTTGCATGATGTAAAATCGCCGGTAACAATATTTCATGGCACTAAAGACAAAGTGATTCCTTATAGATGCGCAGCGCGTTTAATTAAAGCATTAAAAAAGGGAGATGATTTTGTAACCATTGAATCTGGTACCCACCATAATTTAAACGACTATCCTCAATTCCAAGAAAAATTAAAGAGTTTGCTCCGTTAAAACTTCAGGGGTGTTAAAATACATTAAGGGCGTTGTTTCAGAATTTTAAATTGCCAGCCTTTTTTCAATTTTTTTTCTCCAAGGATTTCGCTTAAACTAGTGATGGGTAATGCTATAAGCGAAAAGCTACCGGCTGCTACAATTGGAATGGCAAAAGCAACACCCCATGCACGTGCATTTTCGGCAAGTATCAATCCTCCAACCATTGCAATACTACCTGCTAATCCAAGCGCAATTCTAATTCCGGGGTCTCTTTTGCGAACACGCGAGATATCATTTACCAAAATTTCTATGGGTTTGTTTCTGCGCAGTAATACAATTGAGCTATCGTTTACTACTAAAAGACTGCCCTTTATTTTTTTGCTGTTTGTAAACACTGTTAGCTTCATTCCCGGTACATACAGTTTAGTTCTGTCTTCCTTTTTTGCAATAAAGTAATGCGTTAATCTTTGTGTTGTTCTTTGTGCATGTGTCTTTTCTGTACCCACTGCTAAAAATAAAAACAGCAAAACCAATAATTTAATTTTCATGTAAACGAACCTCCAATTTCTTGTTGATGTTTAAGGTATACGTTGCGCCAATTTTTATGCTATAGTTTTCCTTACTATGACTTATAGGAAAATGATAGCAAATGGGAAAGTCATACTCCTTGAATAAATTATGCAACAATGCATCTATGGTTTCCCCAAATGGTCGATCCGTATCTTTCATATCAGTGAAGCCTCCAAGAATCATGCCCTTTAAGCCATCTAATTTTCCTGCACGTTTTAATTGATGTAGCATTCGGTCTATACTATACAATTGTTCACCGATATCTTCCAAAAATAAAATCGTGTTTTTGGTATTGGGTTCCGATGGAGTGCCTAATTGATTTACCAATAAGGATAAATTACCACCAACAATAGGGGCTGTAACTTTTCCACTTTTATTCAAAGGGTGTGCCGCTGCTCGGTAAATTGGCTTTTTCCCGGTTAAGCATGCTCGTAAAGATTGCACATAGGGTTCATTGGCGCCACCATCATTAAATGCACTAGCCATGGGCGCATGTAAACTTGCAGTATGGAGTTGTGCATATAAATGACAATGTAAAACAGTGATATCGCTAAAGCCAATAATCCATTTAGGATTTTTTTTAAAGCGCTTAAAATTTAATTGATCAATAATGCGTCCGGTTCCATATCCACCTCTGCCGAATAAAATTGCCTTAATACGATTGTCATCAAGCATTGCTTGAAATTCGTTTAAACGCGTTTCATCCGTTCCCGAAAAATAGTTGTTCGATGTGCTTCCAACTGTTTTACCTACCCATACTTCAAACCCCCATTGTTGTAATGTTGCGATGCAGGTTTGTACATTTTGGGCGGGCATATATCCTGCCGGACAAGTAATGCCAATGATGTCGCCCTTTTTTAGGTAAGGAGGAAATTTTACCATGTATTTAAGAATTGAAATTTTTATAACATCAAAGGTAAATGCAGTTCATTGGTATGCCGTTAATTATTTTTCGAAGAGGATCGTTTTTTCTGCAGAAATATCTAAATGATGAATTGCACCACATTTGAGCGCCATATTATTTTTTTGATGCCCAACCGGAAAGTTGAAGCAAACCGGGTATTTAAATTTCGCTACTTTTTCCATTACTATATCTTCCAATGTTTTGCCAAAACCTTCGCCGTTTTCATCGGGTTTAATTTTAAATCCACCAACGATTAAGCCGGCTAGGTGATTCAATTTGCCTGTTCTTTTTAAATTCCAAAACATGCGGTCAATGCTGTATAAATATTCGCCGGTATCTTCTACAAATAAAATTTTATTTCGGGTATCGATATCGCTTTTTGTTCCGGCAAGTGTTTCTATTGTTTTAAGATTTCCGCCAATGAGTATGCCGCTCGTTTTCCCAAATCGGTTATTCAAATTAGGTGCTGCTTCATAGCGCATTTTTGTGCCTGTTAAACATGCTTTAATACTATTAATGGTTTCAATTTGAATAGGGTCGGCGGTCGTCCAATTCTCGGGAAAACTGTTGCACATTTTTGAATGGATAGAGGCAATGCCGGTTTGTTTCGATAGATGATTATGCAATACCGTTATATCACTAAATCCAATAATCCATTTTGGATATTTTTTGAAAAGATTAAAATTTAATTCGTCAATAATTCTCACTACTCCATATCCACCTCTGGCACATAAAATGGCTTTTATAGAACGGTCGTTGAGCATTTGTTGAAAATCATTTTTTCTTTCAACATCCGTTCCTCCAAAAGTGAAATCTTTTTTTCCAATAGAAGATCCATTTTTTACTTCAAAGCCCCATTCTTTGAGTAGCGTTATAGCAGGTATTATGTCTTCTTCGGAAATATACCCGGCAGGAGAACAAATGCCAATGGTATCGCCTTTTTTTAAATACGGGGGAATTTTGGTTGAAATGTCGGGTGTTAAATCTGTATCTGATGTAAGCAATGTATTTCCCAACATTGTTGAAGCACTGCCCAAAGCGGAAATTGATAGCAATGATTGTAAAAATTGTTGTCGTTTCATGAAATATAAAAATGTGTTTTATGGAACAGAATTAAGGTACAGATAAATTGTTTAAATACAGTTTTTGAGGTTGTAGGCAATTAAGGTATTTTTGCAGGCTATGAATGATCCTAAAAGATACCTCATTACTTCTGCTTTGCCTTATGCCAACGGGCCTAAACACATTGGGCATTTGGCCGGAGCTTATTTACCTGCCGATATTTATGTGCGTCATTTGCGTGCGCAACATAAAGATGTAGTGTTTGTTTGTGGAAGCGATGAGCATGGTGCTGCTATTACTATTCAGGCCATGAAAGAAAATACAACGCCTCAGGCAATAGTAGATAAATACCATGCTTTACTACAAAGTAATATGGCCGATTTGGGCATTTCTTTTGATATTTATCACCGAACTTCTGCACCCATACATAAAGCAACGGCGCAAGAATTTTTCGAACGATTAAATAAGGCTGGTGAATTAGAACAGCGCGAAACGGAACAATTTTTTGATGAAACGGCCAATACCTTTTTGGCGGATAGATATATTGTAGGTACTTGCCCCGTTTGTGCACATGATAATGCTTATGGCGATCAGTGCGAAAAATGTGGCACTTCTTTGAGTCCCGAAATGTTGATTAATCCGCGTAGCACATTAAGTGGCAATACACCCATCAAAAAATTAACCACCCATTGGTATTTACCCCTTAACCGGCATGAAGATTTTTTACGCCAATGGATTTTAGAAGATCATGCAGCCGATTGGAAGCCCAATGTATTAGGACAATGTAAAGGTTGGATAGAAGCCGGATTACAACCTCGTGCAGTAACCCGCGATTTAAATTGGGGCGTTACTTTGCCCGAAGGCACTCCAGGTGGCGATGGAAAGGTATTGTATGTTTGGTTTGATGCACCAATTGGTTATATCAGTGCAACAAAACAATGGGCCGAAGACCAGCAAAAAGATTGGCGCCCATATTGGGAAGATAAGGATACTAAACTGGTACATTTCATAGGAAAAGATAATATCGTTTTTCATTGTATCATTTTTCCCGTGATGTTAAAATTGCACGGAAATATTTTACCCGACAATGTGCCCAGCAACGAATTCATGAATCTCGAAGGCGATAAAATGAGCACCAGCAGAGGATGGAGCATTGAGATGGATGATTATATCAATGATTTTGTGAAACCCGAAAATGGGGGCGGACAAATGGTGGATGCTTTGCGGTATTATTTAACCGCCATTGCACCAGAAACAAAAGACAGTGAGTTTACATGGAAAGGGTTTCAAGATGCTGTAAATAATGATTTAGTAGGCAAGTTTGGCAATTTTGTGAATAGAACTTTTGTGTTGATGCACAAATTATGCAAAGGAAAAGTGCCACCATTGCATGCTCAAATTGCAGATGATACCGATAAGGATATCATTACCTCTATTACCGTAGCTAAAAAAAATACGGAACAATTAATTGCACAATATAAATTTAGAGATGCCCTTTTTGAAGTGATCATGTTGGCCGATGCAGCCAATAAATACATGCAAAAGAAAGAGCCTTGGATTGTGGCTAAACAAACCGATGCATTAGGTAATATTACGCCTGAAGCACAACAATTGATTGATAATTGTTTGCACCTCTGTTTACAAGTAACGGCAAATTTGGCCATTTTAATCAATCCATTCTTACCCGAAACGGCGCAAAAAATGTGTAAGTTGATGAAGGTGGTAGAAAAGATGTTGGATTGGGAAAATGCCGGTAAAATTAAATTACTCAGTGTTGGGTACAATCTTCGCGAACCACAATTGCTTTTCCGTAAAATAGAAGATACCGAAGTAGCCGCACAGGTAGAAAAATTACGATCAAAAGCAGCAGCAATAAATGCACAAACAATGGAAACCGTAAAAACAGAAGAAGTAGTTACAAGCCCGGTTAAAGCAACGATTCAATTTGATGATTTTGCAAAAATCGATTTGCGTACAGGAACAATTTTGAAAGCCGAAAAAGTTGAAAAGGCAGATAAATTGTTAAAGTTGGAAGTAGATTTGGGCTTTGAAGTAAGAACCATAGTAAGCGGCATTGCTTTACATTTTGAACCCGAAGCTATTATTGGTAAACAAGTAGTAGTAGTTTGTAATTTAGCACCACGAAAAATGCGTGGTATAGAAAGCAATGGCATGATTTTGATGGCTGGGGATGCAAATGGTAAACTGCATTTTGTAAATCCGGATGCAGCAATCAATAATGGAAGTGAAGTGAGTTAATTTTCACAAAAAGATAAAAGATACAAAGCGGCATTTTATAAGTGCCGCTTTTTTAATGTGCTAATGGGAAGCGTACATGTACAACACAACCATTACCTGGGCTTGTTTTTATTTCTACCTGTCCATTATAAGCATCGGCTCTGTTGAAAATATTAATGAACCCAATACCTCTTGATTTTTGAGTTTTTTTATCAAATCCAATACCATTATCTGCAATGGTTAAATGCACGATTTGATGCCTTTCTTCCATCGAAATTGTTACTTCGGTAGCCTTGGCGTATTTTAAAATATTGTTCGATTGCTCTTGAATAATACGGTACACCATCAACTTTTGTTCTTCATCTAATTTTAATACCAACTCTTCTTTAATCAAAAGTTTCACTTTAATTTGCTCAGATAGTTGAAGGCTATTGGCAATTTCTTCAATGCTTTTTACCAGGCCGGTAATATTTACTACAGAAGAATTAAGCTTACGGGTAAGGTTTCTTATTTCATCTACAGCCATCATTAAATATTTGGTGGCTTTATCTAAAATTACTTTGCTGTCTTTTTCATTATTCTTAGCTACACCAATATGTAATTTTGCACTCATTAAAAGTTGGTTCACATTATCGTGTAACTCGCCACTAATTCTATTACGTTCTTGTTCTTGTGCTTTGAGGGTAGCTTTATTAATTAATTTTTGTTTTTGAACTTCGGTGTTGAGTATTTTCGTTTGCTGTTCTTTTTGCTGTGTTATATCTTGAATAGCACCAATTACTCTTACCAATTGCTCGTTGTCGTAAATAGCAACTGCTTTGTCTAATATATTAATATAGGTATTGTCTGCCTTACGAAAACGGTATTCATTTTCCCAATGGACTAGCCCTTGTTTTATACTGGAATCGAGGCTTACTTTTATTCTACGTTGATCGTGTGGGTGGATATGTTCAAACAACCATTCTAGGTTAAGTGCAACTTCATCTTTTTTATAACCGGTTAAACTGAAAAATGCATCATTTCTATATATCGTATTAGTAGAAAAATCATAATCCCATATTGCATCTGAGCTTGCATTTAACGCATAGGTATAGCGTTCATACATTTCTTCAATGGCTCTTCTAGATTTTTTTCTATCGGTGATTTCAACTGCATGCCCACCAATTAATTTTCTTTTATCGGTTAAGGGTAATAAAAACCAATAAGAAAGATAACACCTGATATTGCCATTTTTATCCGGCACTTCATCTTCTGCAATAACTGGAGCACCTTTATCAATCACCTGGCGATTTCGAGTTACTATTAATTCTTTTAAGGCTTGAGTAGAGGTAACTTCTTCAATGCTTTTGCCTACATCTTCTTCATCTAAACCAACAATATTTCTAAAATGCGGATTGCCATAAACGAAATTTCCTTCAGCATCATAAATCCAACCTAATGTTGGACTATTTTTCATGAAAGTTCTAAATATCAGTTCGCTTTCTTTTAAGCGTTCATGTATTTTTTTTATTTCAGTGATGTCTTTGAAAGATGCAAGTGATTCGTCGGGGGTTATTCTGCCATCTTTATAAATGGGGCGACTGTTTATTGAAATCCAAGTGATATTACCGCTTGCATTAGGATAACCCAATACAACATTGTTATGTTCTTTGCCGGTTTTTAAACTGTCTAATGCAGGAAATTGATCCATCGGAAAAGGCGTACCATCTTCGTGCATCATCTTCCATTCATTAGAGCCAATGGCTTTGCCAACAATTGCATGACTTGGTACACCTAAAATTTCTGCTGCTCTTCTATTATAAGTAGATATTTTGCCATATCTATCAATCATTATTACCCCTTCTGTTAGGGATTCTACAACGGTTTCGTATTTATTTTCAGCAACCTTAAGTTCTTGCTTCTGGATAATAAGGTCGGCTACATTTCTATTTACAAAAACAATTGAAGTAACCTTTTCATTTTGATCTTTAATTAAAGTACATCGGGTATTATAAAAAACCTTTTGATCATCTTTCAGGTATATAATATCTCCAATCCAAAATCCATCAGTAAACAAGTCTTTAACAGCGTCTTCTAAAGTGCTTTCGCCTACCAATTCAAATTTTATGTAATCAAATAGTGGCTTACCAATTAAATCTTGCATAGCACCATGATAAATACCTTCGGCGGTTTTATTCATACCAATAATTGTAAAATCTGGATTGGTAATGATAACCGCATCAGGAATGGTATTGATTAAATCACTAATGAATGGCGACGACTTATAGGAAATTGATAGCCCAGTAGGTTTTGGTGTAGGTGATGGTTGGTTTGACATAGCCTATGAGCAAATGGATGTTTGAATAGTGTTTCAACTTTAAAAAAAAGCAAAAAATGTCATATTGGGGTCATATTTTTTAAAAAAAGCCTATTTGGCCAACCATTAACCCGATACAGCTATCTACTTTATTTTACAGCAGAAAAACGAAAATTAGGCATTTTTAGTATACTGTTGAATTATTATTATGTTACCGAGGCGAATTGCTTTACAATGCCTTTCTTTTTAAAAAAACATAGAATTTATTTTTCTCGTTTGCAATAAAAACTATCTTCGAGGTATAAAATAGTTGTTTAACTAACTAATTTTCGCCGTATGTCAAAAAGAGCCATTAAAAAAGTTGCAGTTTTAGGAAGTGGAGTTATGGGAAGCCGTATTGCTTGTCATTTTGCAGGCATTGGCTTACAAGTTATTTTACTCGATATCGCCCCTAAAGAACTCAATGCTGCCGAGCAAGCCAAACAATTAACATTGGAACATCCTGCTGTAAAAAACAGGATTGTAAACGATGCATTGGCCACTGCAGTAAAATCGAACCCATCGCCGGTTTACACCAAAGACGTTGTTAAACGTATCAAAACCGGAAACTTTACCGATAATTTGAAAGAAATTGAATCCTGCGATTGGATTATTGAAGTGGTGGTAGAAAGATTGGATATTAAACAACAACTTTTTACCGAAGTAGAAAAATACCGTAAACCGGGTACAATTATAAGTTCTAATACTTCTGGTATTCCTATTCATATGATGGCTGCAGGAAGATCGGAGGATTTTAGACAACATTTTTGTGGAACACATTTTTTTAATCCGCCCCGCTATTTAAGGTTATTAGAAATTATACCTACGCCCGAAACCCATCAAGAAGTGATTGACTTTTTGATGAACTACGGCGATTTATATCTTGGAAAAACTACCGTGTTGTGTAAAGATACTCCAGCCTTTATTGCCAATAGAGTGGGCGTATTTGGTATGATGGCCATTATGAATACAATGGAAAAATTGGAGCTTTCTGTAGATGATATTGATGCGTTAACAGGGCCAATTATTGGTAGACCAAAATCTGCAACATTTAGAACTGCCGATGTAGTAGGTATTGATACTTTGGTGAAAGTAGCCAATGGTGTAGCACAAAATTGCCCTAATGATGAAGCCAAGTCATTATTTGCAATTCCAACTTGGCTCGAAACAATTGTTGCTAATAATTGGTTAGGCGATAAATCGAAACAAGGATTTTTCAAGAAAACCAAATCGACCACAGGCGAAAAAGAAATTTTAACCCTTAATTTAAAAACACTCGAATACGAAACCCGTAATCGGCCCAAATTTGCTACGCTTGAAGCTGCAAAACCTGTTGATGATTTAAAACAACGCTTAAAATTACTTTGTGGTGGAACCGATAAAGCCGGTGAATTTTACCGCACTTTTCATTATTTACTCTTTGCCTATATCTCGCATCGTATTCCCGAAATTTCGGATGAAATATACCGTTTAGATGATGCTATGATGGCCGGTTTTGGTTGGGAAATTGGTGCATTTGAAAGTTGGGATGTATTGGGTGTAGCCAAAACAACTGCCACCATGAAGCAACAAGGATATGCAGTGGCACCATGGATAGATGAAATGATAGCTGCCGGAAACGACAGTTTTTATAAAGTAGAAAATGGCAAACGCTTGTGCTACGATGTTCAAAGCAAATCGTATAAAGCATTGCCGGGTGGAGATGCATTTATTGTAATGAAAAACTTTGCCAACAGTACTGTTTGGAAAAATAGTGCTTGTAGAACCTACCATTTAGGAGATGATGTGTTGGGATTAGAATGGTATACTAAAATGGGCAGTATCGGTGGCGAAGTATTAGAAGGTATTCAACGGTCTATTGCGCTAGCCGAAGATAAATATAAGGGATTGGTGATTGCCAATGATGGTCCAAATTTCAGTGCAGGCGCCAATGTAGGCATGATTTTCATGTTGGCTATTGAGCAAGATTATGATGAGATAGATATGGCGATTAGGATGTTCCAAAATACAATCATGCGTTGTCGTTATTCTTCTATTCCTGTAGTAGTAGCTCCTCATGGTTTGGCATTGGGTGGTGCTTGCGAAATGAGTTTACATGCCGATAAAGTTGTTGCTGCTGCCGAAACCTATACCGGTTTGGTGGAAGTAGGTATTGGCGTTATTCCGGGTGGGGCAGGTACAAAAGAATTTGTATTGCGTGCTGCCGATGAAATGCATGAGGGAGAAGTGGATACCCTTACTTTACAAAATCGTTTCCTCAATATTGCAACTGCAAAAGTGGCCAC
>JBMOEQ010000043.1:0-16792 GCA_049314655.1 Ferruginibacter sp. | reverse complement strand
AGCCTTGAAAAAAACTGCGAAAATCGGCATCAATACTGTTAGGATCTTGAACAAAATCATTATATAATTGCTCAATATAAGCCGGATGTGCATTAGTGATATATTGGAAATCCTTCATTTAATTTAAAACATTAAAGATTAGGGGATAAAAGATGGTTTGCAAATATCGGTGTTTTAGCTATTGTATAAATCTGTTCATCCTTTCTAAAGGCTATTTAGCAAAGAATTATCTTACTGCGTAAATGGTGCAAACAACAGCAACTCAATTTTAGACTGAAGTTATTCATCCTTTTAAATGAGCTTAGAACATTACAATTTTTAAATTGCTTTACCCATAAATTGCTTGAAAAACAATAAAATATTTGAACTTTATTGAAGGTAGCGAAAAATGATTCCCGTAGAGTTTTTGTTTCATCTAGCTCATTATCAGTGCTATTAAAATCCTAAAATGTTGAAAAGAAACCATTCAAAGAGACAAATTCTATTAAATTAGAAAAAATAGCTACTAAAATGTATGTATTTCTGAAATATACTCCTATCTTTGCAGCCCAAAATTAGAATTAAATGGCAAACCATTCAGCAACTAAGAAAGATGTCCGTCAGAGCACAAAAAGAAACGAGCGCAATCGTTATTACGGAAAAACTACCCGTAACGCGATCCGTGATATCCGTGCTATGGAAGAAAAGCAAACTGCGGCAGACAAACTACCTTCAGTTGAATCAATGATCGATAAATTGGCTAAACGTGGTACTATCCATAAGAATAAAGCGGCCAATTTAAAGAGTAAACTGGCTCGTAAGATTAACGCCCTCGCAAAGTAATTTTTGCTACTGTATGATATTCAAGGCCTGTCGAAATTTTATTTTGACAGGTTTTTTTGTTAACAATATCCTGTTATCTGGTTTCATTCGGTTTTGTAATTTTACGCTAAAGCCGCTTAAATTTCTTATCATGAAAATATTTGTTACTTCATTTTTTAGTTTTTTTAGTTTATTGGTACTTGCCCAAAGCAATACGCCATTATCGGTTAATAATATTCCTCCGGGTTACTATACAAATGCAGAAAATAAAACCTGTGCAACTTTAAAAACTGCTCTCTTTAATATTATATCCACAGGAACTAATCAACTTACTTATACCCCAGGTGTGTGGAATGCTTATGCTACAACCGATTTACATAGAAACGATGCCAATAATGCTGATGTAATTTGGGATATCTACTCCGATAACCCTACAGGCCCCGAAGCATTTTATTATACTTTAGGCACCAATCAATGTGGTTCTTATAACGGAGAGGGAGATTGTTACAATCGAGAACATTCTTTTCCTCAAGCTTGGTTTGGAAGTGGCACTTTTCCAATGTTTTCAGATGTTCACCACGTGTTTCCTACAGATGGCTATACCAATGGACGACATGATAACAATCCATACTCAGAAGTAGGTTCTGCTACTTGGACTTCAGTTAACGGTAGTAAATTGGGCACAAACTCATTTCCGGGTTTTTCCGGAACAGTTTTTGAACCCATCAATGAATACAAGGGCGATATTGCTCGTGCAACATTATACATGGTTACCCGCTACGAAGGCAATATGGTTGCTTGGAAAACGAATGGTAATGCTGATGATATTTTAAATGGCACTACGTATCCTTCCTTAGATGATTGGTATGTAAAACTATTGTACAAATGGCATACACAAGATCCTCCAAGCCAAAAAGAAATTAGTAGAAATGATGCCATTTATGCTTTACAAAACAATCGCAATCCATTTGTTGATCGCCCCGAATTTGTTGCACTCATTTGGCAATGCACCGGCTTAATTCCGGTTACTTTATTGGATTTTAAAGCAACCCACGGACAAAACAATGTACTATTAAATTGGTCAACCACTCAAGAAACCAGCGGATTTAAACAATACGAAATTGAAAGAAGTACAGATGGTACACGTTTCAATAATATAGGCATTGTAGCCGGACAAAACCTTGCTAACTACGGTTTCACTGATGCACAATTACCGGCAAGTACTTCAGTTTTCTACCGTTTAAAAATGACCGATAACGATGGTAAATTTAAATACAGCAAAATTGTTACCGTTCGTTTACGGAACGACAAAACCGGTATTTTAGTTTTTCCTAATCCTGCAAACAACAGTTTAAGCATCAAATTACAACAAGCTATTTTGGGCAACGCAACTATCGTAATTAGAGATATTACCGGCAGAACAATGTTGCAACAAAATATCAATAATGCACAACAATTAATGAACATTAATACAGAAGCATTTCCTTCAGGGAGATATTTTATTGCACTTACCAATAGAGCCATCACCTTAAACGAAACCTTCGTTATTACCCGTTAATAAAAATGAAATTTTCAATACTAAAGCCACTCCTAAAGTGGCTTTTTTTATGCAACAAATCGTTATAAAAAATTGTAGCTTGTAAAAAAATATTTCATGGAATATCGTTGGCAATTTTATTTACTCCTATCGTTGCTTTGCATACAAACTGCATTTGCTCAATTAACACCCTTCGAAAAATCAAATGGAAAAGAAACTGCCACTTATCAAGCCATCATTCAATGGTACAAAACGCTAGATCAAAAGAGTAATAAAGTTTTATTGAAAACAATGGGGCCCACAGATGCAGGCTATCCTTTACACCTTGTATTGGTGAGTAATGATGGACAATTTGATCCCAACATCTGGCATAAAAAAAATAAAGTAATCCTCTTTGTCAATAATGGCATTCATCCCGGCGAGCCCGATGGTATTGATGCAAGCATGCTATTGGTAAGAGATATCGTGAACAAAAAAATACATTTGCCCAACAATGTAGCAATAGCTTTTATACCCGTATACAATATTGGTGGTTGTTTAAACAGAAATCAATACTCGCGGGTTAACCAAAATGGCCCGGTTGCCTATGGCTTTAGAGGCAATGCACAAAACTTAGATTTAAATAGAGATTTCACCAAAGCCGATAGTAAAGAAGCGCAAACTTTTTCAACTATTTTTCATTGGCTCAATCCGGATATTTTTATCGATAACCATGTAAGTGATGGCGCCGATTATCAATATACCATGACCTTACTAACTACACAATACGATAAACTTGGTTCTATATTGGGCAGTTGGCTTAAAGCTTCATTTGAGCCTAAACTGTATCAATCCATGAAAGCTAAAAATTTCGAAATGACACCTTATGTAAATTTTGAAACTGCAGGCCCCGAAAAAGGTATGGAAATGTTTTACGATCCACCCCGTTATTCATCGGGCTATGCTGCACTATTTCAAACCATATCTTTTGTACCGGAAACACATATGCTTAAACCATTTGCAGATAGAGTAAAAGCTACGTATGCTTTGATGCAAACTTTTATTGAACAAGCTTCAGTTCATGCAACTGCATTATTAGAAACCAGAAAAAAAGCTATTGAAGCAAATACTACGGCGCAACAATTTCCATTAAGTTGGTCCGTAGATTCTACTCGATTTGATACGATTGTTTTTAAAGGCTATCAACAAGCTTTTAAAACAAGCGAAGCCACAGGGCTTTCTCGTATGTATTACGATCACAATCAACCCTATACATTACCTGTTAAGTTTTACAATAGCTTCTCCCCCATTAAATTTATTTCAAAACCAATAGCTTATATCATTCCCCAAGGTTGGCATCAAGTCATTGATCGGTTGGCACTCAATAAAATCAATATGAAGCAACTCGAAAAAGATTCGAGCATTGAAGTAGAACAATATAAAATTGAACAATATCAAACATACAATCGAGCGTACGAAAAACATTATAAACATTATAATATTTCCACAACTGCCTCTACAACTACAATTCGTTTTCTTAAAGGAGATTACATCATTCCACTTAACCAATCGGGCAATAGATTTTTAATGGAAATGTTAGAACCGCAAGGAGAAGACAGTTATTTTGCATGGAATTTCTTTGATGCTATTCTACAGCAAAAGGAAGGCTATAGCGATTATCGTTGGGAAGACATTGCGGCCGAAGTTTTAAAAGATAACCCGGATATTCAAAAAGCCCTTGATGCAAAAAAAGCGAGCGATCCAAAATTTGCAGCAAATGCAAGTGCACAATTGGATTTCATTTATAAACAATCGCCTTATTACGAACCCGTGCATTTAAGATACCCGGTATTTAGACTGGTGAAATAGCATTTTGGGTAGCAGAATAGCGTTATAGGTGGCTCATTTCAGTTATCTTTGCGCACCCAAAACAGGTTTCGTCATAAAGATTAACCTAGGGAAAATCAACCAACATTTAGAAAAAATAAAGATATGTATCGTTCTCACACTTGCGGCGAATTAAGCATCGCTGATGTAAACAAAGAAATCACCCTTTGTGGTTGGGTGCAAACCATTCGTAAATTTGGCAGCATCACTTTTGTTGATTTACGCGACCGCTACGGCATTACCCAATTGCTTTTTTCAGAAAACCTGAACGCACAATTAGATGCCCATCCTTTAGGCAGAGAATTTGTTTTACAAGCAAAAGGTATTGTTAACGAAAGAAGTAATAAAAATCCCAATATTGCAACCGGCGACATTGAAATTGCTGTAAGTAGTTTTAGCATCCTCAACCAATCGGCTGTACCACCTTTTTCCATTCAAGATGATACCGATGGAGGCGACGAATTAAGAATGAAATATCGCTATTTAGATTTACGTAGAAATATTGTAAAGAAAAATTTAGAATTGCGTTATGCCGTAGGTCGCTCTACGCGTAATTATTTACACGAAAATAATTTCTTAGATATTGAAACGCCTTTCTTAATTAAATCTACTCCCGAAGGTGCAAGAGATTTTGTGGTGCCATCTAGAATGAATCCGGGACAGTTTTATGCATTGCCTCAAAGTCCGCAAACTTTTAAGCAATTGCTTATGGTAAGTGGTTACGATCGTTATTATCAAATTGTGAAATGCTTTAGAGATGAAGATCTTCGTGCCGATCGCCAACCAGAGTTTACACAGATTGATTGTGAGATGAGTTTTGTAGAACAAGAAGATATTCTCAATATGTTTGAAGGTTTGGTAAAACGAATTTTTAAAGATGTAAAAAACATTGATTATACCGAAGTAGTAGCACGTATGACTTGGGAACAAGCCATGTGGAAATATGGTAATGACAAACCCGATATTCGTTTTGGTTTAGAATTGTGCAACCTCAAAAAACCTGCGCATGTATTTCAAGAAAATGCCGATCAAGCACATTTAATCAATGGTGCCGGGTTTGGTGTTTTTGATGATGCCGAAACTGTTATTGCTATTGCCGTTCCGGGATGCAGCGAATATACCCGCAAACAAACCGACGAACTAACGGAGTGGGTTAAACGTCCGCAAATTGGCATGAAAGGTTTAGTATTTATTAAATGTAATACTGATGGCACATTTAAAAGTAGCGTAGATAAATTTTATGATGCCGATAAATTGAAAGCTATTGCAGCAGCAACCAAAGCAAATCCGGGAGATTTAATTTTGATATTAGCCGGCGCCGAAGAACGTACGCGTAAAGCCACTAGCGATTTGCGTATGTATATGGGCACTACACTTGGTTTAAGAAAAGCAGATGATTTTAAACTATTGTGGGTTTTAGATTTTCCATTATTTGAATACGATGAAGAAGGCAATCGTTGGGTAGCGCGTCATCATCCGTTTACCTCTCCAAAACCCGATCATATTGATATCATGATCAATAATAATCCGGTTATTGAAGATGCTGCCAAATACTTAGAACATCCTTATGCAGGCATTAAAGCCAATGCTTATGACATGGTATTAAATGGCAATGAAATTGGTGGTGGATCTATTCGTATTTTCCAAAGACCCTTACAAGAAAAAATGTTTGCAGCCCTTGGCATGGATGAAGCCGAACAACAACATAAATTCGGTTTCTTATTAGGTGCTTTTGAATACGGTGCTCCGCCACATGGAGGCTTAGCATTTGGATTTGATAGGTTATGTGCCATTCTTGGTGGAAGTGAAAGTATCAGAGACTTTATCGCATTTCCTAAAAACAATAGCGGTAGAGATGTAATGCTTGATGCGCCATCTTCAATAGATGCACAACAGTTTAATGAATTACAAATTAAATTAGATTTAAAAGCATAAATACATTCATCATTCTTTTATTAAAACCTGCTCCAGAATAAGCAGGTTTTTTTATTCAATGTGCCAAAGTAATTGATAAGCAATAACTCATTTTTATATAAATTGATGTATGAACTTTACTCCACAACCCCTTGCAGAAAGATTACGACCTAAAGTGTTGGATGATCTTATAGGACAAGAGCATCTTACCGGCGAAGGCAGCATTTTAAGAACCGCCATAGAACATGGTAAAGTACCCAGCATGATTCTTTGGGGGCCACCGGGTGTAGGTAAAACCACCATTGCATATATTATTTCCAAAACCTTAGATGCGCCATTTTATACATTAAGTGCCATCAGCAGTGGCGTAAAAGAAGTACGGGAAGTAATTGAAACCGCACGCAAACAACAAAATGCCATTTTATTCATAGATGAAATTCATCGTTTTAATAAAGGCCAACAAGATGCTTTATTGGGTGCAGTAGAAAAAGGCACGATTACATTAATTGGAGCAACAACCGAAAACCCTTCTTTTGAAGTAAATGCGGCGGTTTTAAGCAGGTGTCAAGTTTATGTATTAAAGCCACTAGATGAAGCGGCTCAAATTCGATTGATGCAACAAGCCATAGAAAAAGATGAAACATTAAAAGCGAAGCAAATCAATTTAAAAGAAACACAAGCCTTAATCAATATCGCCGGTGGTGATGCACGTAAACTATTGAATTTATTAGAACTCGTTGCCGATAGCAAACCTACCCCTGTTGTAATTACTGATGCTATTGTAATGGAAGTTGCACAACGTAGAGTAGCCTTGTACGATAAAAGCGGCGAACAACATTACGACATCATTTCTGCCTTTATAAAATCCATTCGTGGTAGCGATCCCAATGCAGCAGTATATTGGTTGGCCCGCATGATTGAAGGCGGAGAAGATGTAAAATTCATTGCACGCAGATTGGTGATTTTATCGAGTGAAGATATTGGCAATGCTAACCCCAATGCATTGTTATTGGCCAATGCTTGCTTTGATGCGGTAAACAAAATCGGCTATCCCGAATCAAGAATAATATTGTCGCAGTGCGTTACTTATTTAGCTGCATCTGCAAAAAGTAACGCTGCCTATATGGCCATCAGCGAAGCACAGGCTGCCGTAAAAAAACATGGCGACTTACCAGTACCAATGCATTTGAGAAATGCACCAACTGCTTTAATGAAAAATTTGAATTACGGTAAAGATTATGCATATAGCCATAACTATGAAAATAATTTTTCGGAGCAAGAATATTTACCTGACACCATCAGTGGTACAGCATTTTATGCTCCCGGAAATAATGCTAGAGAAGAAGAATTGCGAAAGTTTTTAAAAATAAGATGGAAAGATAAATATGGGTATTAATATTTTCTATATTCCATAAAAAATTACAGTAAAGAAAATAATTATTCTATGGAATATTAAAGCTTAACAACTAACTTACTTTATAAATACTGTTGAACCATGAAACATAAATTTATCCTTTTATTGGTATGCATGAATGTGCTTCTGTATTCTTGTAAAAAAGGCGATAGCCCTGCGCCTGATCCCAATTCGGCTAAAACAATTTTCAATGTAAAATACGGTACAGATGCATTGCAGAATATGGATGTTTATCTACCATCAGGAAGAGCCACCGGCACCACAAAAGTGCTTGTAATGATTCATGGAGGCAGTTGGATAGGTGGCGATAAAAACGACCTCAATGCATTTGTTGATACCATGAAAAGAAGGGCACCGGATTATGCTATTTTCAATATCAATTATCGTTTATCGGCTGCACCAAGTAATGTATTTCCTACCCAAGAAAATGATGTTAAGGCGGCAATGGATTTCATTTACAGTAAATCGGCCGAGTATATTATTTCTGATAAATACGTTTTAATTGGAGCCAGTGCCGGCGCTCATTTAGCCATGTTACAAGGATATAAATATACTAGTCCGGTAAAACCGAAAGCAATTGTTTCTTTCTTTGGACCAGCGGATTTAAAAGATATGTACGACAATCCGGTTGGAGGAAGTGCCTTACTTTCTGCAGGACTAGCAACATCAATTGGATTTACACCTGCAACTAATCCTGCAATATATACAAGCTCTAGTCCAATTAACTTCATTACTGCATCTTCTGTACCCACCATTTTATTACACGGTGGATTAGACCCTTTAGTAAAGCCTTCTCAATCGGATGCTGTGCGCAATAAATTACAGAGTTTTGGAATCGGTAATCAATATGTATTTTATCCTACCGGCGGACATGGAGATTGGGATGCCGCAACGTACTCCGATGCATTTATAAAAATACAAGCCTTTTTAAATACCTATGTGTTGTAAAAAATATTGGAGCAAAAGATTGTTGAACTGGAGCCTCAAAAGTAGCGGATTAGGATTTGTTCTCCTACTGGCATTTACTTGTGCAGCACAGGAAGATAGCATACCAACTTATAAAGGTGCCATTCAAAAAAACAAATCTAACTTATATAAAAACATTGTCAATAATGGCATCATCGGCAATTTAAATCAACCTTTATCTATTGATACAGAAGACCAATATTTAAGTGCATTTTGGTCTATTGCATTAACAGGTTACAGAAATAAAGCAATAGATGAAAAAATTAAAAGCTGCTTTCTTCAACTCGATAAAACAAGTGCCAATTTTCAAAAAGGATTAATTGAATTGGCCTATAGTACTTATCCAAAACAATTTACGGCGCCTATTAAACAATTATTTCAAAAAACTACCGATGCAAAAATATTGGCGTTGAGTGCCGAGTATTTGTTGCAATCCAATCCAAAAGCTATTGATAGAAGTTTATTGTTAAAAAGAGCAGTCGCTTTAATGAAAACACCTGTTGATACGGATGTACTTAACCAACTTCTTGTTCGTTATCCAATTCAACCTATTGCAAAAAACAAGATAGATTGGACGGTTTTAAATTCCACCCAATGGCTACCCAAAAACGCGGTTTTGATGATCAGTTTTCAAAGAAAAAATCGACAATACCCCGGCTTGGTTTTGGTAAGAGATACTGCAGGTAAATTTGTTCAAGATGATTCCGGAAAAATTTTTTCGGTACCACAATTGGCAAAAAGTGTATCCAACTTACCCGGCTATTTTAGCAATGCCAATACACCACAAGGTTTGTTTAGAATGTTTGGATTTGCTGTGAGTAAAAGTAATTTTATTGGTCCTACCCCCAATATTCAACTTACCCTACCTGTTGAAACCAGTATTCAACATTTTTTTAATGATAGTACCATTACCGATACAATTTGGAGTGTGCAATGGTACCAAAAATGCCTCCCCGAAAAATGGAGAAATAATGTAGAAATGTATGAAACATTTATGGCCGGCAAAATTGGTAGAAATGAAATTATTGCACATGGTACAACTGTAGATCCTGAATGGTATGCCAATCAACCTTATTATCCATTAACCCCAACACAAGGTTGTTTATGTACAAAGGAAATATGGAGTGCAGTAAATGGCAAACGCACAGAAAGCGATCAAATAAAATTGGTTAATGCCCTTAAAAAAGCCGGTGGACCAAATGGTTATTGTTTAGTTATAGAAGTCAACGACCAACAAAAAAACATCACACTAGCAGAAATCCTCCAACTGTTGAAAATAAAACTATGAGCGCTCATTTAAATTGGACATTCCATTCATTTCCTAAACTTTCGGTAGCACAACTCTATTCCATTTTGCAACTACGTGCAGCAGTTTTTGTTGTTGAGCAAAATTGTGTATATCAAGATTTAGACAATTATGATGAACAGGCCTACCATCTTTGTGCTTGGGATGGCACTACCCTTGTAGCCTATTGTAGAATATTGCCTCCCGGATTGGTTTACCCAGATGCCAGTATTGGTAGAGTTATTTCAAATATTAATTACAGGAAATTAGGGATAGGAAAACAATTGATGGAAAAAGCCATTTTTCACTCTTTACAAACGTTTAAAGATCAATGTATTTCAATTAGCGCACAACTATATCTGCTTGATTTCTATAGCAATTTGGGCTTTCATTTCATAGGAAAACCTTATTTGGAAGACAATATCCCACACATCAAAATGCGGTATACGGTTTAATTGAATTTGTATACAATATTTTAACAAGTTCTCCGTTTTAAAGGAGGAAAGAATGAATTATGCCCGTCATAAGTCAAACTTACCCTATCCAATTGTCCAAAATCTATTGAAATGAAAAACCATTTACTACAGCGCTTATGCAAGGTAATTTTACCGGTAGTTTTTGGCGTTTGCTTAACTACATCAACATTTTCTCAACACTTTATATTAGGAAACGAAAAAATAAAAATTGAGGCCGGACTAAACTTTGGACCCACATTTTTTTTAGGTGATTTAGGCGGTAAGCACGGCAAAGGCACCACATTTATTAAAGATATTAATCCCGAACTCACCAAATTAATGAAAGGCGGGTTTGTTACTTTTTATCCTAATAATTGGGTTGGATTAAGAGTTGCCGGACAATACACTTATGTTGAAGGACAAGATTATATCATCAATACCAATGGTGTAGATGAGCTTTGGCGTAAACAACGCAACTTAGATTTTAAAAGCAATATGTGGGAAATATATACAGCCGTAGAATTTTTTCCCATCATGTTTTTTAAAAGAAAGGATGAAGAATATCTTCCTAAACTGCGTCCGTATGGATTTGCAGGAATAGGCTTATTCCATTTTAATCCAAAAGGATCATTGGTAGATCAAAATGGCAATCGTACATGGCACGAGCTTCAACCGCTTAGTACCGAAGGCCAAGGATTTCCAGAATATCGGGATAAAAAAACATACAAACTTACCCAAGTAAATATTCCATTGGGTGGTGGTGTGAAATATTTTGTGAGCGATAGAGTGAATTTGGGATTTGAATTGATTTACAGGAAAACATTTACCGATTATATAGATGATGTAAGTACTACTTATATCGACCCTATTTATTTTGATGCGCACCTCGATCCGGCATCGGCTGCCATTGCTAGAAGAATTCACGACAAAACTTTTGGCATTGTTACTCCCGGTGTTACCCGATACGATCCCGGTGTACAAAGAGGCAATCCACGTAATATGGATGCATATTTCTCTTTCGTATTAAAAATGGGGGTGAAATTAGGCGATGTTTATGAAAGCATGTTCGACAGAAATTCGGCAAAAAAAGTAAGATGTCCAAGATTTTAAAACAAAACAATATCAACTATGAGAAATGATTTACACTCAAACCCAATGGTGTACAAAATGGTAGTAGCGATTACCTGCTGCATGCTGCTCCTTATTGTACAAAAATCTAAGGCTGAAAAGGGCAATCCAATTCAGCAAAAAGTTCACCAACATCAAATGGTGCGCTAAAACTACGGCACGATGTAATGGCGATGCTGTTACATGGATGCGATACTACAGGCCTTGCTTACTTCTGAAACCTCAAAAATAGCAAAGCGATATAACGGAATACTATTGAACAGTTCAATAAACTGTTTACCCCTGAAACCACTTTTTTTATTTCGTTATATCCTTTGCTATTTTTATTTACTTCAATTTCTTTACAATTCTTGCTTCAAATATTTTCCGGTAAAACTTTCTTTTACTTTTATTAACCCTTCCGGAACACCTTCGTACAATACTGTACCACCACCATCTCCACCTTCTGGGCCAATATCAATAATATGATCGGCTACTTTTATTACATCCATATTGTGTTCAATAATTAATACAGTATTGCCCCTATCAACTAATTTATTAATCACTTCTAACAAATGCTGGATATCTTGAAAATGTAAACCTGTAGTGGGTTCATCTAAAATATAAAATGTTTTTCCGGTATCTTTTTTGCCCAATTCGGTAGATAGTTTTACCCGCTGCGCTTCGCCACCACTCAAGGTTACCGCACTTTGTCCCAGGGTGATATAACCCAATCCTACTTCCTGCAACACTTTTACTTTACGATAGATATAAGGCACTGCTTGAAAAAAGTCTACTGCTTCATCCACCGTCATATCCAATACATCGCTGATAGATTTTCCTTTGTACCGAATTTCTAAAGTTTCGCGATTATATCTTTTTCCATTACATTTTTCGCAATGAACATATACATCGGGCAAAAAATTCATTTCAATTACCCGCATACCGCCACCTTCACAAACTTCGCATCGTCCACTTTTTACATTAAACGAAAATCTTCCTGCAGTATATCCCCTAATTTTTGCTTCCGGAATGGCTGCAAACAATGTACGTATATCGGTAAAAAATCCACAATAGGTTGCAGGGTTACTTCTTGGTGTACGGCCAATAGGCGACTGGTCTATTTCAATCACTTTATCAATCAATTCTAACCCCTTTACCGATTTATATTTTAAAGGATTGGTTTTCGATTTATAACAAAACTGACTTAACAAAGGATACAATGTATCGTTAATTAAAGTAGATTTTCCACTTCCGCTAACGCCTGTAATCAAAATCAATTTACCCAATGGAAATTTTACATTTACCGATTTTAAATTATTGCCTGAAGCACCTTTTAATTCAATGAAAGCACCATTGCCTTTTCTTCTTTCTTTAGGTACTTCAATTTTCTTTTTTCCATTAAGGTACAAAGCTGTATCGGAACCCGATTTCAATACTTGAGCAGGCGTACCCATCGATACAATTTCGCCACCGAATTTTCCTGCTTTAGGGCCAATATCTACCAAATAATCGGCCGCCATCATAATATCTTTATCATGTTCTACCACCAATACCGAATTTCCAATATCGCGTAGATGTTGTAAGGCGCCAATTAAACGTTGATTATCGCGTTGATGCAAACCAATACTGGGCTCATCTAAAATATAAGTGATACCTTGTAACTGTGAGCCAATTTGAGTAGCCAATCGTATGCGTTGAGATTCGCCTCCACTTAAACTTTTAGATGGCCTGTTTAAAGTAAGATAGGTTAACCCCACATCCAATAAAAATTGCAAGCGCTCTCTAATTTCTTTCAACACATCTTTAGCAATGGTATTTTGCTTACTGTCGATACGTTTTTCTAAACCATTAAACCAAATGGCCAGTTTATCTAAATTAAGATTACTGAGTTCCGAAATATTTTTCCCATCTACCTTAAACCATAAGCTCTCCTTCTTTAAGCGCGTTCCGTTGCAAGTGTGGCAATCTTTCAACTCCATAAATTTCTCTACCCATTCCCGCATCGACTCGGTACTGTTGGTAGCCGAAAACCACCGATTCAACATGGGTATGATGCCTTCAAAATCATCGGCACTGGTACTGTACGTTAGATTCGCATTATCTACCATCTCATCCTCTAACAAAGCTTCCATTGCAGTTGCGCCATCGGCATGTGCATACAATAAAATGTTTAGCGCAGTAGTTGGCAACTCTTTAATAGGTTTATCTAAATTGATTTTATGTTTTTTGGCAACAGCTTCTACTTGCTTAAAAAGAGTAGCTTCTCTTTGCTCACCTAAAGGCGCAATGCCACCTTGTTTTACAGAAAGTGAATGATCGGGAATCACTGCATCCATATCAATAGAAAATACATTGCCCAAACCTTTACAAGTGGGGCAAGCACCATACGGACTATTAAACGAAAAAGCATTGGGAGAAGGTTCTTCGTAACTGATGCCGGTTTCATCACACATCAATTGTTTGCTGTATTGAATAATTTTATCGTCGTCGTTGAGTAATAAAAACATCAAATCTTTTCCTACCTGTAAAGTTTTTTGAACACTTTGACTCAACCTCAATTTCATATCGGATGTTACTGCCAATCGATCTACTACTACTTCTATATCATGAATTTTATAGCGATCTACTTGCATTTTGGGCACCAAATCTTTCACTTCACCATCTACCCTTACTTTAAGGTATCCTTTCTTCCTTACCTCTTCAAAAAGTTCGCGGTAATGCCCTTTTCTACCTCTTACTAAAGGCGCTAGTAAAGAGATTTTTTTATTGGCATACTTAGAAAAAATATTGGTAACAATTTCTTCTTCACTAAATTTCACCATTTTTTTTCCGGTATGATAACTGTAGGCATCCGAAGCGCGGGCAAAAAGCAGTCGCAAAAAATCATAAATTTCTGTGATGGTACCAACTGTACTTCTAGGATTTTTATTGGTAGTTTTTTGTTCGATAGAAATCACCGGAGAAAGTCCTGTAATTTTATCTACATCGGGGCGTTCCATATCGCCAATAAACTGACGTGCGTAGGCACTGAAACTTTCCATATAACGCCTTTGTCCTTCGTTATAAATGGTATCAAATGCCAAGGAAGATTTTCCACTTCCACTAACGCCGGTAAACACCACCAATTGATTTTTGGGAATTTGAATATCTATATTCTTTAAGTTATGTTCTCTTGCCCCAAAAACTTCAATATAATCTTGTTGTATTTCCTCTATTGCAGGAATTGATTTTGCTTTAGCCATGATAAAAATCTGAACGTTAAAGATACTAACAAAAGCAGGGTTGTTTAGTTGTAGCTGCAACACATTTGCTAAATTGCAGGTACAATTAATTTTATGCTATTTAATTTGTTTGGTAAAAAGAAAGAAGAAGCCAGTACAACACCTAAGTTTGTTGATAGAGTATATATTGGAAAAATCGGCAAAATGAACGCCATCATTAACTTGGCAAAAGAAAACCCTGCAGTAATTTTTATAGGTTGGTTTACCGAAACACTCCATATTTTTCAAGAAGCATTTGAAAAAAACGGCTTAGCGCCCGAACGCATTTGGAATGCAAGAAATTTACATGGCGGCAAATTGGCGGATCAACAACCCGTTTTTTTAGAACATTATCCCTTGCATGAAAAAGAATTGGCGGTTACAGAAGGTTTAAAAGAGTTGAGTATTCCGGTGTACAGTTCTATGGACGAAAGTTTGTTTGTGTATTTTGGAAGCGAAAAAATGATGGGTATTGTAAAGTTATTGGGCATGAAAGAAGAGGACGCTATTGAGCATCCTTATGTAACCCAATCGGTAACCCGTGCACAACAACGCATTGCAGAAAAAGTAACCTTAGAACAAAGTGCTTCTTCTCAATCGGATTGGATGAGTAGAAATCTTCCGCCGAAAGAAAATTAACCATTTTTCCTTTTTCGTAAAATCAATTTTGAATTTTATTTGGAGGGTAATTGCTTTCAAACTTACCTTTGCAATAGTTCTTTACATCACTTATCAAGAAAGGCAGAGGGTAATGGCCCGTTGAAGCCTTGACAACCTGTTTCATATTTTTTATGAAAACAAGGTGCCAATTCCATGCCGTAAAAAGGAAAGATAAGTCAGATTAAACGCTTCTATTCAACATTTTATATTAGCTCATCTGACTCAAAGGATGAGCTTTTTTTATTAAAGGCCTCCCCTAACAATTGGACGAATGATAATGGATGTGATATTATTTCATCACATAAATTATTCAACATGAGTAAACAATTAACCATTGGTTTGTTTGGATTTGGCGTTGTAGGCAAAGGCTTATACGATGTGTTGCATGCCACAGCTACTTTTCAAAGTTCTATTAAAAAAATCTGCATCAAAAATGCCGATAAAAAACGAAGTATTGATGCCCATCATTTTACTACAGATGCCAACGAATTATTAAACGACGATAACATCAATGTAATTGTAGAATTGATTGATGATGCCGATGCAGCTTATGAAATTGTAACCACTGCCTTAAAAAAAGGCAAAGCCGTTGTAAGTGCCAATAAAAAAATGATTGCCACTCATTTTGATGCCTTATTGAAATTACAAGCCGAAACCAATACCCCATTTTTATACGAGGCTTCTAGTTGCGGCAGTATACCCATCATTAGAAATTTAGAAGAATACTACGATAATGATTTATTAAAATCGTTCAGGGGCATTGTAAATGGATCTACCAATTTCATCCTTACAAAAATTTTACAGGAAGATGTAAGCTTCGAAAAAGCTTTGCTTACTGCACAACAATTGGGTTTTGCCGAAAGTAATCCGGCATTGGATACACAAGGTTATGATGCCGCAAATAAACTGGTAATTTTATTGGCACATGCATTTGGCACTATTACTTCTATCAACGATATCATTTTTACCGGTATAGAATCTATCACACTGCAAGATGCACAATTGGCCAAAGAAAAAAATTATCAAATTAAATTGGTAGCCAATGCACAAAAATTAAAAAATGGAAAATTGGCCACCTTTATTTTACCGCAGTTTGTAGAAGCCAACGACGATTTGTATCATGTGCCCAATGAATTTAATGCTGTAGTAACCGAAAGTAGTTTTACCGATAAACATTTTTTTAAAGGCAAAGGTGCAGGTGCATTTCCTACAGCTTCGGCAGTATTGAGCGATATCAGTGCATTACGCTACGATTACAGATACGAGTATAAAAAAATTCATCATGTAACCGACACACGCATTACACACGATTTTTACCTTAAAGTATTTGTTGGTGCTAGCAGCTTTGATGAAATTCAACAAAGCGAATTTGAACATATAGAAGAATGGCATAACGGCCAATCGTATTGCTGGCTAACCGGTATCATCCATGCACAAAAATTGTATCAAAATAAATGGTGGCAAGCAAAGGGTATTTCGTTGATTGCTTTTCCGGATGCTATTGCCGAAAATGTGGAGTACAAA
>JBMOEQ010000042.1:0-16857 GCA_049314655.1 Ferruginibacter sp. | reverse complement strand
GATAAGCAGTTAGTAGTATTGAAAGATTTAGGGATCATACCTTATAAAGCAGCTTGGGATTATCAAGAATTGCTTTTACAGGAGAATGTTCAATTGAAAATTGCTAAAGCTAAAGCCGAAGATCCAAATAGTATTTCTCCAACAACCCATCATTTATTATTCTGCGAACATCCACCGGTATATACTTTGGGCAAAAGCGGACAAGTTGAGCATATCCTCATTTCCGAAGATGAAATGAAAGCTCAAGGCATTGAATATTATAAAATCAATAGGGGGGGAGATATTACGTTTCATGGTCCGCAACAATTGGTAGGATATCCAATACTCGATTTGGAAAGAATGTACACCGATATTGGTAGGTATTTGCGTGAATTGGAAGAAGTGATTATACTTACTTTGGCCGATTTTGGTATTAAAGGTAGTAGAAGCAAGGGTGAAACGGGGGTTTGGATTGATCCAGATATACCCGGTAAAGAAAGAAAAATATGTGCAATGGGTGTGCGTTGCAGCAGATGGGTTACCATGCATGGATTTGCACTTAATGTAAATACAGATCTTCAGTATTTTTCAAATATTATTCCTTGTGGTATTGTTGGAAAGCAAGTAGCATCAATGGAAAAGGAACTCCATCATACAGTAGATATGGATGCTGTGAAAGCAAGTTTATCAAAACACTTTGAAAGCGTTTTCAATGTTCAATTGGTGAATTCCAGTGGAAAATAAAGGTTAGCGATTTTTCTTTTCGGGCTCTGGAATGGGCGTGCCATTTTTGCTTTCCTTAGAAATATGAAATTTAAATTTTTCTAAAACAATATCATTATTTAAAAGATGATAATGATACCACCCCGCTCTAATGAAATTTACTTTTTCAATGATTAAATAAGGCTCTTTAATTCTATTAATACTAAATAAGGGCTCATCTTTTTCAGTAAAAAATTTAATGGAGTATTTTTCTTTCGCAGCTAAGGGCAAATTAATGATTACATTATTTTCTCTATTGGTATATACAAATTTACTTGGCACAAAACCTGATGTTGCGGGTGTTGTAGAACTTGGGGGTTTTAATATATCAATAGGCGGAATATAAATATCCGGATTAATTAAACTGATACTATCTTTTGTAGGACGATAAGATTTAGTATATATATAAGAGCCACCTTCAAAAGCAACAAAAACCCTATAAAACATATTTAAATTGGGGGCTTTAGCATCTACAAATCCATTTTCTCTATTAAGTGGATTTAAAACGGTACCGATTGTTGTAAAATGTTTTAAACTGTCTGTTGAACGTTGAATATTAATATTGGCAATTCGAGCGCCATAATTATTTCTCCAACTAATGATAATTTTTGCGCCAATTCTTTTAACGGAGGCCGCAGGTAACGTATCCTGCGCAACCAAAAGCTGAGCGGTTAAGATAAAAAAAAGTAAAAGTAAGCTGCTTCTTTTCATAAAGATTCAACGTAGGATATCCCAATTTTGATTGCAAAATAACGGTAAACCATTGTTAATTCAATCAAAAAATAGTTATTCCGATTAATAATCTAAAACTGTGCCACAACATTTAGTTACTAAATAAAAGTGTTCCAGCAGGTAAAGAACAATTGCCTTGTAAACCTCCGGTATGTAAACAAGCAATTTTACTACCTATTGGAAAATAGTTTTGTTCAATTAAGGCTAAAGTTGCGGAAAGCATTTTTCCGGTATAAACGATATCAGTAGGAATTGCTGTTTGCGTATAAATGGCATTCATACTGGCTATTAAATTGGGAGGATGTTTAGCATAACCGCCATAATGAAAATTATTTTGAATAGAAACAGAACATTGAAATGGATGGTTGTTCAGTAAAAATTGTATCCGATCATCCATATCATCCATTCCTTTAAGTACAGGAACTCCCACAACGGTTTGGTGTTTTTGTGCTGCTTTGATGATGCCGGCCAATGTTGTTGCAGTTCCACTAGCAGTAACTATATGTGTAGAGTTAGGCGGTACAAATGAATACATTAATGCGGCACCGGCTGCGCCCAATGGATGGTAACCTCCTTCAGGTATATAATAATTTTTTTCATTATCGGAAATTGTTTCTAACCCATATTGAAGTTTTTGAACACCAAATTGTTCTCTTGTTATAAAAATCAATTGCATACCATATTCCATACAAGAGTTCAAAGTAGGCGATAAGAGAGCAGGCATTTCTCCTCTTACAATTCCGGTGCAGGGCATTTTTAATAATTTGCACGCATAGGCAGTTGCTACAAGATGATTAGAATAAGCACCTCCAAATGTTTTTAAATGTGTTGCGCCTAATTGTTTGGCTTCTTCAAGGAAATAATGAAGTTTAAAAAGTTTATTTCCCGAAATAATCGGATGAATTTCATCTAATCTAATAAGAAAAAGTTCAAGTTTTTCGTTATGGGTAAGGTTATCGGAAACTTTTTGTACACGAATATTAATATCCTTTAAAAGCATGTTTATTAATTAACGGTTTGTGCTAATTTCGTAACTGAAAATGCTATAATATTAAGCAATCTAAAACTAAATTACTATGCAACCAACGTTATTGATTCTCGCAGCAGGTATGGCGAGCAGATACGGCAGTATGAAACAAACCCAATCTTTTGGTCCTTCCGGAGAAACAATTATGGATTACTCTATATACGATGCTATTAGAGCGGGTTTTGGAAAAGTAGTGTTCATTATTCGTAAAGATTTTGCCGATGATTTTAAAGCCATTTTTGAACCAAAATTGGCTGGTAAAATTGCAACCGATTATGTATATCAAGAAAAAGACGCTTTTTTGCCCGAAGGAATTGTAGTGCCTGCCGAAAGAACTAAACCTTGGGGAACAGGGCATGCAGTACTTTGTGCCAAAGATGCCGTTAAAGAACCCTTTGCAGTAATCAATGCAGATGATTTTTATGGAAGAGACGGGTTTCAAAAAGCTGCAGATTTTTTAAACAATCATTGTAATGAAAAAACATATTCTATCATAGGATATCAATTGGCACGTACATTAAGCGACCATGGAACGGTGAGTAGAGGCGTTTGCCAAGTTGATGCCAATAATGATTTAGTAAGCATTAATGAGCGTACAAATATTTATCAAAAAGAAGATAAAATTGTGTACGAAGAAAATGGAGAACAATTTGAAGTGCCTTTTGATTCCAGTGTTTCAATGAATTTCTGGTGTTTTCATCCTTCTTTATTTGCTGCTACGGAACAATCTTTTCACGCATTTGTAAAGGCACGTTATCAAGAATTAAAATCAGAGTTTTTTATTCCTTTAATTGCAGAAGATTTTATGCAGCACCATAATGGGAAAATTCAAGTGATTCCTACTTCATCTCAATGGTTTGGTGTAACGTATAAAGAAGATGCACCTAGTGTAAAAGCCAGTGTAGACGCATTGGTTGCTTCCGGCGAATATCCTGCCTCTTTGTGGAGTTAAAATAAATTTTTTAAGGTTGTTATATAATGAAAGCGGGACTGATAATTCAGTCCCGCTTTATATTCATTCATAAGGATTATGCGTTGAAGAAGAATTAGTTACCCACAACCATATACACGTATTCTTCCATTTTTTTCACTTGTTGAACTCTATCCAATCCTTTTAACCCGGTATTTGTTGGTGTTTTGATAGATTGAAAACGGTCATCAGATTTTTTCAACTTTTCAATTAAGCTGAAAATATTTTTAGATTTTGCTGCATAAACAACTCCATCGGCATCTGCATCTTTTGCAGTAATAATTCCAATGATTTCACCGTATTTATTTACAACTGGTCCGCCACTATTACCCGGATTTGCTGAAACGGTTAACTGATATGCAGTTGAATCGCCATCATTACCTGTTTTGGCACTTAAGTATCCTTCGCCATACACAATTTCATTTCTCGGGAAACCTAAAGTAAAGAATTGATCACCTAAATCGGCATTGCCTTTTTTAATAGAATACGGAATGTCAACAATAGCTTTAAATGCCGTATCCGTAATTTGAAGCACCGCTAAATCAGATGCGATATCGGTATAAACAGCTTCTGCTTTAAAATAACTGCCTTTCTTGTTTTCAACATAAATGTTTTTCATTTTGCTGATAACGTGGGCATTGGTAATTAAAAAGCCTTTTCCATCAATAATGAAACCAGTTGCACGATAATCAACCTTTGGCGCCGGGTTGGTGCTGGTAGAATTAACTTGATTGGTTTTTAATTTATTAACTTCTCTATTGGTTTCATTTAATTTTTTTACCAACAATTCAATGTTTTCATTACCAATTTTTTTGGTATAAGTAATCATTAAACCAGTTGTTAATAAGGAAATGAAACCTGCTATTGAAGCAGCTACTGCGATATTGCGTTTGTATTTATTCCAAAGTGAAATCACTTTAGCTTTTCCTTTTAAAGAAGGCACTTTAATAACCCCTTCATCGGTAAGTTTTTGCTCAATTTCTGCAATAGAATGCTTCAACAATTTTTGGTTGCTGAATGATTCAACATTATGTAAGAAAAAACTGTTTTCTACCACTAATTGATCAATCTCCGGATTAGTTTTCCGCAGATTTTCAAAATAGGCTTTATCTTCTGAAGACATTTCTCCATTAGTATAACGTTCAATAGCCTCTAAAAGCAAAATGTCGTCCATAACCGTTAGGCATTTTTATATTGAGCAAAAAATAGTTTCTTCAATCTTACCAGGCATTTATATTTCTGTGTTTTAGCATTATCGGCATTGGTATAGCCAAACTCTGCCGCGATATCCTGCATGTTTTTCTTTTGCAAATAATATGCATCTAAAAGACTTTTGCAGGGTTCACCAATTTTAGCCATTGCCTGTTCCATCAGGATAAAATCAGTGTTTCGCTTTTCATGTTCTTCAATCTCCTCCTCGACTGGAATAATCTCCTCCAAATTTTCAACTTGAGTAGAATATCGGTTGAGTTGTTGTAATCTTTTAAGCCATAATCTCCGGCATATGGAATATACATAAGTTTTAATTTGACAGTTTAACGAAAATGTTGCTGATTTCGACTTTTCATATAGCACAATAATCGCTTCCTGAAAAATATCCCGTGCATCATCAATAGAACCATTGTTATTTAATACAAATGACTGTATACTGGCAAAATTTTCACGATAAATAGCTTCTATGGCTTGTTTATCGTTTGTTGCCAATCCTTTCAGTAATTCTTGTTCTTGTTCTAATGTGCTCACCGAATGTATATTAGTTAATACTTGTTTTTAGTAATAGTAACCCAAAAGAACGAAAAAAAATAAATTTTAAAATATCGGGTTACCTTTTTTAATTTGCCGTATTAATCACTAAATAACAATTAAAAAACACAAAAAATGAAAAAAGTATTATTTGCTTTAGCAATTTCTGCAGCATTCGCAGCTTGTAACAACGGTGAAACTTCAACTACAGAGACTCCAAAAGCTGATTCTCCAGTAGTAAAAGTTGATTCTCCAGTAGTAAAGGTTGATTCACCTGCTGTTAAGGTTGATTCTCCAGCTGTTAAAGTTGATTCTCCAGCAGTTAAGAAGTAATTTTAATGCCGGCTATTGATTGCTTGATTTAAACGCCGGACTATTATAAGAGTTTTTCATATGGCAAGCAATCGTTAAAGTCGCCCCCATTCTTGGGGGCGTCTACTTTTGATATATTCGCTCAATTCGCCTTTTTCTTTTGAAATCTTTCAGCATACGCTTTATTTTATAATTTTTTTTGGTGGTTTTCAGCCTTTTCTATAATTTCATTCTAATTATGAAGGCAAACACAGTATTTACACGATTTTATTTTTACTACTATTTTACCAATAGCAGCCGGGCATATACTGTTAATATCTGAACTCAACATTTTTAACATACAAAAACCCCGGCTGAAAAAGTCGGGGTTTTTTATAGCATTTTTTTTAAGCTTTTTATTTTTTAAAATGGGAAACACGAGCACTGGTACTACAAAATCAATTATTCAGGTTATACAACCTCAAAAAGTTGCCATTCAAGGTTATGAAGGCAGTTTTCACCAAGAAGCAGCCCGAAAGTTTTTTGGAAATGCTGTAGAAGTTATTTGCTGTGCTACTTTCAGAGATGTTGTAAAAATTGCGGCCAACTCAAAATTAAGCACTGGTGGAGTAATGGCTATTGAAAATTCAATTGCAGGTAGTATTCTGCCCAATTATAACTTACTCTTAAAAAGTAACCTTTCTATTGTTGGTGAAATTTATCTTCAAATCAAACAGCAACTCATGGTTAACCCCGGCGTAAAGTTGGAAGATATCCATGAAGTTCATTCGCATCCCATGGCCATTCAACAATGTTTTGGCTTCTTAGATCAATACAATTGGAAATTGGTAGAATCGGAAGATACCGCCCTCAGTGCCAAAAGCGTTGCTCGACACAGAAGTAAACATATTGCAGCTATTGCCAGTAAATTGGCTGCCGAAATTTATGGACTTCAAATTATCGCACCCAATATTCATACACTTAAAAATAATTATACACGGTTTTTAATTGTAGTTCCTACTTCACAAGCACCAACTATTGCTGATGCCAATAAAGCCTCTATTTATTTTCATACCAATCACTCTAAAGGCAGCTTGGCAAAAGTATTAACCTGTATTGCCGATTTAGGTTTCAATTTAAGTAAACTGCAATCTTTTCCCATTCCCGGAAGCGATTGGAAATATGCATTTCATGCCGATATAGAATTTGAATCCTTAAGTACGTTCAATCACATGGTGCAAAAAATTACTCCACTCACCGAATCTTTGAAAGTGTATGGCATTTATAAAAAAGGAAAGTCGTACTAAAACATCTTTGCTTCAATTACAATCAATCTTAATCAAATGCCAACTTTACATAATTCTCCGGTAACAACAGCCAATAGACTTCAAGGGGTTGAAGAATATTATTTCTCTGCCAAACTGCGTGAAATTGAACAACTCAATCAAGCCGGAAAAAATATCATTAATCTGGGTATAGGTAGTCCCGATTTGCCACCGCATCCCGAAGTAATAGAAGTTTTGCACAACGAATCATTAAAGCCCAATCAACATGCTTACCAATCGTATAAAGGAAGTTTAGTATTGCGAAAAGCAATTGCCAATTGGTATAAACGTTGGTATCAGGTAGATTTAAATCCGGATACCGAAATCCTCCCACTTATGGGCAGCAAGGAAGGTATTATGCATATCTGTATGACATTTATCAATCCCGGCGATTTAGTGTTGGTGCCCAATCCCGGCTATCCAACGTATCAAAGTGCTGCAAAAATTGCCGGTGCTACTATAGCTTCATATACACTTGATGCCAATAACCATTGGTATCCCGATTTTGAAGAACTATTGAACATTATTCAAACGTATAGAGCTTCTGTAAATGAAGAACAAGCAAATCGAAATGTGTTGTTGTTTGTAAATTATCCGCATATGCCAACCGGACAATTACCTACCGAAGCCTTGTTTCAACAATTGATACAATTTGCATTAAGCCATCGCATTTTACTTATTCATGATAATCCATACAGTTTTATCATGAACGATAAACCCTTAAGCATTATGAATGTTCCTGGTGCAATGGAAACTGCTATTGAATTAAATTCATTGAGTAAATCGCACAATATGGCCGGTTGGCGTATAGGCATGACGGTGGGTTCGAATAATCATATACATGAAATATTAAGATTTAAAAGTAATATGGATAGCGGTATGTTTTTGCCTGTTCAATTGGCAGCAGCAAAAGCTTTAGAATTGGAAGCCGAATTTCATGATGAAGTAAATACCGTTTATGCCGATAGAAAATATTGGGTAAAACAATTGTTGCAACAATTGGGTTGTACTTTTCAAGAAGATCAAGCAGGTATGTTTGTATGGGCAGCCATTCCAAATACTTATGCCGATGGGTATGCTTTATCGGATGATATTTTGTACAAAGCAGGCGTATTCATTACTCCAGGTGGTATTTTTGGTACAGCAGGTAATCAATATGTACGGGTGAGTTTATGCAGTTCGGTAGAAAAAATTAAAGCAGCAGTAGATAGAATTCAAGCTATTGAAAGCGTGGTACAGTAAAACTTTTATAAAGGAATTTGTTAATAATAAACGGTATGACAGCATCAACAGAAATGGATCAAGCATTATACGCTGCAGTTTTTGGTGCAGGAGAAAAAAAAGAGCAATTGGTAGTTACCGTTGTGGGTGTTGGTTTAATAAGTGGATCTTTTGCATTGGCGTTGAAGAAACATCATTTGGTAAAGAAAATTATTGGCGTAAGTAAATCCGGAGCCAGTGCGCAACGTGCCTTGGAATTGGGTATCATTGACGAAGTGTTGCCATTAGAATCGGCAATAATTCAAAGTGATTTTATTTATGTGGCTATTCCTGTTGATGCAACGTTAACAGTAATGCAAACTATACTCGATCATATTACCGAAAATCAATTGGTTGCAGATGCGGGTTCTACCAAACAAGTACTTTGTGCTCAGTTAGAACAACATCCAATGCGCCATAGATTGGTTGCAACACATCCTATGTGGGGTACTGAATATAGTGGACCGGATGCTGCAGTTGAAAATGCTTTTACAGGAAGATCCTGCGTTATTTGTGAAAAAGAAAAATCTTCCGCATCAGCCGTTCAATGGATAGAAAATTTATATCGATTAATGGGCATGCATATAGTGTATATGGATGCTGCAGCACACGATATTCATGCAGCTTATGTAAGTCATATTTCGCATATCACTTCCTTCGCATTAGCCAATACGGTATTAGAAAAGGAAAGAGAAGAAGATGCTATATTCGATTTGGCCGGCGGTGGTTTTGATAGCACGGTTCGTTTAGCCAAAAGTAGTCCGGCGATGTGGGCGCCCATCTTCATGCAAAACCGCGAAAATGTATTGGATGTTTTAAACGAACACATCAGCCAGCTTCGAAAATTTAAAGCATGTTTAGAAAAGGAAAACATCGAATACCTTACAGAACTGATGGAAAATGCCAATAAAATAAAGCGAATTTTAAAATAAAACGAATTATATAAATCATCTCCCCAAAAAACGGATAAAAATATTTTACTATGCAAACACAAACATCAACTATGAATACTTTGATTCAAGAAAAATGGAATAAACGTCCTCTTATCATCAGCGGGCCATGCAGTGCTGAAACAGAAGAACAAGTTATTGAAACTGCAACACGTTTAGCCAAAACCGGTAAGGTAGATATTCTTCGTGCCGGTATTTGGAAACCTCGTACCAAGCCCGGTATGTTTGAAGGTGTTGGAGCAAAAGGTTTATCGTGGTTAGCACAAGCGCGTAAAGTAACAGGCTTACCTACCGCAGTTGAAGTAGCTACATCAAAACATGTAGAAGATGCTTTACATTTTGATGTTGATTTGTTATGGATTGGTGCTCGAACAACAGTAAATCCATTTAGTGTGCAAGAAGTGGCTGATGCATTAAAAGGCGTAGATGTGCCGGTATTGATAAAAAATCCAATTAATCCCGATTTAGAACTTTGGTCGGGTGCTATTGAGCGTATTCAAAAAGCCGGCGTAAAACAAATCGGTATGATTCATCGTGGTTTTTCTAATTACGGAAACTTAGAATACAGAAATGCGCCGATGTGGCATTTACCCATTGAAATGAAACGTAGATTTCCGGAAATGATTATTGTTTGCGATCCTTCACATATCTGTGGTAATAGAACCTTACTGCAATCCGTTGCTCAAAAAAGTATCGATTTAGATTTTGATGGATTGATGATTGAAAGTCATATTGATCCCGATCAAGCATGGAGTGATGCCAAACAACAAGTTACGCCAGAAAGATTAGCCGAAATGTTGGATGCATTGATTTGGCGTTCGGAAAATACCGATAAAGAAGAGTTTGTAACGGCATTGGCTACACTACGCGAACAAATTAATCATGTAGATGATGAATTGATGTTGTTGATTAGTCAGCGTATGAAAATTGCCGAAAAAATTGGTACATATAAAAGAGATAATAATATCGTAATTCTTCAAACCAATCGATGGAACGATATTTTACAAAAAGCTTTCGTTAAAGGCGATGCAATGGGTTTAAGCAGAGAATTTATCACTAAATATTTTGATGCCATTCATATTGAAAGTATCAACCGCCAGAATAAAATAATGAACATTCAGTAAGCATAAACATGACAAAGCAAGATTATTCTTATTCAGGTACAACAACCAGTTGTTATTTTGATGCGCCTTTCAATTTACTCGAAACATTGGTGCCTCAAGCACAGGCCATTTTAATTACTGATGAACATGTGTTTGAACACCATCCTTTATTATTTGCTCATTGGAAAACCATTGTAATAAAAGCTGGTGAAGTACATAAGCAACAAGAAACGGTTGATTATATCATTGAGCAATTGATAAAATTGGAGGCCGATAGAAGCTATTGGATTGTAGGTGTAGGAGGTGGTGTGGTTACCGATATTGCAGGATATGTTGGTGGCATTTATATGCGTGGGTTAAATGTGGGATTTGTGCCAACCACCATTTTGGCAATGGTTGATGCTGCTATTGGTGGAAAAAATGGGGTAGATGTAGGTGTATATAAAAATATTACCGGACTTATTCGCCAACCCCAATTTTTACTATACGATTATAGTCTCTTAGCAACCCTTCCCGAAAGCGAATGGGTGAATGGATTTGCCGAAATTATAAAACATGGTGCTATAAAAGATCGTCAAATGTTTGATGACCTGAAAGTAAATTCGCTGTCTTACTATCAAACGCATCATGATGCATTGGCTACTTTGATTCAAAGAAATGTAGAGATAAAATCTACTGTAGTAATGCATGATGAACGGGAGCAAGGGGAAAGAAAGTTGCTCAACTTTGGACATACCATTGGGCATGCAATTGAAAATATGTACCAATTGCCGCATGGGCATGCCATTAGTATTGGTATGGTAGCCGCAGCGTCTATTGCAGAAGAAATTGCAAATTTTTCAAGCGATGAAAAACAACAGTTGATACAATTATTGCAACAATACAAATTGCCCATTCAACATAACGTTGATATAGAAAAGCTGTTTCAAATTTTGAGGATGGATAAAAAAAGGCAAAAAGATGCTGTTCATTTTATTTTATTAGAGCAAATTGGTAAGGCTGTTATTCAATCCATTCCTTTAGTGCAATTAGAGCAATTGTTGCCAATGGTAATGGAATAGTTAATTAAAAAAAGTAGTGGGTTAAAAATATGTCTACAGTAAAGGTAAAGCCAAGTAAGATTTTTGGAACTGTTGTTGCGCCGGCTTCAAAAAGTGCCATGCAGCGTGCATGTGCAGCTGCACTTTTGCATGAAGGTTCAACAGTATTATTTAATCCCGGCTACAGTAATGACGATAGGGCTGCAGTTGCAATGATAGAACATTTAGGCGCAACTGTTATAGCGCAGTCGACAGAAAAAATAATCATAAAAAGCGCAGGGGTTCATCCGGTTACTACCTCACTAAATTGTGGCGAAAGTGGGTTAGGGGTTCGAATGTTTACACCTTTAGCTGCATTGAGCAACCAACTGTTAACCATTAATGGTAGCGGTAGTTTATTGAATAGGCCGATGGATTTCTTTGATGATATTTTGCCTAAGTTGGGAGTAGAAATAAGTTCACAGGGTGGCAAATTACCACTACAAATAAAAGGGCCAATTGTACCAAATACAATTACAATCGACGGTTCATTGAGTTCGCAATTTTTAACGGGTTTATTATTTGCATTTGCAAAAGCGGCAACAGAAGAAGTAATCATTCATGTGGTGCAATTAAAAAGCAAACCTTATATCGATCTTACACTTCAAGTTTTAGAACATTTTGGTTATTCGGTTCGGCAAGAAAATTACGAACGATTTTATATTCAACCACTACATAGAAAAGTGCCAAATGAAATTGAATACACAGTAGAAGGAGACTGGAGTGGCGCTGCATTTTTATTGGTAGCTGGGGCTTTAGCTGGAAATATTACAGTAAAAGGGTTGGATGTTTTTTCGAAACAAGCGGACAAGGCTGTTTTGCAAGCTTTGATGCAATCGAAAGCAATCATTTCCATTCAATCAGATAAAATTGAAATTGGACCGGGTAAACTGCAAGCCTTTCATTTTGATGCAACTGATTGTCCGGATTTATTTCCGCCATTAGTTGCATTAGCATCCGCCTGTGAAGGCACATCGGTGATAGAAGGCGTAAGCAGATTAGCGCATAAAGAAAGTAACCGTGCATTAACCTTACAAGAAACTTTTGGAAAGTTGGGCATTAAAATTCAATTGCAAGATGATTTGATGTTGATAGAAGGCGGAACACCAATTTTATCGGCCACCATTCATTCGCATCACGACCATCGCATTGCTATGGCAGGTGCAGTTGCAGCATTACGTGCTATAGATGTTGTTACCATTGAAGAGGCTGAGGCAATTGACAAATCGTATCCTGCATTTTATGCGCATTTACAACAATTGGGTGCAACGGTAGATTTCTTATAGTAGATACAAATTGAACTTATCTTTATACTATTGTATTATCCAACCGGTTTTGTTGGAAAAAATTTCGCATTATGAATAGTTTCGGTAGAATTTTTAGAGTACATATTTTTGGCGAGTCGCATGGCCCTGTGGTTGGGTTAAGTGTAGATGGTTGTCCGGCGGGATTAGCCTTATCTCCCGAAGATTTTTTTACAGATATTGAAAGAAGAAAGCCCGGTGCAAAAGGTACAACGCCAAGAAAGGAAGATGATTTACCTCGACTCTTAAATGGCGTATTTAATAACATTACTACTGGTGCACCAATTACAATTCTATTTGATAATAGTAATACCCGAAGTACCGATTACGAAAAGCAAAAAGATTTTCCACGCCCCGGGCATGCCGATTTTGTTGCAACAGAAAAATTTGGTGGCTTTGAAGACTATAGGGGTGGAGGGCATTTCAGCGGACGATTAACTGTGGCTTTAGTAGCAGCCGGTGTTATTGCAAAGGAACTGTTGAATACAATTTCGGTTCAAGCAAACTTACTCGAAATTGGGGGTGAAGCGGATATTGAAAAGGGTTTACAAAAAGCAATTGATGCAAAAGACAGCATTGGAGGTATTGTAGAATGTACGGTTAACGGATTGCCAATAGGATTAGGCGAACCCTTTTTTGATTCTGTAGAATCGGTTATTAGTCATGCCGTATTTTCAATCCCTGCTATTAAAGGCATCGAATTTGGAACCGGATTTGCAGGCTCTAAAATGTTTGGAAGTGAACATAATGATGTAATTGAAGATAGTACAGGAAAAACCACCACCAATCATGCTGGTGGTATAACGGGTGGTATAACCAATAATAATCCACTCATTTTTCGAGTAGCAGTAAAACCTACTTCATCTACCCCTAAAGAACAGTTTACTTACAATAGAGCTACAGGTGAACAAGCTGTTTTTTCTGTAAAAGGCAGACACGATTTATGCATCGCTTTAAGAGTTCCTGTTGTATTAGAAGCAGTTACTGCTATGGCTTTAGTAGATTTAATGCTGCTTGAACAACGCATCAAGCGAATCTTATAAGAAATAATGTACAATCTATTGGCTTATTAGTGCCTTAATTAACTGTTGATAAATATCTGTTGCTGATGAATGTTTTAGCAAAGTATTTATTATCTTAACAGTAAGTTCCTTTGTTACATGATTTAATAGGGAATTTATTTTGGATCCGACTATACTCAGCTTATGGACTATCATCGACGCCAACATCTTTTGCTTTATTCGCTGCTTTTGTGGATGATGATATCTTCTTGCAGTTCTAACAATACCAATAATGCAGTTCAAACAGTTGCAGATCCTAATAAAATGGATGCGCAACTGAGTATAATGATGCGGCAATTGATTCAAAATTCAAAAGATAATCAGGGAAAGATTGACGATAGCTTACATTTAAATGTGCCTCAATTTGTAGAACAATATTATATCGATAATGATTATCCTGTTATTTGGAGCCATAGTGAAAAGTGGAGCACGATTGCAGATTCTTTGTTTAATTATTTACAAAATGCCGAATTGTATGGTCTATTTCCGGCAGATTATCAACAGAAAAAATTAGCAAATTTTAAAAATGTTTTGGATACCGATTCATTAAAAAGGATGCAACCTTTATTATGGGCTCGTGCCGAATTATTGTTAACAGATGGTTTTTTTAAATTGGTACACGATTTAAAATATGGTCGATTACAAGCAGATAGCAATTGGTTTAAAATAGACAGTAGTAAAACGAAAACATTTTATTTTCAAATTTTAAATACGTTAAAAGAAAAGCAAGATTTTAACGCTACCATAAAATCAATACAGCCCAAACATAAAGGCTATTGGGATTTATTATCGGGTATTAAAAGATTTGTAGATAGTATGGATCGAAAAAGCTATACCTATATCACTTATCCATATAAAAAATCCAGCGAAAAGGATTCCTTGATATTCATTAAAACATTCACAAAACGCTTGGCAGAAAGTAAATGTATTGATGCCAAACAGATGCCCGATACAACCAGTTTAATGATTGGTATTAAAAAGTATCAACAGTTGAAAGGTTTAAAGCAAGATGGTTTGATTTCAACAGCTTTAATCAATATTTTAAATACTAGCGATCCTGAACGATTTAAAAGAATTGCCATCACCCTTGATCGATATAAATTAATGCCCGATAAAATGCCGGAGCAATATGTTTGGGTGAATTTGCCGGGATACTATTTAAAAGTGTGGGATCATGATACAATAGCATTGGAATCAAAAGTTATTTGTGGTAAGCCTTCTACACCAACGCCAATACTCAATAGTGTAATAACGAATATGGTTACATATCCTACCTGGACGGTGCCTACCAGTATTATTGCTAAACAGTATTTACCCAAGCTTAAAAACAATCCTAATTACTTATCTAAGTTGGGTTTAAGGTTGATTAATGGAAAAGGACAAACCATTGATCCCGGATCGGTTAATTGGTCGAAATACAATAAAGGCATTCCTTATTCTGTAATGCAAGCCAGTGGCGATAATAATGCATTGGGGGTGATGAAGTTTAATTTCGATAACCCTCATGCTGTGTATTTACACGATACTAATCAGCGGTATCTGTTTAAAAATGCGTCGCGGGCATACAGCCACGGTTGTGTTCGAGTACAAGAATGGGAGCAATTGGCTAATTATTTTGCACGCAATGATAGCTTAAATTTAAAGCCGGGAGATACTTTACGCTACAATGCCGATTCTATTAAAAATTGGATTGCAGCTAAAAGTCATAAAAGAATCAGCATTAAAAATGGCATTCCCTTATTTATTGCTTATTACAGTTGTGAAGGTATAAATGGGAAAATCAAATTTTATGAAGATATTTATGGCGATGACAAACAATTGAGACAACGATTTTTCAGTAAAGAAAGTAAATAATCATTCACCTAATTGCCTATCATGAAAAGTTTTAAAGCAATCATTAATATTAAAAAGGCAGTTAAAATAGCTATACTCTTTTTTGGGGCAGTTTTTCTACTTCAACTTGGATTTGCGCAAAAAGTATCCAATCAAAAAGCCGTTAGTGCCAAAAAATCTTCAAAAGTTTTTTATGGTACAGCAAGTTATTATGCCAATAAGTTTAATGGTAGAAAAACGGCAAGTGGGGAGCGGTTTAGTCAAGATAAATTTACTTGTGCTTGCAATGCATTGCCTTTAGGTACTTGGGTAAAAATTACCAATATTAGAAATGGAAGGTCGGTGGTTGTTAAAGTTAATGATCGATTACATGCTAAAATGAAACGTTTGGCCGATTTAACAAGGGCTGGGGCAACAAAATTGGGGTATATTTCTGCCGGATTAACACGAATTAAGCTGGAAGTTTTGGGTAAAAAAAAGCCGGTTTAAACTAATCAAGCAGCAAATCGGCAAAAATTAATGTCTTATGCCATGTATTACGTTAAAATTATGTTGGTAAATAATTTTAACAATTGATTATAAGCTACTACTTTTGTTGCACTCAAATAAATTACTATTTATGAAGAAAATTTTGTTTTCGTTCCTTGCGGCTACTTTATTTACAGCTGCTTTTGCTCAAAATGAATATAAAAAGCAGCCCTCATTAGCGGTTAGCTTTTTATTAAATGATTTTAAATCTGCTGCAGATATTCGTTCAAACGGCCTTTCTTCTGTGTTAAGAACAAAAGATTGGAAGAATATGAAAAGAATGGATGCAGGTATTGCAATTACTTATACAGAAGGATTAAGTAATAATGTTGATTTTGCTGGAACAATTGCCGGTTCTTTTGTAAACTATCCAATTAAAGATAAAGCACCTTCAGTGGGTAACAAATTATTGTTGGATGCTACTGCAGTTGCAAATTTGAAACTTTTTTCAGATAAATATTGGGTTAGTCCTTACCTAACTTTAGGTGTTGGCGTTTCTCAGTGGGATGGTTATTTTGGTGCGTTTATTCCTGCAGGCGTGGGTTTACAATTAAACCTTTGGGATGAAGTTTTTGTATTGGTTAATTCTCAATACAGAATGCCGGTTACAGAAAATGCAAGCTATCACTTATATCATTCAATTGGTATAGCTGGTAACTTATTTAAGCATAAGAAAAAATAAGTATTTAAACATATTGAATATTAAAAAAGTCCCTCGAAGGGACTTTTTTAATGCACGAAAGTCTTGAATTTAAACAGCTACTTTAGCCGTTCCTATTATTAAGTTTTCTAAAATATGGTTGCTGAAAAAATCTTTTGCAATTGAAGAAGCCAATTTTAATAAATCTTCAATGGAGGGGTCTTTTTTACTGAAATATTTTTGAGCAGATTCTGTTGCTTTTTCTTTAGT
>JBMOEQ010000041.1:0-17640 GCA_049314655.1 Ferruginibacter sp. | reverse complement strand
GTTTTTTCATCTAAATCATGCACTTTACATTCTTCATTATCTTCTGCAATTGCAGTTGCTAATGGCATACCGTGCATATTGCCGGTGGGAGTGGTAAAAGGGGTATGTAAATCGGCGTGTGCATCTATCCAAATTACGCCCAATTTACTTTTTGGTTTGGCAATTTTTATGCCGGCCAAAGTGCCGCCTGAAGTACTATGATCGCCGCTTAAAATCACCGGAAAAAAATGTGCTTTAATAGAATCCGCAACAGCTTTACTTACCCTTTCATACATGGTATGTACACCATGTATCCTTTTCGCGTAAGGCGATTGAATGGGTTCAAAAAGCAATTGATTTTCAACTTCAATTTTTTCGGAAGGGAAATGCACAAAGAAATTACTCATAAAATCGAGTGCTGCAATTTTAATGGCTTCAACGCCTAAACTTGCGCCACGTGTACCTGCCCCAATTTCGCTGGGTACTTCAATTAGTTTGATATTCTTCATAAAGAAGTTTTAGATGAAAGGCTGTTATTTAGCAATTCAACAGCCTGTATTCCGAAAATTCATTTCGGATACAAAAGCAATCGTTCAATACAAATTTATAGAATTCCTTTCAAAGGATCATTTCCTTTAAGCGTTCCTGATGATTTAATAATGCGAAATCGCACAAACATATCTTCACTATACCAGTTTTCGGAGCGTGTTTTTTTGATAACTGCCGAATGTTCTTTCATCTCATAAGCAAATGCTTTCATCGCTTCTTTGCTTGTCCAAATACTAAATGTAGCCTGTTTTATATAGGGCATTTCACCAATGCCAACCGATGTAACAAAGCCTTTGGCGCCATCCATTTGTTGCGCTACGCCACCCACATTTTCCCAAAAGGATTTTAATTTCGAAAGTCTAATGCTAGCTCTAGTAAGTATTGCAATAGGGCCATTTTCTATAGGTTTAATATTTAGTTTTCCAAAAGGTTCTTTGCCATCCCATTTCCCATGTCCTTCAGCAGGTTCCAATACAACCGTCCAAGTTTCGCATCGAAAAATAAGAAACCATCCTGCAATGAAATTTCCGTAAGTAGAGCGAATAAGCTCGTGTGTTGAGGTGTTTTGTATGGTGTTAATGGCATCATCTTCCTTGGCAACCATCAAAGCCCATTGCTGCCAATCGGGGTGTTTATCAAAAGTTCCATTACGCCCACAGCCCATGAGTTTATAAAACTTTACACCACGATTTAACCAAAGTGGTAACCGGAAAATAGCCATAGAAAACAATGCAACGGGTACAAATACCTTCGGATATCTTACAATTGTTAAAGTAACCTTCATGTTACCAAATTAGTTGAATCCCACTACATAGAAATAATTTGTGTAATTGAAACTTTTAAAGTTTAATAAATTCAACTCTTCTGTTATTGGCTTTTCCTTCAGTAGTTATGTTTTTATCAGCAGGTTCGGCTTCGCCTTTTCCATCTGTTTCCATTCTGCCGGCATCAATTCCAAAATCTTTACTTAAACTTATTTTAACGGCTGCAGCTCTTTTTTTCGACAATTCAATATTGGCTTTATCATCGCCATCACTATCTGTATGCCCCACAATTTTTACCCGTACATCTGCATTTTCGTTCAACACATTAGCAATATCTTTTAGTGCGCCATAACTTTCGGGTTTAATTTTATCGCTATTGGTATCAAATAAAATACCGTGGGTTACAAACTTTCCTACAGTTAATAATTTGTTTCTTGTATCGGGTGCGCCAACAGCTACTTTTAAATTAGAGATGAGGTATTCGTCATTACGTTCATAACTATAATCAATAAAGAAAACAATTGAATTGTATGCAGAACTATTTAAAGCCCTCGGAATATCAATTATTTTAGATTCATCTAAATATAATCTTATTCTATTTTTTTGACGCCATATGGCAACATGCGCAATGTTTTTCACATTAGTGAAATTAGACTGATTACCTTCATTTTTTTGAATTTCTTCTCCTTTTTCCCAAACTCTATAATTAAACATACCTATGTCTCCGGCTCCGGCACCTTGAGGATGGATGTTTAACGCAATACCTTCTCTGCCGGCAGCACCAAAGCCCTTCCAGCTATTAAATATTTGCTTAGTACCTGTTGTTTTAGCAATTACAAAACTTAAATAACCTGAGTAATAAGAATACTTATCAGAACTCGCTACATCAAATTCTATTGTGCAATTTTCAGGGATTGAATTAATGAACTCCGGAAAAAAAGTGCCGGATTTTGAAAGGGCTAACCATTTACTTTTATTACCTTCTATAATTTTAATTTCTCCACTAGAATTGGTATTCCATTTTGAAGGAAAATCTCCTTGTGCATCTTGTTGAAAATCTTCAAATGCAATTATTTTTTCTCCTGGTACAAAATCATATTTTCCATATGCTTTAAAAGATTTTGGCGAAGGACCTGAAGCTTTTGAATCGGAATCGTCATTATTACTATTGCCATTTCCATTGCCATTTCCACTACTTTGTTTTTTCTTTTTACCCGAAATAGCATCGTCTGCCTCATCAACTGTTTTTTGTGCGGCGTTATCCATTTTTTGATCTATTTTTTGATCAACTTTATTTTCGACTTTGCGTTTGGCTCTATTAAGAAGATTGCCTAATTGAGCATAGCCCATATTGATGCAAATAGAAAAAACGAAGAAGAAAAGTATCTTTTTCATGAGTAGATTAGTTTAATTATTAATCAAGATACATTATTTTAAAAAATGACAAATTTAATGAGCAAAAAATTATCGTTTTGTAGATAATTTGATTATTTGGTAATGCTTGAATAGATGATGTATTGACTTTAATTATGATTGGGGACTAGGCATGAAGAAAATTATAGAAATAAAAAAAGGCTGTCGGGGTAGACAGCCTTTTAAAAAAATATACAACGCTTATTGAGATAAAATAGTGAGTTTGTTGCCTGTATTTACTGTAAAGTTAGCACCTGGTTGTAAGGTTACTTTATTTACCGATAAATCGAAATTCAATACCGGGAATGGTTTTGCATGACCATAAATAATTACATGAGAAGTAGGACCAGGAATTAAACCGCCTTCCCAGTTTCCACATTCTGCAACATTGGTCGTGTTTTTATTACCTGTCCAAATAGAAACATTGGTTGGTAATGCACTGATAGCTCCATCTGTATCAACAGTTGTTGGCGCTGTATATGCTGCGTTAACCCAACATTTTTGTCCTAATTGACCTTCAATAGTATTGCGTACTTTCATAACAATCCAACCTTCAGCAGTTGGGGTGTAATTAACTGTTACTGGTGATGCAACTGTAGTAACACCACTTTGAGTAGCTAATACTGCTCCAGTTTTATCGTACAATGTAATGGTAAGATTTCTACCATCAATTTCTGGTAAAACCTTTACAGTAACGTTAGTTCCAGTAGCTGCATAAATTCTACCAGCAACTCTTTCATTCATCACATTATCCGGTATTTTACCACCTTGTCCTAAGGATAAGCAATGGCTATCACCCAAATCATCAGCCATTTCCCATTCTTGAGTAGTTTGGGTATTGCGGGTTTGTGAATACGTATTTAAGTAATTATAAATATCCTGAACCGAGTTAAATGCAACACCGGTTGGGCGTGGTGCCCATATAGAATAGCCATGTCCAAATACATTAGGAATAGTATGGCCTACTGGAGCAGTTCTAATTTGAACTCTTCTGTCGCCAAATACTTCAATAGAATCCAAACCATGTGCGCCACTATAATCAAACAAAAATTTTCCAACTAAAGAAGCATCAACGGTTACCCACATTCTTTGATCTGCTGTATTATTGGGTATAGCTTGAAAAGCATCTGTAATTCCGATAACTGCCTTTCCTGTTCTTTCAACCACCAAATGATCGGATAAAGAACCGCTTACAATAACCGGAGCATTACCGCCGGTAACTGCCGATGGAACACCATAATTGCCTGCTTTGAAATTTAGCTTTTGATGCGCCAACATGATATTGGTTATTTCATTTCTTGCAGGTAAATCGGTAGTAGAAGTGGGCAAATGCGTCCATCTTTTTCCTGTAGTACCATAATCAAAAATATCTTCAATATATACACATGGGTTAGCGTCAAGTGCAAAAGCAGCTGCATAGGCTGCAAATAATCTTGGTTCGCGAGGATCAATATGTGCACCATTACCACCAAGTTCATTGCCCATATCCCAACCTGAATTATCTCCTAATGGTTTCAAAAATTTACCAACACTATCTAATCTAGGACGATATGTATCATGACTGTTTACAAAAGTTATACTACGATAAACGCGTTTTGCGCCTGAATTATAATCATAATATCTTTTGCTTTGTTGAGAGCCGGGGATATTCGCCATATTAAAACCACCATTACTTAATACCATACTATATAATCCACCAGAAGCAGCATAACCTCTTAAACTAAAATCAAATGTACCGGTATGTTCTTCATACGCACCTGTGCCGCCGGCTACATTGGTAACATAATTATCCAAATCCGATGCACCAGAAACCCACTCGGCGAAATTGAGCATATCTTGTCCGCCTGCAGCAAATGCCGGAATATTATATTTAACATCCATTACATAAGCTTTTTGCGTTGGCATATCGAAGTGCTTAACGGCATCAAAACGGTAGCCGTCCATATTGGTTTGTTTGGTAAACCATTTCATCATATCCCGAACGCCGTTTTTCATGTGTTCTGAACTTTGCGTAGGATTAACAAATGGACGGGTTACACTTCCAATAGTGGCATTTCCTGAAGTTGGGATATTAGAACTTACACCAATAGCACCGGTTGTTCCGTAATCAATATCTGGTCCCCAAAAACTACTACAAATATCTCCACCCACACAGTTGTTAGCAGCATTGGGGTGAAAATTTGTATAGTTTTTAGACCATCTACCTGCTCTCGACCAATAATCATTTTGCGTTTCATCGATACCCGGCGTTTGGTAGGAAACATATCTAAAGTTTTTAAAACCTGCTGAATTGGCAACAGAAAAGGGCGACTGTGGATCTAAACCACCTGCACCAGTTAATGTACCGGCATTGGTTACATGGTTTACCACCATATCTTCTACTACTTCTATACCATTTGCGTGTAAAACCGCAATTAAACGAAGTAATTCATCTTTAGTACCTAGGCGGGTGAACGTTTTTACAGAATCTGTTCCTTTTTGATATTTATCGCCCAAATCGTAATGATCAAAAGGGGCGTAGCCTACTGAACCCGGACTGCTATTTTTTGCAGCAGGAGGAATCCAAACGGCATCAAAACCCATGGCTTTTAATCGTGGGGCTAACTCTGTTAAATAATTGGCCCAACCAAAACGGTAGTTGTTATTCCAATAATCCCACCAAAAGGCTTGTAAAATGGTTTTCTTTACAAACGTGCTTTGCGATTTAACGGATTGTGAAGGCATAACACTAAACATAGTCATGAACAACACTACAAAGAGTGCTTTCATACCAACTAATGGAGCTGAAGTAAATTTTTTCATGTGTGTAGCTTATCGTGTAAAATTTACACGAATATAAGCAAGTAAAATTGAAAAAATCTAATGGTAACTGCTTAAAATCAAGAAAATTGACGGAAATTTTACAACCAATACCCCAAAAAAATGAAATTGTTGAACAAACTTAACAAAGTATGCTTCAATACTTGAACTTAATCTTCGTTAATCAGTACCGGTTTGCTGAAAATATTAATAACTACAATCCATTCGTAATTGCTATTACTCAACCCAATTTCGGTATAAAATTGTTCAAAACGAGGTTGCGATGTTTTGAGACGTAAACTGGTGCTGGCAAAACGTAAATTTTCTTCAGGGTCTTCTAATGTTCCTTCAAAATGTACCGCAGCATTCCCGGCTAATTTAATAGCGGTTTTTTTGAGAGATTTAAACGTATTGCGGTAAATTTTTCTTGCTTGATCAAAATTATCACCAACATATAAAACAGCTTGCCAACTTGCGGAAGTATCTTTTATTGAACGATATCTGGAGATGATACATTGACTGGATCCGGGTAAACTTATGGTTGATTGAAACATTTCAGGATCTTCTTGATACAACATCGCTTTACCTTGAATAGACCGAAAGTTTGATGCATACGCATTTACAATGGCAGATAAAGAATCTCCAAATGCACCAGACGATTTAAAAAATTGTGCAGATGAAAAAAAACTTAATGAAATAAAAAATGCGAATAATGGTAAAATGCGTTTCATGAATGGGATTTATTTGCAATTTAAAGTTTCTAAACATCTGATTTAAAATTTATTTTTCGAATTTTATTTGCATTTGAACATACCTGATGTATATATACTTTTAAATGCTTTTTCTTTGTATGATGAAACAAGCGTCTATTCAGGAAATACGGCAAGAACTTCAAACTTTAGATAAAAAAGAACTGCTTTCATTATGTAATCAATTAGCGAAATATAAAAAAGATAATAAAGAGTTTTTGTCTTATTTGCTTTTTGATGCATCAGATATTCAAGCGTATATACAATCCATTAAAATAACCATTACCGATAATTTTGAAACCATCAACTGGCAACAAGTGTATTATGCCAAAAAAAGTTTAAGAAAAATATTGCGCATCATTACAAAATTTGTTCGATTTTCGGGTGAGCCCGAAGTTGAAGTGGCTTTATTGATACATTTTTGTGCTTTATTGAAAGCGGCTCCTTTACCTATTCAAAAGTATCCGGTTTTGCAAAATATCTATCAAATGCAGCTCAAAAAAATTCAACATCAAGTATTGCAATTGCATGAGGATATTCAATTTGAATTTCTTCGTGAGGTAAAAAAGATTATTTAATCATGATGATTTAAAATGCTAATCGATAATTTATGAATTAGTGTTATTTTAGTTTTTTAATAAATAGGCATGAAATTTAAAACTTTATTCATAGGTACTATAACCGGCGGGGCAATATATTTTGTGCTTGGTTGGATTGCTTATTCTGTTTTAATGAACGATTTAATTGATCATTATCCCGGAGAAGCACTCAATAAATTTTTCCGAATTATTGGTTATTTCTATTATGTTATTGCGGCGAAGTTAATTTCCGGTTTAATACTTACCATGTTCATTCTAAAATCGGGCTATAATAAAGTAAAAGTAGCCATGAAAAACAGTCTATTCTTGGGCATTTTATTAAATCTGTCTAACGGGTTTATTATCTATTCCCTTACAACAATGTATAGTATTACTGTTATTATTACCGATGCAATTGTATTTGGTATTATTTCAGCATTTGCTGCTGCCGGAATAATGGTTGCCGCAGGTTTATTAGATCATTCATTAAGTGATTAAAAATTATATTTTATGGAATTAAAAGCACAATTTGAAGCAGCAGTAGTTAATAGTAAATTATTGCCTTCAAAACCCGATAACGAAACTTTATTGAAATTATATTCCTTGTATAAGCAAGCCACAGAAGGTGATGTACATGGCGATGAGCCCTCTAATCCTTTTGATTTTGTTGCTAAAGCAAAGTACAATGCTTGGGAAACTTTAAAAGGCACTACTCAAGATTCGGCCATGGCTACTTATGTAGATTTAGTAAATAGCTTAAAAGGCTAGATTCGTGTTTTTTTAGAAGAATTTTATCTTTTCAGTTTATCTTCAAGTTATATTCATTTTGTATCAACACAATTGATAAAAAATGGGCACCTTTATGCAGTATAAATTTTGATTCATGCGAGGAAGTAAGCAGGCTGCAATAAGTTTCATATTCATCACTTTATTAATTGATGTTACCGGTATTGGATTAATCATCCCTGTTATTCCTAATTTATTGGAACAATTGATACAGGGTGATGTTAGTAAAGCCTCCATTTACAGTGGTTGGTTAACTTTTGCCTATGCTTCTATGCAATTTATTTTTTCGCCTTTGTTGGGCAATTTGAGTGATCGTTATGGAAGACGCCCCGTTTTATTAATTTCTTTATTTGGTTTAGGCATAGATTATATATTTCTCTCTTTTGCACAAAGTATTACTTTGCTTTTTATTGGTAGAATTATTGCCGGCATTGCAGGCGCCAGTTTTACAACAGCAACAGCATATATAGCAGATATCAGTACACCTCAAAATAGAGCACAAAATTTTGGAATGGTAGGGGCTGCATTTGGTTTAGGTTTTATATTGGGGCCTCTCGCCGGTGGTTTGTTGGGCGAGCTTGGTGTTAGAGCCCCATTTATGGTTGCTGCCGGTTTAAGTTTAGTAAATTGTTTATACGGCTACTTTATTTTACCCGAATCTCTACAACCCGAAAATCGTAGATCATTTAATTGGGCAAGAGCCAATCCATTTGGCACCTTCAAACAAATGGCCAAATATCCTTCTATATTAGGCTTATTGATTGCATTTTTTTTAATTTATTTAGGGGGTAATGCTGTACAAAGTACGTGGTCGTTTTTTACTATCCATCAATTTTCTTGGACAAGTAAAATGATTGGCATTTCATTAGGGGTTGTAGGTATTTCAGTAAGTATTGTGCAAGGTTTATTGATACGAAAAATTAACCCTTGGTTAGGAAATAGGAAAAGTGTTTATGTAGGATTACTATTATATACCGTTGGTTTGTTTCTCTTTTCAATTGCTTCGCAAAGTTGGATGATGTTTGCCATTACCGTACCCTATTGTTTAGGTGGAATTTGCGGTCCGGCATTACAATCCATCATGTCGGGCGAAGTGCCTCCAAACGCACAAGGCGAATTGCAAGGAGGTATAACCAGCTTAATGAGTTTAACCAATATTATTGGACCATTGATTATGACCGGCTTATTTGCTTATTTCACAAAAGCAGGCGCTCCCATTCATTTTCCGGGGGCTGCATTTTTTGTTGGAGGCATAGCAATGGGTTTGAGTTTATTGGTTGCTTATTTTGCTTTAAGGAAAAATCAACATATTACTTAAAGCCCTTTTTTTGAATTACATTTAACAACAGATTCTTTATAGCATGATTGCTGAAATAAAAGATTTTAATCAAGTTTTCTTTATCGGCGTTGCCGGAACAGGCATGAGCGCTATTGCACAATATCTTGCCGGAATTGGAAAAGAAGTGAGCGGTAGCGATCGTTATTTTGTTGTAGGGAATGAAAATGAAACCCAACAAAAATTAGAAGCAGCAGGTATTCGTTGTTTCCAACAAAATGGATCGGGCATTACTGCAGAAACCCAATTGGTTGTAGTTTCTACGGCTATTGAAGATACTGTTCCTGAAGTTCAACAAGCAAAAGCTTTACAAATTCCTATTATAAAAAGATCGGCATTATTGGCCATGATTGCAGCCAGTAAAAAAACGATAGCTGTTGCAGGCACATCGGGTAAAAGTACAACCAGTGCTATGTTGTTTGATATTATGAAGCATGCAGGATGGTCGCCAAGTATCATCAGTGGCGCAGGTTTAGTAAGCATAATTAGAGAAGGAAAAATTGGCAATGCTGAAGTGGGTAAGGGCGATTGGTTGGTGATAGAAGCCGATGAAAGTGATGGTTCCATTGTACAATATCATCCCGAAGTGGGTTTGTTATTGAATATTGATAAAGACCATCAAGAAATTGATGAATTAAATGCACTTTTCAATACTTTTAAAACACATACAAAAGGATTTTTTGTAACCAATCGAACCAATGCATTGGCTGCAGCATTATCGGTTAATATCAACAATGATTTTAGTACCGATGAACATCCGGCACAATATCAAGCTACTCAATTTCATCAACAAGGATTCGAAATTCGTTTTCAATTAAAACAGGTCAATTTTTTATTGCACACTGTAGGCAAGCATAATATGGAAAATGCTGTTGCCGCAATAGCTGTAGCACATCAATTGGGTATAGAATTATCTGTAGCTGCCGAAGCATTAAGTAGTTATGAGGGCATTTACAGGCGGCATCAAGTGTTGGGCAATAAACAAGGCGTTTGGGTAATAGATGACTATGCCCACAATCCTGCAAAATGTGCTGCTTCAATTAGAGCGTGTCAGGCAGTAGCACCAAAAGTAGTGGCCTGGTTTCAACCACATGGATACGGACCAACGCGTTTTTTAAAAAATGATTTTATAAGTGAAATTGCCGCTGCATTGCGACCGGAAGATGAGATTTGGATGAGCGAAATTTTTTATGCTGGTGGAACTGCGGTAAAAGATATTTCGGCTAATGATTTAATCGTTGAAATTAGGGCCAAAGGAAAACAGGCTTTTTTTGTTGAAAATAGAAATGATTTTTTAACACAAGTTCGATTGCATTTGAGTAATGATTGTGTGCTTTTATTGATGGGTGCTAGAGATCCAGAATTAGAACAATTTGGAAAAGAAATCTGGGAAAAACTATAATTGGAATGACAACACTGATTACACATATAGGTTTACTTGCAGGCATTCGCGAAACCAACCAATTGCTGCGTGGAAAAGATTTAGCCATCTTGCCCAATATTGAAGATGCATTTTTGTTGATAGAAGATGATTGCATTGCCGAATATGGGCATATGTACGAATTAGAATTAAAAGTACCACAACTGCCTTTAAATATTGTAGATGCCCAGCAAGCTATTGTTTTGCCGGCTTGGTGCGATAGTCATACCCACACTGTATTTGCTGCCAGCAGAGAAAATGAATTTATTGATAAATTAAATGGTTTAACTTATGCCGACATTGCAGCAAAAGGTGGCGGAATTTTAAACTCGGCTCAAAAATTAGCACAAACATCAGAAACAGAATTGTTTCAAAGTGCATACCAACGTTTACAAGAATTAGCACAATTAGGAACCGGTGCTATTGAAATTAAAAGCGGCTATGGATTAACGGTAGAATCGGAATTGAAAATGCTTCGGGTAATTAAACAACTGAAAGAAAAATCTAACTTATCCATTAAGTCTACGTTCTTAGGTGCACATGCTTTTCCGCCCGAATTTAAAGAAAATCACGAAGGGTATATTCAACAAATTATTGAGCAAATGTTGCCGGCTATTGCTGCAGAAAAGCTTGCCGATTATATTGATGTATTTTGTGAAACCGGATTTTTTTCACCCGAAGAAACCGAACGAATTTGTAAAGCAGGTGCAGTATATGGTTTAAAACCAAAATTGCATGTAAACCAACTCAACAGCATTGGCGGTGTACAAAAAGCCATAGCAATAAGCGCCATCAGTGCCGATCATTTAGAAACCATGACGCAGGATGACATTGCTTGCATTGCGGCTTCATCTACCATGGCCACATTATTACCTACTGCTGCCTTCTTTTTAAGAATGGCTTATCAACCGGCCCGGCAGTTGATTGATGCCGGCGCAGCGGTTACACTCGCTTCTGATTTTAACCCCGGTTCATCTCCATCCGGTAATATGAATTTTGTAGTGGCTTTAAGTTGTATACAAATGAAAATGTTGCCCGAAGAAGCCATCAATGCGGCCACACTTCATGGTGCTTACGCAATGGAATTAGAAAAAGAAGTGGGCAGTATTACCATAGGAAAATTCGCCAATATTATTCTAACCAAACCTGTTCCTTCATTGGCTTATTTGCCCTATGCTTTCGGCAATAATCTTATTGAAAAAGTAATGATTAAAGGAAATTTTGTTTCGTAATAAGAACATTTTTAAAAATCGATTTATAAATATTGATATATGCAACAACTAATTGAATGTGTGCCTAATTTTTCGGAAGGTGTAGATCTTTCCATCATTCAACAAATAACCAATGAAATTGAATCGGTAGAAGGGGTTCGATTGCTCAACGTAGATCCAGGGAAGGCAACCAACAGAACGGTAGTAACATTTGTTGGAGCTCCAGCACCGGTTATTGAAGCAGCATTTAGGGCCATTCGAAAAGCTGGCGAATTAATTGATATGCGTAATCACAAAGGTGCTCATCCACGTATGGGGGCTACCGATGTTTGTCCGCTTATTCCTGTTGCCAATATTTCTATGGAAGAAACGGTAGAATGGGCAAAAAAATTAGCTGAAAGAGTGGGTGCTGAATTGAAATTGCCGGTGTATTTATATGAAGCTGCTCAAGCTAAAAAGGAACGCAATAATTTGTCGGTTATACGTGCAGGTGAGTATGAAGGATTTGCAAAGAAAATTTTATTACCGGAGTGGGCACCCGATTTTGGTCCGGCTCAATTTGATGCAAAACGAGGAGCTACTGTTATTGGTGCCCGCGATTTTTTAGTGGCATACAATATCAATCTTAATACAACCTCAACCAGAAGAGCCAATGCCATTGCATTTGATGTACGAGAAGCCGGAAGGGTAAAGCAAGAAAACGGTAAGCCGGTAAAAGATGAGCAAGGTAATAATGTAATTGTGCCGGGTACATTAAAATCGGTTAAAGCAATTGGATGGTTTATTGAAGAGTATGGTATTGCACAAATTTCCATGAATCTTACCAATATTAATATTACTCCGGTACATATTGCTTTTGATGAAGTATGTAATAAGGCAACGGCAAGAGGCATAAGGGTAACTGGTAGCGAATTGGTTGGTTTGGTGCCATTGAAAGCTATGTTAGATGCGGGGAAATATTTTTTGGCAAAACAACAACGATCTGCAGGTGTAAGTGAAAAAGAATTAATTAGAATCGCCATTAAATCGATGGGCTTAGATGAATTAGTACCGTTTAAACCGGAAGAACGCATCATTGAATATTTATTGGCAGAAGCTTCAAAATCGAAACTAATAAAAATGCCATTGGATGCATTTGCTGATGAAACGGCTAGCGAAAGTCCGGCTCCAGGAGGAGGTTCCATAGCAGCTTATGTGGGCAGTATTGGTGTAGCATTAGGAACAATGGTAGCTAATTTAAGCAGTCATAAAAAAGGCTGGGATGATCAATGGGAAACTTTCAGCAAATGGGCCGAAGAAGGACAGCAATTGAAAGATACTTTATTGAAATTGGTTGATGAAGATACCCTAGCTTTTAATAAAATTATGGATGCTTTTGGTTTACCCAAATCTACCGACAGTGAAAAACAATTGCGAACGTTGGCTATTCAATCAGCTACTAAGTACGCTATAGAAGTACCATTGAAAGTAATGGAAACTGCTGCTAGCGGATTGAAGTTGATTAAAGCAATGGCGGAAATTGGTAATCCCAATTCGGTTTCCGATGCCGGAGTGGGTGCATTATGTATTCGTTCGGCTGTTATGGGGGCTTACATGAACGTGCGCATCAATGCGGCAGGATATGCGGATGCCGATTTTGTAACTCAAGTGGTAGCAAAAGGTAAGGCTATTGAAGCGGCGGTTATTGAAGCGGAAGCAGCAATTTTAAAAATAGTAAATGAAAAAATTGGTCTGTAATTGCTGTAGGTGCATATAGATTTTTTAAATACAAATTTTTCATTACAATGTTTCGTTTTTAATACTTAAACGAAAGCCAATGCTGTGTAAATTTTCAATTTGAATGGATGGGTCTATCGTTAAAATTTTCCTTAATCTAGATATAAAAACATCTAAACTTCTGCCCATAAAATAATCGTTTTCTCCCCAAAGTTGTTTGAGGATATTTTCGCGAGTGATGACTTGGTTTTTATGTTGATACAGCAGTTCTAATAAAGCAGCTTCTCTTTGTGTTAATGTGATTTTTTGATGATTACAGATTAATGTATAACCGGGTGCATCAAACCAAATGTTTCCAATGGAGAAGGCGGAATTAGCATGAGTGATTTTCTTTGCACGGGTTAAAAAAATATCAATTTTTAAAAGCAATTCTTCTATACTAAAGGGTTTTATGAGGTAATCGTCGGCACCAATTTTTAATCCTTTTATTCTATCTTCTTTCAATGTTTTTGCAGATAGAAATAAGATGGGCACTTCTGCATTTATTTTTCTAATCGCAGTTGTAAGTTCAAATCCATCTAAACCGGGAAGCATAATATCAAATAAACATAAGTGTATGGTATTGTTGTTGAACGCTTCAATAACATCGTTTCCATGAGCGCAATGCACAACATTAAAATGGTTCATTTCTAAACTGTCTTTTGTTAGGAAAGCCAATGTTTCATCATCCTCAGCATATAATATGGTATAATTTTTTATCATGAAAGTGGAATTATAATTTGAATTTTTGTTCCTTTATGTTCTTCACTTTCTGCCAATATTTTCCATTGATGTGCAGTAATGATGCGCTTTACATAAAATAAACCCAATCCAAAGCCTTTCGTTTCATTTCGATGTTTCCCGGGTACACGAAAGAAATTATCAAAAATTTGATCAAGGTATTTCGCCGGAATTCCTATGCCATCATCGCTGAAAGTAATTTGTAATTTTTGCTGTACAATGTTTAATGCAATGGTTATATGTGGAGTAGCTTTTCCATATTTAATTGCATTGTCGATGATATTGTATAAAACATTTGAAAAATGAAACGAATCGGCGATAATAGTTTGATTATTGGCATTATTAATTATATCTATTTTAACAGCAGGTTGTTGTAATTGAAATTGACTGCATATCTCTTCTATGATTTCGCCGGGTAAAATAGTGGTTTTATTAATTTCGAAATTGGGATGTGAAGTTTTTGCAATACCTAATACTTGTTCTACTTGTACATTTAACTTAATGGCTTGTTGGATGATAATATCGGTGTATTTTTTCAACCGCTCGTTTGCAATAATTTCAGGTTGTTTAATAATATATTTTGAGGAAAGTAAAATAGAGGAAAGCGGGGTTTTAAATTCATGGGTCATGTTATTGATAAAGTCTTTCTGTAAAGCAGCATATTTTTTTTGTTGTAAAAGAACCACAACCGAATAGGCATAGATGATTAATACAAAAAACATTACAATCGAAAAAGCAATCCACAATTTAATGGCACCATAAATGGTTTGACTTTTTTCGGGAAATCGAATGGCAAAATAGTATACAAGATTTTGTTGTCTTGGAAATTCTGGAGTAATATTTATTTTGGCAGTAGAATCTACTGCTACATATTTACCATACACCATCGCTGATGTTTCGCAATTATAAATGGCATATTCAAAGTCGGTTTTCAATCCTAATCGAGTAAAGGCCAATTTTAAATAATGTTCTAAGAAAATGGCATTAATTTCTTGATTTACATTTACCACATAATAATCTTCCGACATTTCTTTAATCGGATTAACAGGAGGGGGTGGGGTTTTACTTAAACTACTTAAATTATTTACAACATCTAATAACGCAATTTGTACTTTTTGACGAAATTTATTGTCTTCCTGAACAATTGCAGCACGTAATAAATACAATTGAATGACCAATATGCCGGCAATGGCCACTAGGCCCATTATTAGAATGATATTGAAGCGATTCCATTTCATTTTCAAAACAATGGTAGTATTTTTTTTTATTAAATAGCTTCCGTTAACAACTCATTATGATTTGTTACCAGTTCATTAACCCTTTTGCATTTAAGCGGAATGTAGTTTTGAACTGATAAAAGCTGCAGCTTCAATATTAATCATTCAAAAACAAATTATCATGACAACACTTACTCGCTTTTCAATGGCCTTTTTTGCATTCCTTTTACTATCGTTTACTATTCCAACACAACAACATCCTGTTCTCAACATGGAAGATATTCTATGGAAGAACGAAACAATTGATCTAGGAGAAATTCCTCATAATAAACCAGTAGAAGTTGTTTTTACTTTTACGAATAATGGTAATGAAGCCATACTCATTGATCAAGTTATCACATCATGTGGTTGTACAGTGGCAAAGTATCCCTTGGCTCCGGTTTTACCGGGTGCTAGTGCCGAAATTACCGCAACTTATAATGCGGCTACTTTAGGCATCTTTAATAAATCAATTACAGTAAATTTAGCCGATAAAACAACGAAACAATTGTTTATTAAAGGAACAGTGATTGATTAGCTTTCGTACAAATTATAATTGTGCATCTGTTTTTACAGATGCATTTTTTTTGCCCCAACTTTTTATTTCTTCCTCTTTGATTTTGCTATTTCTTAATCTACCTTTTTCAATATCTAAAATGTAAGTAATCAAACCCTGTATTTTTTTTGTCCATTTAATAGAATAATTAATAAAATTTGGAATTTTTTAATTAAGTTGTAGAATAATCTTCAAGTGTAATTCATTCCTTATCAAAGCTATTTCATAATTCTGCCTTTTGGCAATATAATTGCATAAACTTGGCGAATTAAATAATCCCTTTATATAATTTTTATTGCAATAAGTGATTAGTCAAAATTTAAACAAGTCTTAAAAAAATTACAATGACCTTAAATCTATTATTGATTGACGACGATGCGATGGTTATTTTTATTCATCAATCAATTTTAGAGTCTGTACAACTAACTAAAAAGCCATTGGTTTTTCGTCATGGAAAAGAAGCATTGGATTTTTTAATTGAAAACAATGTTGCTGATACACATCATTTATTAATGTTAGATATAAATATGCCGGTAATGGATGGATGGGAGTTGTTAGATGCCATTCAAGTATTAGATAAAAAGGCAAATATTTCGGTGATAATGGTTACCTCATCCATTGATCAATCGGATCGATTAAAAGCTTTTACCTATCCACAGGTGATAGATTATTTGATTAAGCCACTTGATTTTGAATCTGTCCAAAAATTAAAAGAAATACCCCATTTCTCAGGTTTTTTCATTCAGTAAAGTGTTCAAGTGTAACTTGATAGGGCACTTCAAGTTTTGCAAAGTTGCATTATACGATATTGTTTTTCATTGCAAAAGATATCGCTTCTCCCACAGAATGCACTTGAAGTTTTTCATAAATTTTTTTAATATGCGAATTCACGGTGAAATAACTGATACTCATTTTATCGGCAATCATTTTATAGCTAGATCCATCTGTTAGAAGTTTAAGAACTTCTTTTTCTTTCAAGGTTAAATTCATGGAGCTATTTAAAGGAAGTGGCTTGGTATTGAAGTATTTCATTACACGTAATGCTACGCTAGGTGTCATAAATGCACCACCATTGTGTACCTCAATGATACTTTGAATTATTTTTTCTGCCGGTGCATTTTTTAAAATATAGCCTTCTGCGCCAGCTTGTAATGCCGCAAATATTTTTTCTTCATCCTCAAAAACCGTTTGCATTACAATCTTTGTTTCCGGAAAATGTTGTTTAATGATGCGCACACCTTCTATTCCACCAACATTAGGCATTTCAATGTCCATTAATACTAAGTGAGGATGCAGCTGCTCTATGTCTGATAATACATTGCTACAGTCGCTGAAACTGCCTACACATTGTACTCCTTCGCTGAGAAAAAGTAATGCTTGTAAGCTCAATCTTCGAGCTTCATTATCATCGAAAACAACAACTTTAATCATAAAGTAAATTTCAACAAATTCACAATCATTCAATATCCCTAAATGTAGTGAGCGGAATGGTACAACAAATACTTGTGCCATTACCCGAGGAAGATTTGATTTGAGTAAATCCGCCCATAGCTTTAGCTCTTGCTTGCATATTTTTTAAACCATTTCCTCGAATGATATTGGATTGATCAAAACCAATACCATTATCTTCAATACGCATTTGTATTAAGTCGTCTACTTCAATCAAAGAAATATTGGCTGTTGTTGCTTGACTGTATTTAGCAATATTATTTATGCCTTCTTTAAAAATAAGTACAATATTTTTTCTA
>JBMOEQ010000040.1:0-17955 GCA_049314655.1 Ferruginibacter sp. | reverse complement strand
GCTCGTAAAGGAAAAGAAGCCGTTGATATGGCCGATTTTCAAGATGCAATTGATAGGGTAATTGGCGGTTTGGAGAAAAAGAATAAAATCATTTCTCCCGAAGAAAAAGAAATCATTGCTTATCACGAAGCCGGTCATGCTATTTGTGGTTGGTATCTCGAGCATGCATATCCATTGTTGAAAGTTACCGTTGTGCCTCGTGGTACTGCTGCATTAGGTTATGCGCAATACACACCAAAAGAACAATACCTCTACAATACCGATCAATTGATGGATCAAATTTGTATGACATTGGGTGGAAGAGCCAGTGAAGAAATTTTCTTCGGAAAAATAAGCACCGGTGCCAGCAACGATTTACAACAAATTACACGTATTGCTTACAGCATGATTACTGTTTATGGCATGAATGATAAAGTAGGTAATATCAGCTACTACGATCCAAATCAAGAAAACGTTTTCACTAAACCTTACAGTGAAGAAACCGGTAAAATGATTGATCAGGAAGTACGTGCATTGATTGATAAAGCTTATCAAATGACCATCAAACTCTTAACTGAGAAAAAAGATGATGTTGAAAAGCTGGCTAAAGAATTGCTTAAAAAAGAAGTACTTTTCAAAAGCGATGTTGAAGCATTAATTGGTAAACGTCCGTTTGAAGAAAAGAAACACGAAATAGAATTGGAAGAAACACCGTCAATAGTTGCAGAAAATCCAGCTACCGAGCCAGGAACAACTGCTGAGTCGGAAACAAATTAATTTTTATGGCGGTATCTCCTGCTAAAGAAAATATTTTAAAAAGGATAAGAAAGGCACTGAGCAACCCGGTGCCTTTGCCTTTTCCTTTAAGTGAAGGAAATAATTCCGTTTATCCGCCTCCGGCAGATGAATTGGAAGTAATTTTTGCAGAAACCTTTACCGGATTACAAGGAAAATTTGCGTATTGTTTGGATGAAAAAGATATGATTGATCAACTCAATGGATTAATTAAAGCCAAAGAGTGGACGAAAATTTTCTGTAAAGAAACCCAATGGGCCGAACAATATAGCAATACCATCAGCCTAGCAACTTGCGATGCTTCTATCACCGGATGCGAATGCTTGGTTGCCCGAACCGGCAGTATGGTATTAAGTGCAGCCGGGGAAAGTGGAAGAACCACTAGTGTATATGCCCCTGTACATATTTGTATTGCCTATACCCATCAACTGGTGTACGATGTAAAAGATGCGCTTCAATTTCTTAAAGAAAAATACGCCGGAAATATTCCTTCTTTCATCAGTTTTGCAACAGGGCCTAGCAGAACTGCCGATATTGAAAAAACATTGGTAACGGGCGTTCATGGTCCAAAAGAAGTATACCTGTTTTTAATAGAAAAAGCGCTTCCCTAATTTATCTACCAAGGTTATCTGTAAAAATCTTGTTGAATTTTCGTGAAAACGGGCTATACAATTCCTGTTCTACCAAGCAATTACCGATATTGCAGTAAAATAAGTCATCCACTTATTACAGTATTGTAATATGAATATTCCTGCAAGTAAAAAAGTCTATTTCCTCTCCGATTTTCATCTCGGTGCTCCCGATGCTGCAACCAGTTTGCAACGCGAAAAAAAACTAGTGGCTTTTTTAGATTCTATTAAATCTACTGCAGCAGCCATATTCATCGTTGGCGATATGTTTGATTTTTGGTTCGAATATAAATATGTTGTACCCAAAGGTTATGTGCGCATCTTAGGCAAATTGGCCGAACTTACCGACAACGGTATTGAAGTGCATTTTTTTGTAGGCAACCACGATATGTGGATGAAAAATTATTTTCAAAAGGAATTGAACATTCCCGTTTATTTTGAACCCAAAAGATTTGAATACAACGGTAAGCAATTTTATATTGGTCATGGTGATGGATTGGGACCGGGCGATAATGGCTACAAATTTTTAAAGAAAATTTTTCGCAATCCACTTTGCCAATGGGCATTTGGTATTTTACCTCCGGCATGGGGCATTGGTATTGCCAATTATTTTTCGCAAAAAAGTAGGGAAGCAGGAGGCGAACATGTAGAACAGTTTTTTGGAGAAGATAAAGAATGGTTGATCATCTATTGCAAATCGATCTTAGAAAAAGAAGCGATAGATTATTTTATTTTTGGGCATCGCCATCTACCTATTGATTTTACGTTTAAGAACAACAGTAAGTATATTAATTTGGGCGAATGGATCCATTACGACAGTTATGCAGTTTTCGATGGCAGCACCCTTACTTTGGAATATTATAAACCCACATCAACTTCCCATGTTTAAATGGAAGCACGATATAAAATCGATTGCCATTTTTTCCATTGGACTATTGTGGTTATTGACAAACCCTTTTGAAGTAAAAGCACAATCCGATTCGCTCTTTCATTTTCAACAATTTATAGCCGGCAGCTACTCGTATTTTACCACCGATAATTTAGAAAATATTTATTTGGTTAACGCCAACAATCAACTTAAAAAAATCAATAGCAAAGGCGATTCGGCAGGCGTATTCAATGATGTTCGTAAATATGGAAAACTGTATTCCATAGATGTTACCAACCCGCTGAAAATTTTATTGTACTATAAAAACTTTTCTACCATTGTAGTGCTGGATCGCTTTTTGAATATGCGCAATACCATCAATTTGCGTACACAAAATATTTTTAAAGTAAAAGCTATTGGTACTTCGTACGATAATAACATTTGGATTTTTGATGAAGGTGATGCCAAATTGAAAAAGATAGACGATAACGGACAAGTACTTGCCGAAACGGTAGACTGCAGAATGGTTTTTGATGAAGTGCCATCTCCCCAAACCATTACCGATCAAGATGGCTATGTATATTTATACGATCCCCAAAAAGGCTTCTACACCTTTGATATTTATGGTGCATTTAAAAATAGAAGCGTACTCATCAATTGGCAAAATACAGCTGTAGTAGCTAAAAATTTTTATGGTTTTAGTGCTGATAGTTTATATCAATATCAATCCCCAATTTTAAAACTTACTGCATTTCCCTTATCGCCGGTATTTAAAAATGCACAGCAAATAAAAGTAAGTGCCGGAAAATTATATGTGCTACGCGAAGAGGGAATATTGATATATAGTTTACGTAAGGCATACGATTAACAGTTCTGTACAATCGTTTTTTCAACCAATTTGAAGTGGCGCATTCACTTATCCTTTTGTTTTTTTTCTTTTAATTGTTATGTGTTTTGGCTAGTGTATTTTGCCCTATGCCAATTAATTTCGATTGGGCTATGCAATACTATTTTCTTGTATTGAAATATACCCAAATGAAAATACCGCATCATGCAATCATCAGTTCCAATTTGGAAAACAGCTCCATTTGTACGTTTACTTCCAGCATGGATATTGGGCATTATAGTACAACAACAATTCAATCTCCCCCTTACTATTGTATTGATGTGTATTGCAATTTCTATTACATGTATTGGAATTATTCATCAATTAGCCTTACATCAACGCTATTATTTATCTACCGTTTTAGGTGTGTTCATTTTTTTGATAATGATAAGTATAGGCATGTTGTTTACTTATTTTCAAGATTGTAGAAATGCACCACATTGGTTTGCAAAAGAAAATTTAAAAAGCAATTATATATGGGCAAAAATCATTGATGAACCAGTTGAAAAAGCAAAAACATATAAAGCAACTGCACGTGTTTTGGCAATTGACCAAAAAGGAAAACCAATCGTTACTTCCGGAAAAATTGTATTGTATTTCAGCAAAACAAATACAGCATTGCCGGTTCTATATGGCGATGAAATAGTATTGCGCAATAAGGTTACATCTATTAAAAACAGTGGTAATCCGGGTGCATTCAATTACCAACAATTTGCTGCATTTCAACAAATTCATCATGTAGCTTTTTTGCGCAGTACAGATTATATACTTACAAAAAACCACGGTCCCTATCCGTTACAAAAATTTATTTATAACACTCGAAATAATGTTTTACATCAATTACACCGCTATATTGATAGCACAAATGCAATATTAGGCATTGCAGAAGCTTTATTAATTGGCTATACACAAGATTTGGATAAAGATTTAGTGCAAGCATACAGCAACACCGGCGTTGTACATATTATTGCAATATCGGGCATGCATTTAGGACTCATTTACCTGATACTAGAAATGCTATTGATGCGGATTGCTTTCTTTAAAAAACATAAAGGTGTAAAACTGGTTGTATTATTAGTGGCTTTATGGTTGTTTGCTTTACTCACCGGCGCATCGGCTTCTGTGTTAAGAGCGGCAGTAATGTTTAGTTTTATGCTCATTGGAAAATGGTTGCAAAAAAGACATTCCATTTATAATGCCTTGGCAGCATCTGCATTTATTCTTTTGGCTTACAATCCTTATATGTTATGGGATGTAGGGTTTCAGTTATCGTATGCAGCCGTACTAAGCATTGTAGTTTTTCAACGCTCTATTGAACAGTTATGGTATATTAAAAATCCTTGGCTCGATAAAGTTTGGCAATTGATAGCTGTGTCTATTGCTGCGCAAATACTTACTGTACCCTTATGTATTTTTTATTTTCACCAGTTTCCCAATTTGTTTTTAGTAACCAATATCGTAGCCGTGCCCTTATCGAGTTTGATATTACTTTTAGAAATTGCACTAGTTGCATTGGCTTGGTTACCGGCGGTTGCAATTTGGTTGGGCAAAATTTGCAACATACTTATACAATGGATGAATGCATTTATTCAATTGATCAACACCATTCCTTGGTCAACCTATAATAATATCCCTGCAAATTTTTACACAACTATAGTTTTTTATGCCATGCTCATTGCAGGCTCATATGCAATCTTCTATAAACATGCAAAGGCATTGATGATTACATTTTTTTGTTGGGTAGTGTTTACTGCATTACATAGTTTTTACGAAATTGAAGCAATACATCAAAAGAAAATTATCGTATATCAAGTATCCGGTAAAAAAGCCGTGGATTTAATTTGGGGTAAACAATTGATTTTTATTGGAGATAGTAGTTTTAAAAATAATGCAATGGATGCTAATTTTCACCTCAAACCTACTCGCATATTGTATCGGGTAAATGAATGTCAACCGGCTATTATCAATCCATTCTATTATCAGTTTTATAAAAAGAAAATCTTGTTTATTGACCAATCGATAGCATTTAAAACGCCTAGCCAAAAAATTAATATAGACTTAATATTGATCACTCACAATCCAACCCTAAATATAGCGAACCTAGCAGCCACTTTCAACAACCCATTGATTGTTATGGATGCGTCTAACAGTAAATGGAAAATTGAGCAATGGCAAAAAGCATGCAATGAATTACATTTGCAGAGTTGGTCGGTGCCCGAGAAAGGTGCACTGGTTATCGATGCTCAATAATTTATCAATTCTTTATCTGCTTAGTAATACCCCGTCATGCAACACAAAATTAAAGCCGCACTCATTTCAGTTTTTTATAAAGATGGATTGGAATCTATTGTTACCGAATTGCACCAACAAGGTGTAACCATTTATTCTACCGGTGGTACACAACAATTTATTGAAGCATTGAATATTCCTTGTGTACCGGTTGAAAGTTTAACCAGTTATCCTTCTATCTTAGGCGGCAGGGTAAAAACATTACATCCATCTGTATTTGGTGGAATTTTAGGTAGAAGAAATTTGGAAACTGATAAAGCAGAAATGGCGCAATACAATATCCCCGAAATTGATTTGGTGATTGTAGATTTATATCCATTTGAAGAAACGGTACAAAATACCCAACATTTAGATATTGATGCCGAAGCAAAAGAAAAGCAAATTATAGAAAAGATAGATATTGGCGGTCCTTCGATGATTAGAGCCGCTGCAAAAAATCATCAATACGTTTGGGTGGTCGCTGCAAAAAAAGATTATGCCGAGTTTTTAGAATTATTGAAAGCACAACAAGGTGAAAGTAGTTTGTCTCAACGCCGTCAATTTGCAAAAAAAGCATTTGATGTTTGTACTGCATACGATACAGCAATTTCAAATTATTTCAACGAAACCGAATTTGTATCGCCCTTCAACCTAACTAATAATGCGTTGCGTTATGGTGAAAATCCGCATCAATCCGGCGTATATTATGGTGCCATAAATGAAGTGTTTGATCAATTACATGGTAAGGCTTTATCGTACAATAATTTGGTAGATGTGGATGCCGCCGTACAACTTATTTCGGATTGCACTGCATTAAGTTTTGCCATCATTAAACATACCAATGTTTGTGGCATTGCACAGCGTAACACATTAATTGATGCTTGGACAGCAGCATTGGCAGGAGATCCGGAAAGCGCATTTGGCGGTGTATTGGTTTGTAATGCACCGATTGATAAAATTACCGCAAATGCCATCAATGAAATTTTCTTTGAAGTATTGATAGCTCCGGCATTTGATGATTCAGCACTTGAAATATTAACCAAAAAGAAAAACAGAATTTTATTAACGCTAAAAAAAGCACCAACTACTAAAACTCAATTCAAATCTTTATTGAATGGAGTTTTGGTGCAACAGATAGATGAAGGAAATTATTCGGTGTGGAATGAAGTTGGTGGCAGATCAACAACAGCCGAAGAAAAATCTGATTTAGAATTTGCCAACATCGTTTGTAAGCATTTAAAAAGTAATGCTATTGCTTTAGTGAAAAACAAACAATTATTGGGCAAGGGTTGCGGGCAAACATCGCGTATTGATGCATTACGCCAAGCCATTGATAAAGCCCGTCAATTTAATTTCGATTTAAAAGGAGCGGCATTGGCCAGTGATGCATTTTTCCCTTTCGATGATTGTGTGAAAATTGCGCATGAAGCCGGTATTGATAATTTTATTCAACCCGGTGGATCTATTAGAGACCAAGATTCAATTACTTATTGTGTAGACAATCAATTGGCCATGGTGATTACAGGGTTACGACATTTTAAACATTAACAACAAAGTACTCAATACAAAAAGCGTATAGAAACTATTTCCTATACGCTTTTTGTTTATCGTTAATTGAACGAATTACTAATAAATTTTAGAGCCACAAAACGTAATAGAACTTAACGATTGGTTACCCAAAGTACCCACCACTAAAATCCTCACTCCCAGATTTGTTCCAGTAGTTATTTTTGCTTGAGAAGAAGTATTCGCATACAATGTTCCTGTAAATCCAGCCGGCACAATGATAGAGCTACTGCTATATCTTGTAAAGGTTGTTTTGTCTTCAATGATTAATGTTATAATCGTTTGAGCAGTTACATTAATTAAATTAAAACTTGCATCCGCATTTAAATTATATACAGCATTACTGGATGTTGTAAAACTATTGGTTGTGGTAGAAAAATTATTTCCATCATCAAATTGCTTGGTAACAAATATTGGTTGAAACTGCGATGAGAATGCTTGTGGATTTGCATTAATAGCACAAAAACCGGTATTGTAGGCATTGCTGATTTCAAACCAAGCCGTAGATTTATAATACCAAAAGCTATTGGTAGTTACATCAAAAACGGTTAGTCCATTTACCGGCCCTACAATTGCTGAACGTTGTGCCGAAGTTAATCGTGGTATTAATATTCCTTTACTATCTGATTTTACATCGAGGATTGCAGCAGGATTAGGCACAGTGGCATCTAAATTTATGGCAACACCTTTGGAAGGGTTAGATGCATTGGTTTCAAAAGTACAAGTAGCACTGCAACCATCTCCATTGGTTAAATTGCCATCATCACATGACTCTCCAAAATCTACTACATTATTTCCGCAGATAGCAGTATTAAAAGAATACACCACATTAAATGTTCCAATTCCAGAACTTCCTGATAATCCAAAACCCATCACCCTTAAATAATAAGTTCCGGGCATCAAATTGCCTGTCCACAAAGATGAATTTCCCGGTCCATTATCATCATCGCAACCCACTTCTGTTAATGCAACACAGCTTCCGTTATATAAAGCCAAAACCGGATCAGACATCGTACCAGCATTTACTGCTATACTGATAGGACGAGCGGCCGTTAATGTAAACATATACCAAACATCTTTCTGCCACGCCGGTCTACAAGTTGCACCTACTACCCCCGAATTGGTTGCCAATGTATTGTCGCCCGAAATTGTTCCCGATACACTCGATAGGGTTGTTGCGCCTAAACAATTATCATTTGTAGGTGGTGCTAATGTGCAAACACTGGGCGAACCTGTACAATTATACCCTACTTCAACGGCACATGCATTAGTACATCCATCTCCTAATGCAACATTGCCATCATCACATGCTTCATCATTTGCAACAATACCATCACCACAAACAGAGGTACATATACTAGGAATTCCAAAACAACTATAACCAGTTTCGGTTGCACAAGTAGCACTACATCCATCTCCATTTGCCGCATTACCATCGTCGCAAGTTTCTGCGCCGGCTTTTAAACCATCTCCACATACTGTAGAACAAACACTGGGCGAACCCGAACAAGAAAACCCAATTTGAATGGTGCATACATTCGTGCATCCATCAAAATCGTTTAAATTACCATCATCACAAACTTCACCTGATTCAACAACGCCATTACCACAAATTCCGGGAGTATTATAGACTGGTGGTAATTTTTCAGCAACAGCTGATTGGTAATTGAGTTGAAGTGCTTTTGATAACCTATTTAAACTGCCAAAGCCTTTGGTAATATCAACATTGCCATTGGTAGAATTGTATTTCACCAAAGTTGGTACGGCATGCACATTAAATTGATTGGCTAAAGCTTTCCCTTCGGGAGATTGAATATCAAGAACTGTTAACGAATAATTTTGTGTAAGTGCTTTTTGGAATGCAGCATCTTGCTCAATCGCTGTATTCATTTGCTGACAATACGGACAATCGCTTCGATAAAATATATACAGTTGTTGTTCTTTTTTGGCTGGGTCATTTTTTAAAAAATTTAAAAATCCGTCGCCGGCAAATACAGTAAAAGAAATGAAAGTGAGTAAAAATAGAGTGCAGATTTTTGTTCTCATAATGAGTTGTTTGGATTTACAAGATAAATAATTAAAAAATAAAAAACTGTACTTACACTTTTACTTTTTCAAATAAAGGATGTTTTGCTAAAACACCATCTATAGCATGAATAATTGAAGGCTGTTCTTTAGCCATAATAAAAACACATTCATAAATATCTTTTGTAATGATTGCCTTACCTAAACTGCATTCCACATTAATCCACACTTCATCATTCACCCATTGATCGGTAATATCTGCCACTATAATTTCTAGTGGTTTCAATGCATCTAATAATTGATTTAAAAATAAAGGACTATTGGTGTTACTTACAAATTCAATTAATAGTGCATCGCTTCCAAATGCTTTTCTGCATTGGTATTGATAGGGAGTAGCTGTATTAGGTAAATTACTTATATCAGCATGGGTTTGGGCTGACTTTTTATATAAAGGTAAAAAACTATGTATGGCAGTTATTAATGTCGGAAGATTACTATAATAAAATCCGCTAATGGTATGTACTATTTGATCATCAGATTTTAAACACACCATTGAATAATTGCCTATTTTAGAAGGTACTGTTACAATTGAATAACTGGTAAGATGATTTTTAGAAAATTGAATAGTTTGTCTTGTTATAAAAGTTTTACATTCTATGCTTTGATGTTCGATATCAATTTGAATGTAATGCGCATTTTGAATAACGGAAACAAAAACAATCCAGCCTAAAACTACTGCCATTAACAGCATCACCAATAACTCATGCCATTGAACAGCGCCAACAGAAATGATGGGATGTTGAAAAAATGCAGACATTAATACAACTATACCCAACATTAAAAACAACTCCAAAACAATAGAACTTATTATTGTGAAATAAGCAATTGGTTTATAGGTTGAGGAAACAATCATGCTTTCAAAAATAAATTTTATAATTGCGTTAAAGGAACAGAAGATTTAGCGCCTGTGCTGTTGAAATAACTTCCTCCATAAAAATACCAAGGTTGATTGCATAAAAAAGCAGCCGCATTCATAGGTGTTATCAATACAATGTCTTTCGCTGTAATGGGTACACGAAACCATTTCCCAGAATAGGATATGCCTTCAATTTCATACGCATAATGCAACCAGTGGCTACCACAATGTTTACAAGTATCGATGCTTACTTGTGCAAATCTTCCGGCAGTTTCATCAAATCCAAAGAATGTAGTATTAAATTGTGTATGCAATAGAGGAAGTTGTACGCAGCCGCAGGATGACAACAATTCGTGCATTTTATAAATATTATTAGGTATACTACTAATTTTAATACTAGTTTTTATATTTAAAGATGCTAGCATTTAACATTAAAAATACTGAAAATATTGAGGTAAATGAAGTACTTTGATAAAAGGGTAGCTTTAAAATTATTAAAACTAAAAGGCTAATTGAGTGGCATTATTTTTAAAATGCAAGAAGCGTGTAGAGATTAAATATTATAGAATTGCCTATAATGTTAAACTATTTTTTCAACAATTAAAATGCCCGATATAAATTATAAATTTGATTAACTTGAGCCATCACTTAATATTCTTCTATAATCATGCAAGTTTTTTTAAAATTGGGGCATAGGTTGATTTTTTTAATGCTACTACTTATAAGTAGTACGGTTGCGGTTGCACAAAACGCCTTCGATAATGGCAGTATAAGTTTTGGAATTGAACGTACCGACTCTACCCATCAAGTAATACAGGGTGGTATTTTGTATGAAAATGATTTAATCAGCGGCGTATTAAGATTTGAACCCGATAAATGGGATGGTACTAGCAATTATTATTGTTATGTGTTTCATTATTCGGATATGGAAGCCGATTTGGCGTTGATATATCCTTTCGAAAACGACGATTTATCGAATCGATTTCCACAAAAAAACAGCAACAACACCATCATTACTAAGCTTAATTTATTTGAAGGTGTAATTTCTGCACCATTTGGTAAAGATTATTTTGTATTGCTCATCACCGAAAATCCAATTCCAAATTTACAAGCTTTACTTACCGAAAACACTACCAGAAACGGTGCTGCCAATAATAAAAGTGAATTATTAAAATTGATTAAAGGCAGTAAATTATCTGCGTTTTACCAACCCAGTTATGGGGCAATTGCTATAAAAACATTGCAAATTGAATCAAGACCATTAAGTGAAAAATCCGGATTAACAAGAAGTAATCATAAAGTACAAAACCTGTTTGCCATTAATGATTCTACTGAAATTTTTTATACGCCACTGGCTCAGGTAGATATTGTACGAGACAGTTTTCCTACGTTAGAAATCCTTGATCCAATTTTTGATACCACCACCACAAGAGGCATCAAACTGTTGCCCAAAACCGATAATAAAAAAATATTAGTGAGGGGCATTGCTGTTGATTGGAAAAGAGGCATCAATAGTATTACCATCAACAACGAACCGGCTAATACCTTTAGAGAAGCATCGGGTTATTTCGATTTTTTATACGAATTAAAACCCGGCACCAATACTACAGCTATTACTGTTGAAAATAAACAAGGCTATAAACGCACCATTCGATTAAAGTTTGAGCACAATGCCAATACCGGCAATACCAATCCTTTAGGTAACGATTATTTATTAGCTGTAGGAATCAATGCATACAATATGGGTTGGCCCAAATTGAATAACGCTACTAAAGATGCAAAAGATTTCAGTGCATTATTGATGAAAGATTTTGGCTTTAAAAAAGAAAATGTGTTTACCCTTTTCGATGAAGCAGCTACGCAGGATAATATCTATAAACAATTTAGAGATATGGTGAAGTTGCTATCGCCCAATGATCGATTAGTGATTTATTTTTCGGGACATGGCTATTATGATGAAACTCTAGAATCGGGATATTGGATTCCTGTAGATGCGCCACAAGATGCCAATCAAAAATATTTGAGCAATGTAGAAATTACTCGAATGGTTCAAAAAATGAAAGCCAAAAATATTTTTGTAATTGCTGATGCTTGTTATTCTGGTCAGCTACTGAGAGATATGCAAAAAGACGTTAGCAGCAGTTATAAATCTAGGATGGTTTTATGCTCAGGAAAATTACAACCTGTATTAGATGGTACACCGGGAGGAAATAGTCCTTTTGCAATTGAAGTACTTAAATATTTACGTACCACAAAATTGCCTCAATTACTAGCCAGTGAATTAATTCAACAAGTAAAAAAATCGTTTCCCGAAACTGCCAAACAAAAACCTGTTGGTGGTGCTATTGATGAAGTAGGCGACGAAAATGGAGATTTCGTTTTTAAACGCAGTACACAATAATTAAAGCTAAGCTACATGCAATTAATTTGCTGCTTCCGTAGCTTCAATACTATTCAATAATTCGGTAAAAGCCACATTACCACTATAGGTTAAGGTGTAATTCATTTTTGCCGAGCCGTCTTTCAAATAAACAATTGTTTGAACCAATTTTAGGGTGTAATATTTTAACGACCAATTTAGCGTGGTTGTTTTTTTATCAGTTGCCGCATCTTCTATTACTACAGGTACTCCATCAATTGCACCTAATTTATTTTGGAAATATAATATTAAATCGTCCATATCCTCCACTACTACTATATCGGGATGGGTTAAATGAAGTACACATAAGCGCTTATTGACAAAAGTTGCTTTTGGAACAAATGCATAATTTCGTTTTGTTGTATTAATGGAAATGCTTTTTGTATCAACTAAACTATTATAAGCATCTTGCATCATCCCTAATTGATAATTATCGATGATGGGAATTTTTAATAATTTAAAACCATTCGTATTGGTTGTTTGATTGTTTTCATCGATGCCAAAATTTACTACTGAACCCGAGTCGGCGGTAGTTGTTGGTTCTTCAATGGCTGGCGCAACAGGTGGTTTTTTACTTTTTTCCAAAGCGCATCCATTGATAAAAAAAAGGAGACAGAAAAACAATATTCCAATCAAGTTCTTTTGCATGAGATGTTCATTTAAGTTATATCCGGATATGCGTTTGTTAAATTGACTTATTTAAAGTTGTATTAATTTATTCGTTCTTCTATATCGGTGAGCATTCTATTATACTCCGGTAAGCCTGTATAAGTAATACTGTGTTTCACCCACCAACTATTGGGCTTAAGTTGAATAATAGTTGCACTGAATTTTATTTTATGATAACGCAATAGCCAAACTGCTTGAATTGTTTTTACGGCATATGCGCCATCAGGAATGCCTTTAAACTGTTTCAATGTTTTTACCGTATCGGTTATTGTATTTTCTTCGGGACTGCCAAACTTGAAATAATAATTGTATAAATCATCCGGCGTTTCATTTACAATATTACCAGATTCTTGAAAAAGCATCAACTGTGTTAGTCGATTTGAAAAAAACATCGGGTTTCTTTCAAATCGGTATTGCCTGATTTTCGTTTTTATAATTAAAGCACTATCTCTGGGGTTGCTGTTATATTCGGCCCTTGTCATGCCCAAGGAAAAAATAGGATTGATATTAATTTTCAATAAACGAAATCCACTGCTTCCCGATCCGCTTGCTCCGGCACCATTTGATCCGGATCCGGCGCCTTGATTTGATCCATTATTACCAAATCCGTTAGGTTTTGGCGGCGGCGGTGCAGGTGGCTTTCCTGGTTGGCTATATACAACAGCTTGTGAAAATAATAGTACACAAAAAATGTACAAAGCAAGTTTTATAGATGAATTAAAAAATTTTAAACGCATAAAAACTTTTGAATTAATGTGCAAGAATTACTTCCTTTTTGAAATATACATAAAATATATTATTTCAATTCAAATGTATAAGAATCCCTTCCGCATCCATTGCAAATAAGAAAAATTGGTACGCCTTTTTGATGACGATTTTAAGAAATTTCAGGGTATAAATGATTTAAGCAATGGCTGGTTCTTTTTATAAATGCCCAAATAAGCTATAGTAAAATTTGATCAATAGCAGCAATGGCTTTTTCCAATCTTTCTTCATAATTGCCACTAATATCAACCCATGGTACCGATTGATTGATCATGATATCTTTATAATGATGGTATAATTCAATTCTTGGTCCAGGATCAGGATATTCTCTTAAATCATCTTTCACCCAAGGTAAATCAATATTACATAGCAAGTACAGATCGTATTGTCGAATTGCAATTTGATTTAATATCCAAGGATGACAAGCGCCAAAAACAAATTCGCACCACACTTTCATTACCTGCATATCGGTGTCAATGATCAATGGCGTTACTCTTGAATTTGTAGTTGTGGCATTTAATGCCGATGTGGCTTTATCTTCTAAATTGATTTGTCCTTTTGCAATGTCTAGTAAATCATCGTAAGTGTAATCTGTGCCATTCTTGGTTAAATATTCGCGAGCATATTCTTCTACCCAAAGGGTTTTAAAATGCTGTGCCAGTTGTTGGCAAAGTGTACTTTTTCCGGTGCTCTCGGGGCCAAGCACAACAATTTTTTTAACGCTGGTATTTACTTTTGTAACCATGCCGGTTTTGCTTTTTTTACTTTTTTATAGATGCTACATTGTTCAACATGTGCACCGGGTAAATAACCAGTACTTAATAAAAATTCGTGTACAATTTCGCCGCCTGTAAAACGAAATGTTTGTTTAAAAAGTTTAGTCCACTCGACCCTGGTTTTTGGATGATGCGCATCAAGCCAATTTTTAAATGATCCATGAGAACGTTGTAGCGCTAGTATAGTTTTTGCATTTTCAATAGCGGCATTAATTTTTAAGCGATTGCGAATTACACCTTGGTCGGCCATTAAGCGATCAAAATCTTTTTGACTATATGCTGCTACTTTTTTGATGTTAAACTGATGATAGGCTTTTCTAAAACTGTCTTGCTTTTTTAAAATGGTCGTCCAACTTAATCCGGCTTGATTAATTTCTAATATTAATCTGCAAAACAATTCATCATCCGTTTCAATAGGAAATCCATAATGTTGATCGTGATACAACTGATGTAATGCTGCATCTTCTGGTTTCATTGTATTTATTGCTGCACAATAGCTTTTGGGTAATTCCATGAAAAAATATTTAAGTTAATATCAATTGTTTTTAACAACCGGTTTCACTTTTTTTAGCCAAGCCAATAATCCGGCAAAAGCCATCAAAAGCAGTACTACATAATACACACTGGTAAATACATAATGCTTAACAAAATACAAGGGTATTGAGGCAATATTGGTTGCAATCCACCAATACCAACTTTCTAATTTTTTTCGGGTCATTAACCACATTCCAGTATAAGCAGTTGCGCTGGCAAATGCATCTGCCCATGGAATTGCATCCGGCGCAAAGTTTGTTTTTAATGCACGTAATGCAAAAAAAATGAGCACATAAATTACTGCGAAAAAACTCAATTGTTGTATCCACTCCTTAGCCGTTGACCGGGTGATATGAACAATCGTTTCTTGTTGCGTATTTTTTCTTGTCCATAACCACCATCCATAAAAGCTCATTACTGTGTAATAAAAATTTACACTTGCTTCGCCTAATAAACCCGATTTAAAGCTGAGATAAATGTAAATGATGGTATTGATTAAACCGGTTGGATAAACCCAAATATTTTCCTTTTTACTGTACCAAACACTTGCTATACCGGCAAATACAGCGATATATTCTAATGGCCGCGTTTGCTTCATGCCTTCTACGAACTGTTGAAAAATCTCCGCTGCAGACAATAGTTAGACTTTAATGGTAAATGAATTTTGTTCGAAGTTATTCGTTTCCTGATAAAATTAAATAAGCATCAATATTTCAATCAATTGTTTTTACGCAACTAGACGGGAGTTTTGTAGTAGTGAAAAAATTTAACCGCAGAGTAGTAGAGTCGCAGAGGTTGCGCAGAGATATTAAATGAAAACTCAGCGCAGCTCCATTTACTCCTTTTCTCCGCGGTAAAAAATCAGCCGTTTCATAAAAACCGAAAAGAAAAGTACCACGCTTATTCCTGTTAATTTTCCCTTAACCTTGCCAAACGGGCATTTTAGTTTACCTTTGCCCGTCAAAAACAAGCCCTGACCTACAAATGGCGTGCTAACACACGGTACTCCAACAGTTTAGCAATCAGGACCTAACATCAAATTAATAATGAATATTAGAAACATCGCTATCATTGCGCACGTTGATCATGGTAAAACAACCTTGGTTGACAAAATTCTTCACAGTACCAATATTTTCCGAGATAATCAGGAAACTGGTGAATTGATTATGGACAACAATGACCTCGAACGTGAAAGAGGAATTACCATTTTTAGCAAAAACGTATCTGTAACCTACAAAGGCATTAAAATTAATGTAATTGATACTCCTGGTCACTCGGATTTTGGAGGAGAAGTAGAACGTGTATTGAAAATGGCTGATGGAGTTTTGTTATTGGTAGATGCTTTTGAAGGACCAATGCCACAAACCCGTTTTGTATTACAAAAAGCTTTACACCTTGGTTTACATCCAATTGTAGTTATTAATAAGGTTGATAAACCCAATTGTCGCCCGGATGAAGTACACGATTCAGTTTTTGAATTATTCTTCAATTTAGAAGCTACAGAAGAGCAGTTAAATTTCCCAACGATTTATGGTAGTAGCAAGCAAGGTTGGATGAATACTACACTTACTCCTAACGAAGATATTTTTCCTTTATTAGATGCCATTCTTGAACATGTTCCAGAACCAACAGTAATGGAAGGTAACACGCAAATGCAAATTACTTCTTTAGATTATTCTTCTTTCTTAGGAAGAATTGCTATTGGTAAAGTTGCTCGTGGCTCTATTAAAGAAGGACAGCCTATTTCTTTACTACAAGCAGATGGTACTATATTAAAACAACGTGTTAAGGAAGTATATACTTTTGAAGCATTGGGTAAAAAACGTGCTACAGAAGTTCCGGCAGGAGATATTTGTGCGGTAGTAGGTTTAGAAACATTCAACATTGGCGATACCATATGTGATGTAGAAAATCCAGAAGCCTTGCCTTTGATTAGTGTAGATGAACCAACGATGAGTATGATGTTTAGCATCAACAACTCACCCTTCTTTGGTAAAGACGGAAAGTTTGTTACTTCTCGCCATCTTCGTGATCGTTTGATGAAAGAAATAGAAAAAAATCTTGCACTTCGTGTAGAAGATTCTGATAGTGCAGATAGCTTCATTGTATATGGTAGAGGTATTTTGCATTTAGGCATTCTTATCGAAACCATGCGCCGCGAGGGATACGAATTGACTGTTGGTCAACCTCAAGTATTGGTAAAACAAATTGATGGTAAAAAGCACGAACCTTATGAAACTTTAGTGGTAGATGTACCGCAAGAATTCAGTGGTAAAGTAATTGACTTAGTTACTCAAAAGAAAGGCGAATTGATGGTGATGGAAAGCAAAGGCGATATGCAACACCTTGAATTTGATGTACCTTCTCGTGGTTTAATTGGATTAAGAAGCAGCATGTTAACGAATACGGCTGGTGAAGCTGTAATGGCGCATCGCTTTAGAGAATACAAACCATGGAAAGGGCCTATTCCAGGAAGAAATAATGGCGTTTTAATTTCTAAGAACACAGAAAAAACTACAGGTTACTCTATTGATAAATTACAAGATAGAGGTCGCTTCTTTGTAGATCCGGGTGAAGATGTTTATGTAGGACAAGTTATTGCCGAACATATTAAGCCAGGCGATTTAGTGGTGAATGCAACAGAACCTAAAAAGTTAACCAACCACCGTGCAAGTGGAAGTGATGATGCTTCTCGTATTGCGCCTAAAACTTTAATGACCTTAGAAGAATGTATGGAATATATTCAACAAGATGAGTGTATTGAAGTTACCCCAAAAAATATCCGTATGCGTAAGGTGATTTTGAATGAAGATGACCGTAAGCGTGTACAAAAGCAAATGGGTACCGAAGAGGTAGGATA
>JBMOEQ010000039.1:0-17969 GCA_049314655.1 Ferruginibacter sp. | reverse complement strand
AGATTGGGGAGATGGAAATATTTCAACCGGATTAACGGCAGCAAATTTTCCGCTTACACATACTTACACACAATTGGGCGCTTTTAATTTAGCGGTTACTGGCTTTGGTGCCAACGGATGTAATTATACCAAAACTTATGTTGTTGCCAACCAAAGTAATCCGGCAGGTAGTTTGGGTACATTAGGTTCCACTATTAATTTATGTGCTCCAGCTTTAGTTCCTTTCACGATTGGAAACTGGCAAATCAATTCGCCGGGAACAATTTATGTGTTAGATTTTGGTGATGGTACTTCAGTTACTTTAACACATCCGCTCAACGCTACTTTAACCAACGATACAGTATATCATACTTATACTACAAGTTCATGCCCGGCTAGTCCTAGTTTTACTGCTACATTAAGTGTTATCAATGCTTGCGATGTTACACCGTATACCGCTGGAAACATTCAAGTACGCATAAAGCCTACGGCCGAATTCACGGCAACGCCTAACCCGGTTTGTGTAGGCAATAGCATTTGTTTTAATAATACAACTACATTAGGTTCGTACGGACCATCTTGTAATACAACCGCTACTTATTTATGGGATTTTGGAGATGGAAGTCCAACGAGTACCAGCGTCTCTCCTTGTCATATTTACACTAACCCTGGCACATATACGGTAACACTTACGGCAACCAATCCCTGCGGTTCTACAACTTTTACTAGAGAAATTTGTGTTACTACAGCGCCTACACCATCCTTCACTTTAGATAATGCCGAAGGCTGTATTCCCTTTACAACTACTGTAACCAATACATCCGATAATCATGGAAATATTTGTGCGCCATTAACTTATTCTTGGACGGTTACCTATGTAGCCGATTATTGTGGCACTGCACCTGCTTGGACGTTTACAGGAGGCACAAACAATGCTTCAGAAAATCCAAGTTTTCAATTTACCAATCCAGGTAGATATATTATTCGATTGTCCATCACCAATCCATGTGGCACTTTTACAACTACACAAACGGTTAATGTAAAACGTCCGCCATTGGTTACTTTAAATCCGGTTGCAGGTGGATGCGGCGCTATTACCGTTTCTCCAACAGCAGTTGTGCAATCTTGTGCAACAGGAGCATTAACCTATGCATGGACATTTACCGGAGGATCGCCATCAAGTTCTACAGATGCTAATCCCGGACCGGTAACTTTTGCTACCCCCGGTGCAAATAATATTTCGCTAACGGTTACGAATGAGTGCGGACCAACAACAGTAAATCTTCCCATTGTTGTGAGTAGTGTAACATTGGCCGATGCAGGAGTTGATCAAAATTTATGTGGCAGCAGTACACAACTAGCTGCAAACAATCCTACTCCGGGAACAGGCGCTTGGTCGCAAGCTAGCGGCCCAGGAACAGCCGTATTTACCAATCCCGCAGATCCTAATACAACCGTAACCAATCTTATACCTGGAACCTATGTTTTCACTTGGACCATCACCAATGGAACTTGTGTACTTTCCGATAATGTTACCGTAATTATTGCACCTGGGCCAACTAATGCTGCAGCCGGCCCCGATCAAAGTTTATGTTTAACCTCAAGTGTAACATTAGCGGCCAATACGCCAACTGTAGGTGTAGGTAATTGGACTTATGTTATTGGCCCCGCAGGTTATACCATCACCGATCCTACATTACCCAATACAACTGTAACCGGATTAACAAACGGTGTTTATGTTTTTAGATGGACTACAACTTTCAGTACTTGTGTGCCTAGCACTGATGATGTACAAATTACTATAACCGATTATCCATCGAATGCACTTGCAGGTCCCGATCAAACCATTTGTGCCTCAATTGCAACTTTAGCGGCTAACACGCCAGCAATTGGAATTGGAACCTGGACAACCATCAGTGGCCCCAATACACCGGTGATTACTTCAATTAATAATCCTTCTACAACAGTAACCGGATTAAATTCTGGTACTTATCTTTTCAAGTGGGAAATTGCAAGTGGAAATTGCCCTGCAACATCAGATACCGTTGCCATCACCATTACAACGCCATTAACTGCGCCACTTGCCGGTGCCGATCAAGAAGTATGTGCATTGAATGTATTAACGATGACTGCCAATACAATTACTGTAGGTACAGGCAGTTGGAGTTATGTTAGTGGACCAGCAGGCTATTCTATAACAGATGCATCTTCCCCAACAACTACCATCACCGGATTGGTACCAGGTGTGTATGTATTTAGATGGTCGGTTACTAACGGAATTTGTCCGGCTATTTTTGATGATGTTCAATTAACTATAAATGCTTCGGCTTCAACTGCTGCTGCTGGTAATGATCAAAACACTTGCGCACAATCGGTACTGTTAGCCGCCAATACACCAACTGTTGGAAACGGTACTTGGACTTATGTTAGTGGTCCAGCAGGTTATGTAATTACAAATCCGGCTTTACCCAATACTACTGTTACTGGATTGGTTCCGGGTATTTATGTTTTTAGATGGACAATCGCTAATGGCACATGTACCAGTACAGACGATGTTACCATAACAATACAATCTGGTGCAACTCCGGCTGCTGCAGGCTCCGATCAAAATTTGTGTTTAGCTAATTCCGTAACCTTAGCCGCTAATACACCAACAGTTGGTACCGGTTTATGGAGTTATGTAAGTGGCCCTGTTGGATATACCATCACCAATTCTACTTTACCCAATACAACCGTTACAGGGCTAGTTCCGGGGGTATATACTTTCCGTTGGACAACCAGTTTTAGTACTTGTACACCCAATAGCGATGATATACAAATCACCATCTATGCAAATCCAACTGTAGCTGTTGTTGGTGCCGATCAAATTGTTTGTACCGATTCGGTTATTGTAAATGCCAATACACCAACATCCGGAACAGGTACTTGGTTTTATGTGAGTGGGCCTGTCGGTTCTGCTATCACAGCACCATCACTTACAACAACGAGTATACGAAATTTATTGCCGGGTGTATATCGTTTTCGTTGGACGATCAGCAACGGCAATTGCAATAATAGCAGCGATACCATACAGGTTACGGTATTGCCTTATATCACCAATAATATCATTACTGCACCATTGAATGTTTGTATCAATACCCAACCTTCAATTGTATTGGGTACAACGCCATCGGGTGGAAATGGAACCTATACTTATCAATGGCAAAACAGCAATAATGGAACTACTTGGAATAATATTTTAGGAGAAGTAAACAGTACGTATCAACCTCCAATATTAACCATTGCCGGAGCGTATTATTATCGCAGATTAGTGTTCAGTGGAAACTGTTCCTCTATTAGCAATGCCGATACCATCAATGTAAGAAATGATGCACAGGCACAAATCACTGCTAATCCATTAACTGGATGTGCGCCATTTAACTTATCGCCTTCTATTACGGTAACACCTTTTTCTGATAGAAATGGACAATATTTATGGTATGCCGATGGGGCGTCAATAGGTAATAATACAACCGGTGTTTTTCCGGGTTATACCATCAATAACCCTGCCGATACGGTAGAAATTAAATTGGTAACCTTAAGTCAATATGGATGTAAATCCGATACTACATCTGCTATTTTTAATACCATCATTACTGTTCAAGCGGCATTTGCAAAAGATACTAGTTTTGGTTGTAGTCCGCTACCGGTAACCTTTGTAAACACATCAAGCATCATCAACAATACGGTACAATTTTTCTGGAATTTTGGCAATGGCGTTACCAGTACATTAGCGCAACCCGGTACTATTGTATTTAATCAAAGTGCCGATTATAGAGATACCACTTATAGAATTGTACTTAAAGCTTTTAATGGTTGTGATACCACACAGTATATAGATAGTGTTCGAATACGTTCTAATCCAAAAGCTAGAATTGGCGTAGATACTACATTTGGTTGTTCGCCTTTCACCGTTCATGTAAACAATACTTCATTGGGTGGTCCATCAACCTACTATTGGGATTTTGGAAATGGACATTTAGATACCACCTACACTACCGGCGCTTTAACATATACCTATAATGTGGGTAATGTGATAGACACTTTTACGATTCGCTTGATAGCCGTAAATGAATGTGCACGAGATACGCAAACAGTAGATATCCGAATTGCGCCTAATACCATTGTTCCTGCTATTAATGTGCCTGCCAGTGCATTATTTGGATGTGCCCCACATGCCGTTTCTTTCAATAATGCAACTACAGGTGCATCGGCATTTACTTGGAATTTTGGAGATGGCAGTGCAGTTACACAAACTACCAACGGACAAAGTAGTATTGTACATACGTATAATTTACCCGGTACATATACAGTGTCTATTGCAATGGCCAATGGATGTAGCGATACTATTGTGTACCGCCAAGTGGTAGTGTATCCTAAACCCAGTGCAGCTTTTACTTTAAATAGAACATTATTTTGTACCGGCGATACCGTTAAAGTAACCAATGCATCAGTAAATGCAACCAGCTATCAATGGTTTTGGGGAGATGGAACAAGTACTAGTGGTTTCAATCCAACACATACTTATGCAACTGCCGGAAATTATACCATTGTGTTACATGCGCAACGCTCAAATAACAATGGCGTAGTTTGTTTTGATACTTTAGCTAGGTCGGTAACCGTTTATGCACAGCCGGTAGTTACGGTACAATCTAATATCAATGCAGCTAATTGTGCGCCATTTACATTAAATGCATCAGCGCCGGGCTTGCTCAATGAACCTTTTACATGGGAGTTGTACGATAGTACGGCTACGCCATCCATCATAACATTTACCACCAACAGTATTCAATATACTTTTAATCGTCCGGGTACATTTTATATCAAACTTCGGGCAAGCAATGCATCGGGATGTGCCGATAGTACAAGAATTCCTTTTACAGTGCGCATTAAACCGAGCGCAAGTTTTACGCCAAGTACAGTTACTACCTGTCGTTTAGATACAACCGTTAGTTTTTCAAATACATCTTCTTATACAGGAACAGATGTATTAACCTATCGATGGTTGGTAAATGGCATGTCGTTTTCTACTGCATCCAATTTTACCCATACTTATACAGCAATACCCAATGCAGTTTATCCTCAATTGTTTACTACATCGTTAGTAGTATCTAATGCTGCAGGATGTAGTGATACGGCTAATGGTAGATTGTTGATTCAACCTTCATCTAAAGCACAATTTGGCATTACTAATCCAAACTTATGTGTGCCTTATCGATTAAATGTTAGTAATACTTCGCAATATGCCACTATATACAAATGGTTATTAAATGGCGTTTTGGTAAGTACCAATGCACAACCGGATATCGATATCACACAACCCGGTACTGCTTATACAGTTACTTTAATTACCGGAAATGCACTAGGCTGTAAACCCGATACTACTGCATTCAGTTTTGTATCTCGTCAGGGACCCATTGCTGCCTTTAGGGTGAATGACACTTTAAGTTGTTCGGGTTCTTTAAACGTTGTTACTAACAATACAACTACTAACGGCATTTCATACACGTGGAATTGGGGCGATGGATCGGCAAATAGTAGTTTTGCAGCACCAACGCATTTATATTCATCGGCAGGACAATATATCATTACTTTAATTGCATCTGATGGATTGTGTATTGATACTACCGAGCATATTGTTCGTGTAACGCAAGGGCCAAAGGCCGATTTTCAAGCAGATGATCCAGTTGTTTGCGGACCAGTGAACATTACTTTCGTTAATCTTAGTCTGCGTGCAAATAGTTACCTGTGGTCGTTTAGTGATGGCACAACATCTACCGATTTAAATCCTATAAAATCTTTCACGCCAAGACCAACACCTTATTCAGTTAAGTTAGTGGTTACCGGCGATTACAATTGTAAAGATTCATTGGTGAAAGCCAATTTGGTTTATGCAAAAGTGCCGCCTGTTGCCGATTTTTATATCAGTCCAACACCAACCATTTCTATTCCTAACTATACTTTTACGTTCAACAACCTTACGTTAAACAATAGCACTTATCGGTATTTATGGTCGTTGGGTGATGGAAGTTTTGCCCGTACTCGCGATGTGGTGCGCAGGTATAGTGATACCGGATCGTACCCTATTCAATTGATTGTGGTAGATACCGTAACCAATTGTACCGATACTGTAAATAAAGTAGCACGTATACAAGGTTTCCCTGGATGGTTGTATGTACCTAATGCCATTTGCCCTTCTTGTGTAGAACCTAATTTACGTGGCTTTTTACCCAAAGGCACGGGCTTAGAAAAGTATAAACTTCAAATATTTACCACTTGGGGCGAGCTGGTTTATGAAACAACCGGCTTAGATGCCAATGGCGCACCTAATCAACCTTGGGATGCTCGATACAAAGGCGCAATCGTTCAACAAGATGTGTATGTGTGGAAAATTGAGGCCAAGTTTAGAAACGGTTCGGAGTGGAAAGGCATGAATTATCCTGGCGATAGTAAACCTAAAAAAACAGGCACTGTAACTGTTGTAAAATAAATTAATATCCATATCAATAGCTCATGAAAAAACTTTATATCATTTTCACTTTCAGTTGTTGCTTAAGTATTTTAAGCAATATTGACTTGCAGGCTCAAGATGCATTTTTTTCTCAAGCCTTTAATGCACCCTTATCTCTAAATCCGGCTTCGGCAGGTACGGGAGAAATGGACCTTCGTTTTACGGCTAACTTTAAACGACATTGGGTGAATATACCATCGGGTATGCAATTTGCTGCTGTAGGCGTAGATCGATATATGAAAAATTTGCATGGCGGTGCCGGCTTATTACTCACCAATTCAAAAGAGGGTTATCTCAATAAAACCAGTATTCATGGCATGTATTCGTATGCGTTATGTTTACCGAGTGCACGGTTGCATTTGGGTTTACAAGCAGGTGTTGCCAATCGTTCTGTGAATTACAATAAACTGTATTTTTCTGATCAAATAGACAATACGGGCATTATTCCGGGTGCGGTATCCGGAGCTGATAGGCCCATCAACAACAATAAATATTTTGCCGATTTTGCAGCCGGCTTTATTTTATATTATCGCGATAATTGGATGTTTGGCGGTGGTGCCCATCACATCAATCAACCCGATGAATCGCTTACCTCTACCATGTATAGTCCATTGCCGCGCCGATGGTTTGGTTATGCCCGTTATAAAATGGATATTGATGAAGAAGGCGAATCGTATTTTTTACCAAGTGTAATTTATTATCAACAAGCAAAAAGCAATTCCTTTTCTTTTGGTTGTGAATATAAAAATGATCGTATTGCTATTGGCGGTTGGTATAGAAGTAATGTAAATTTTCAAAACAGCGATGCCTTTGCCATTACCTTAAGTTTAGATTTATTTGATAGAAGAGAGAACGATTCGGATAGAATGCGTGTAGGCATGTCGTACGATGCTACTACAGGTAAATTAGGCTTTACCCGTAGCGCAGGCAGTGGAGAAGGTGCATTTATCTGGGAAAAATTAACGCCTAACGGTATACGTAGCGATGAACGTTGTGATGCCGATTACAGAATGGTTGGCACACCTTGTCCATCAAGATTTTAATTGGTTTACTTTATTGAATTAAGGACGTAAATCATCGGTTCCAATGCGGTCAATATCGTCTTCAATGGAATCGGGCTTTTTTTCGAGGGTTTTTCTTACAAATAAATAGCCACCGAAAGCACAAGCCAAGGCAAATAAAATAACGCCAAGTAATTGTTCGCCAAAAAGTGCAAAGCCAATTATAATACCTACTACTTCTGCAACAATCCATGCCAACACCGTATACCAACGCCATGGAGTAGGGTTTAATCCTTTTTGGATGGCTAATCTCCCATTTTGACGGGTTAAAAAAAATAGCGCAATAATTTCTAACATAGTACTGCAATTCTTAATTGAATAAAAAAACCGAAGATAAAATACTTCGGTTTTATGGGTTCATTTTTAAAGGGGGTTAAGCAAGGTCGATATCAAAATTTACCAATTGTACAAATTCGGCAAGGCGCTCATCAATTTCTTCTTTAGTTATTTCTTTCATCCGATTAGGACCAAATTTTTCTACACAGAAACTTGCCAATGCACTGCCCACAATGATGGCAGTTTTCATATTTTCGAAACTGATATCTTTTGTTTTTGCTAAGTATCCAATAAAACCACCGGCAAAAGTATCTCCAGCTCCGGTTGGGTCAAATACTTCTTCAAGTGGTAAGGCAGGTGCAAAAAACACATGATCTTCATGGAACAATAATGCGCCATGTTCGCCCTTCTTAATTACTAAGAATTTAGGACCCATGGTTAAAATAGATTTTGCAGCTTTCACTAATGAAACTTCTCCACTTAATTGACGGGCTTCACTGTCGTTTACCATTAATACATCTACTTTCTTTAAAACTGCTTTCAATTCGTCTAAAGCAATTTCCATCCAAAAATTCATCGTATCCATTACAATTAGTTTTGGACGTGTTTTGAGTTGATTGATTACACTCATTTGAATATTGGGCGATAAATTACCCAACATCAAAAATTCGGCACCTTGATAACTTTCCGGAACTACAGGATTAAAATCGGCCAATACGTTTAAGTCGGTAATTAAGGTATCTCTACTATTCATATCGAGGTGGTAACGGCCACTCCAGAAAAATGATTTTTTATCGGGAACAATTTCTACACCTTCTAACTGTACGCCTCTTTGTCTTAATGCTTCCATTTCTTCTTCAGGAAAATCGTAACCAACAATAGAGATTTGTTGAATGGGAGATACATATTGACTAGCCGCATAAGCTACATAAGTACCCGATCCACCTACAATTTGATCTACTTTTCCAAATGGTGTTTCAATAGCATCAAAAGCCATTGTACCTACTGAAATAACTGACATAATGTATGATTTTGATGTACAACCGATCAATAATCGGCCCTAAAAATGCGCTGCAAAAGTAGTATATATACCGCTACTATCCTTAAGTACAAGGATTTATTTGTACATAAATGTGGAAACAACAGCTCACCTTCATTGTTTTATTTCAACCCAATCGGCTGTATCTTTAAGGTAATAAATTGATTATCTGTTTCTAAACCGCTGTTTTTAGAGCATATTTCATAAAAGTAGAAACCCATTGTTTGTTATGCTGATAAGAATTCATCCCGAAAACCCTCAACCTCGTTTAATTAAACAAGTAACCGAATGTTTGAAAGATGGCGGTGTAATCATTTACCCAACAGATACTATATATGGATTGGGTTGCGATATACGCCAACCAAAAGCAGTAGATAGAATTTGTGCTATCAAAAAAATAGATCCGCTTAAAATTCAATTGTCGTTTATCTGTAGAGATTTGAGTAACCTCAGCGAATACACCAAAAGTATTGACACGCCATTATACCGGATGTTAAAAAGTTATCTGCCCGGTCCTTATACCTTTATTTTACCGGCAAGTAAGATGGTACCCAAAATGTTGCAAACCAAAAAAAGTACTATTGGGTTAAGGGTTCAAGACAATAAAATTTCGCAAGATATATTAGCCGAATTGGGAAATCCAATTTTAAGTACTTCGTTGCCCGGAGAGATGGTTGAAGATTATACCGATCCGGAATTAATGTTTGAGCATTTCGAAAACTTGGTAGACATTGTAATTGACGGTGGCCAAGGCGGTATGATTCCCTCTACTATTGTAGATTGTACAACCAGCGAATGGACTGTAACAAGAAAAGGTTTAGGCGAATGGGAAGGATAATTTATATGCTATTGAATATTTGTTATAACACAATGCCCCGAAGTATATTTTCGGGGCATTGTATTATAAGCTTTATAGGGCATTAATTTCTATCTCTGTTATTGTGTTTTTTGCGATAAATTTTGCGGCTAGCCTGGCGTTGATCTTGCTTAATATCTTTACGTTCATCGCGGGTAATGGTACCATCAGATTTTGCATCACGTACTTCCTGACGAATTTCGCGTTGATCGTTGCGCACATTGGCAGCTTCGGCTCGGGTTAACTCACCACTGCGTACACCTTGTTTAATGCGTTTATGCTGGGTTACTGCTTTTCCTCTTACTTGTGCTGATACGGTTTGTGTACTAAATGCCAAAACAAATAACGCGATTGATAAAATTTTGAATTTCATGTTGGTTGATTTTTTTGTTGAAAATGAGATTGATTAAAAATGTTGTTGTTATGGTTTAAAATCGTCTTTGACGATCGTGTTTTTGAATACAAATGCGGCGATTTAATTTACGTTGATCTCTTCTTAAATCGGCTCTTTCTCTACGATCTATTCGGCCATCATTGGTTTTGTATTGAATGGCTTCTGCCCTAATATGAGCTGTTTGTGCCCTCAGTCTGGCGGCTTCTGTTGCGGTTAATTGTCCGCTTGCTACACCGGCTCTAATGCGTTGTTTTTCATCTTGTAAACCACGGTTTTGTTGCGCTGAAGCCTGTACGGTACAAGCTAAAAAAAATGCAGCGATGTATAAAGTTTTCATTGTTATCATTTTTAAAGGTGAAAAATTAACCGGTTCTATTATACAGACCATCAACGGTAATGAAAGTTTAAATCACCCCTAAAATCATTTCAAAAATAAATTCAATTGAGCGGGTTGAATATTAAAACTTCGTCGATGGTGTATACAAATACCGTTAGTTTCAATAGCTGCTCGATGTACTGCCGTACCGTATCCTTTATTATGATTCCATTGATACTGCGGAAAAGATTCGTGCAATTGAAGCATATAGGTATCTCTATGCGTTTTAGCTAAAATGCTGGCTGCTGCAATGGAAGTAAATTTTCCATCTCCTTTAATAATACATTGATGCGCAATGCCGGGATAAGGTTTAAACCGATTGCCATCTACCAACAATAATTGGGGCTGTGGGGTTAATTGTTGCACACATTGATGCATAGCCAAATAGGAAGCTTGTAAAATATTGATGGCATCTATGGTTTCATTCGATACCGAACTTACAGCCCATGCTATACTTTCTTTTTCTATTATTGTTCGTAATGCTGCACGATCTTTTTCTTTTACTTGCTTACTGTCGTTCAGTAAAGGATGGTAAAAGTCTATCGGTAAAATTACAGCTGCAGCAAATACGGGCCCCGCATAACAGCCTCTACCGGCTTCATCAATGCCGGCTTCAAGGGTATTTTTCTGAAAATAATTTTCGAGCATAGTTGTTGAACAAATATCTGTTAAATCTGTAAAAAAATGATTCATAGTTATTAAACCGGCTATCCTGACTTAAATTTGCGCCATCATGCAAACAGATTCAATACCTCATATAGATACAAAAAACGCCAATAAGCAAATTGCCCATTGGTTGATGGTTGGCGTGGCCATGATTGTGGTTCAAGTTTTAATTGGTGGAATTACACGTTTAACCGAATCGGGTTTATCTATTACCGAATGGAAACCCATAACAGGCATCTTACCGCCAATGGGAGATGCAGTATGGCAAGAACTATTTGAGAAATACAAACAAACCGACCAATTTAAATATGTGCACCAACATTTTTCGATGTCGGAATTTAAAATGATATTTTTCTGGGAATGGTTTCATCGGGTATGGGCAAGATTAATGGGCATGGTATTTTTAATCGGGTTTATTTACTTTTTGGCGAAACGCAAATTCAAGCGAGAGATGATTTTGCCTATGGTAATACTTTTTGTATTGGGTGGCATACAAGGTTTCATTGGTTGGATTATGGTAAAAAGTGGTTTGGTACCTGAAAAATTTTATGTGGGTCATATTGAATTAACCACACATTTTATTGCCGCTTTGATTTTGTTGAGTTATACTTGGTGGTTTGCTTTGAAATTAAAAACACCAACCCATGCTATACAAGTAAACAGGCCGTTAAATAAAGGATTGATATTGTTATTGGTTGTATTGTTTTTTCAATTGATCTACGGTGGTTTTATGGCCGGATTAAAAGCAGCTATTTCGGCACCAACATGGCCAACTATTAATGGAAGTTGGATGCCTGCCGAGATGTTTTCGGAAGATGGCCTTTTGAAAAATATAAGTTTTAATCCGTTGATGATTCATTTTATCCATCGGGGATTGGGGTATTTATTATTTATTGTAGTATTCATTTGGTGGGTAAAAGCAAAGCACATACAAACATATAAACCGGTTGGATTTTTTAGAACTGCATTACTTGTATTGATTGTTTTGCAAGTAGGCTTGGGTATACTTACTGTTATGAATGCAACCAATAACACATTACTCATTTGGGTTGGTGTATCGCATCAGTTTGTGGCCATGTTATTGGTATTAACCCTAGTGGCATTGCTGTTTTTTATTAGAAGTAAAAAAGAATAACTTAATTATAAACTTAACAACATTGCCATTATAAGATAACGTTAACGGATTTGCTTCATCAATTCCAACGCTTTAATGTACATTTAAGAAAACATTCCTGATGAAGCGAAAGTTTCACGCTTTTTTTTATTCATTTCCTGTTCAACTTTTAATACTCCATTTTAGGAAGTACCAAATTCTGCTTGTTTTTTGGATAATAATGGCTAGCACCATCAATAGCGGATTTATGAAAAATTTTGGTGCCGATGCATTGTTTTTTGTACCCGAATATATGGGCGAAGTAAATGCATTGAGTGCAGCCATGGTTGGTATTGCAATGGGCGTTTTTTTTATGAGTTGGAATATCACCACGTTTATTTTACATACCCGACGCTTTAAGTTTTTAGCAACAGCAGCACAACCATTTTTAAAATATTGTATCAATAATTCGGTGCTGCCCATACTTTTCTTTATTTTTTATTTGATCCGTTCTATTCAATTCGACATCAACATGGAATTGTATAGTTTAGCCGAACAACTTATTTTAATTGTTGGATTTTTGGGTGGTTTTTTATTATTGATTGGATTTTCTTTTGCATTTTTCTTTGGAGCCGATCGACAAATTTTACGTCGATTTGCACCCATTGTAGGTGCACCCGAAGATTTTAAAAAAAGCTATGATCCTTATTTAAAACCACAGCCCGATGCATTTGGTATGCGGGTAGATAATTATTTCAGTACCAGAATGGGCATTCGCAAAGCCCGAAAAGTAACGCATTACAGTGAGGTGTTTTTAGACAGTATTTTTAAACGCCATCATTTCTCCGGCATGTTGGGTATTTTATTGGCTTTCTTTTTTTTATTTATTGGCGGTTTCTTTTTAGATATTCCATTTTTTCAAGTACCGGCAGCCGCAAGTATTTTAGTTTTCTTTGCTATACTCGTTGCCGTTATAGGCGCACTTACTTATTTTTTACAAAGTTGGAGTGTATTGTTTGTAATTGCTTTAGTAATTGTATTGAATGTTTTATACGAAAATGAAATCATTGATCCCAGGAATAAAGCCTATGGATTAAATTACGAGAATAAAACACAGCGGCCGACTTATAATAAAGCTGCATTACAACAACTTTGTTTACCACAGCAAATAGAAACGGATAGGGCAAATATGATTGCCATTTTAAACAAATGGAAAGCCAAACAACAAGTTGCAAAACCTAAAATGTTGTTCATAAATGTAAGTGGCGGCGGATTGCGTAGTGCAACCTTTGTAATGCATGCATTGCAACAAATTGATCGTATCACCGGTAAACAATTCATGCAACAAACCTTTTTGATAAGTGGCGCCAGTGGAGGAATGTTATCGGCGGCCTATTATCGTGCTTTGTATTTACGGCAACAAAGCGATACATCTATTCAATTGCAATCGCCCCAATATACCAGTGCAATTACACAAGATTTATTGAATCCGATATTTTCTTCAATGGTAAGTAGAGATATTTTTTCGCCGGCACAAAAATTTTCGGTTGGCCCGTATAAATATGTAAAAGATAGAGGCTATGCATTTGAACAAAAGCTCAATGAAAATACCGATGGAATACTCAATACCAGTTTGAAAGACTATACTATTGCCGAACAAAATGCGCAAGTACCCTTAATCATCTTCAATGCAGTAATTACGAGAGACGGACGTAAAATGATGGCAAGCACGCAACCCATCAGTTTTATGATGAAGCCTGTTGCTTTTGCAAATGATACTAGTGTTAGTCCGGATGCAGTAGACTTTTCGGCCTTTTTAAAAAATCAAGATCCCCAACAAATTCGATTGCTCACCTTGCTTCGTATGAATGCCACTTTTCCTTATGTATTGCCCAATGTTTGGTTGCCTACAAAGCCCATTATTGATGTAATGGATGCGGGTATACGAGATAATTACGGACAAGAAACAACCATTCGGTTTATTGATAATTTTAAAGAGTGGATTGCAGCCAATACGTCGGGCGTGGTAATTGTTCAGTTAAGAGACCGTCCCAACCACAATTGGCAAAACCCATTAGAAACCGGTTCTGTTACTGATTTTATTTTAAAGCCGGCAACAATGCTGCAACACAATTGGTATAAACTGCAAGATTTTTCTCAAACCGATCAATATAGTTATTTGAAAGATGCAGCCAACTATCCTGTGCATCGAGTAACTTTTATGTATGCCCCACATCCGGCAGATAAAGGTGCCGCATTAAATTTTCATTTAACCGCATCCGAAAAGAAAGCCATTATAGCATCTTTTTCCGATACGTTTAATCAGCAAAATTTAGGTTTATTGCAATCGCTCTTGAAACAATAAATTGGTTAAAATATTTTGTCTTGAAGATCTATGGTTGTTTTGATATAGAGGTCATCAAAAACCATTTCTTTATTCGACAAAGCTTCGCGTAAAACATCATTTATGGTTACAACGCCTGCAAATGCATTTTGACTAAATACAATCAAATAGCGGGTTTTGTGGGTGTTTAGTAATTCCATACAATGTTCAACCGTATCTTGTAAACCTACCATGGGCAAATCGGTACTCATGGCTTCTTTTACTAAATTGGTATCGCTGTGTAACCCTTTTAAAATTACTTTTCTGCTGTAATCTCTTTCAGAAAAAATGCCATGAAATCCTTCGTGATTTTGTACTACTAAGTAACTTAAATTCACTGAATTCATTAATTGTAAAGCTTCAATGATTTTAGCATCCGGAGCAATAAAATTGAATACCGGAGGTTTATTTTGGATGATATTAGCAACCGTTCTCATAAATTATGGCTTGTAAAGTGATGGGAAATTAATTGCAGTAAGGTACGAAAAAAATGTTGAAATTAAACCGGTTGAATAAGTTTAAATGCAGATGGAATTACTTGAAAATAGATTTTTTTGGACAAGGGTGCCGGATCGCCATCGAGGTGCAAAGGAGCGCTGCCTAAATTGTGAATGATCAATTTATCGGATTGAAAATAGAGGATGTCTTTTTCATGAAAAGTTTGATCGCCGATATCAATTGGAGCGCCTTTAAAAAGTTGTTTAAGCACGGCAAAAATGAGTTTCATTTTACTCATTTTTTTTACAATAACTACATCCAATAAGCCATCATTCAACCGCGCTTTTGGGGCAATTGTAATGCTATTTCCAAATTGATTGCTATTGGCAACGCTTATAAAATAAGCATCTGTAGAAAATGCAGTTCCTTTATGAATTACTTCAAATGGGTAAGGTGTTGCAGAAAAAAAATTGCCTATGGTTTGTTGTATATAAGTAGATAAGCCTCTTTTGGGCTGGTTAGCAAAATCGTGCGCTACTTTTCCGTCAAATCCAACACCACAAAGCATACAACTAAAGGTAGAGTTTACAAAAAAAGCATCTATATAACTGGCTTTTCCGGTAAAAAGCAAATCTATTGCTTTGTCGGTTTGAGTGGGAATATGTGCTGCTAATGCCAATCCATTACCCGATCCCATTGGAATGATGCCTACCCGAACATCCTCATCTACCAATACCGAAGCTATTTTTCCAATAGTGCCATCGCCTCCGCAAATAACAATGTCGGTAATATGTTCTGTACTAATTTTTTCTTTCAAATAATAATAGTTGCCAGCTGCATTGGTAGGTAATACTTGGTACGGTACATTTTGGGCAGTAGCTTTATCCTGAATTTTTTTCAGTAATATTTCCTTGCCTTTTGTACCCGAAATGGGATTTATAAAAAAAATAAACCTACGCTGCATAATTCCTATTTGGAGAGGCGTAAAAATAAACTAATAAGTGTAACTCCAATGCAGAAACATTAAGGGCTACATCATTTTAAAGGTTTCATTAAGGATTACCATCTGATGAGCGCACTTGCCCAAGTAAATCCACTGCCAAAGGCGGCTAAACAAACTAAATCGCCTTCTTTAATTTTACCCTTTTCCCAAGCTTCGCAAAGTGCTATAGGAACTGAAGCTGCAGTGGTATTGCCGTAATGTTGAATATTGTTATATACCTGATCGTCGGTTAAACCGAGTTTTTGTTGCACAAACTGACTAATTCTAAGATTGGCTTGGTGCGGAATAAGCATGTTTAAATCGGCTTTGGTTAATTGATTCGCAGTTAAAGCTTCAATAATAACTTCCGGAAATTTTACAATCGCTTTTTTAAAAACTGCAGGGCCATCCATATAAGGATAGTTTTGCGCATTGTCGATCATTTCTTTACTCATAAACATTTCGCCCAAAGCAGCATCGTTATAGTTGGCTACAGGTTCATTTACCCAATGGTTGGCATGTGTACCCGGATTAAACATGGCTAATATTTCGGCGCTATTGCCATCGCTATGAAGGTGTGTACTTAAAATGCCTTGCCCTTCCTTTTCGGAAGGTTGTAAAACAACTGCACCTGCGCCATCTCCAAAAATTACCGAAATATTTCTGCCTCTGGTTGAAAAATCTAAACCAAACGAATGCTTTTCGCTACCAATCACCAAAATATTTTTGTACATGCCGGTTTTAATAAATTGATCGGCAACTGAAAGCGCATACACAAATCCACTGCATTGATTGCGAATATCTAATGCGCCCACTTCTTTCATTTGTAACGCCCGTTGAACAAGTACACCACAGCCGGGGAAATAATAATCCGGACTAAGGGTTGCAAAAATGATGAAATCGATATCCTGAGCAGTAGTTCCTGCTCTTTCTATTGCAATTTTTGCCGCTTCAACGGCCATAGTAGTCGTAGTTTCTGCTGTTCTATCTGCGTATCTCCTTTCTTGAATACCGGTTCTTTCTTGAATCCACTCATCGCTTGTATCCATGAATTGGGTAAGGTCGTTATTGGTATATACTGTAGAGGGTACATACATACCTATGCCCGCTATTTTACTTTGGCGCATGTAGCAATCGTTTGTTGAAATGGCAAATTACAAAATTGTACATGATTTGCAACTGTTTCAAATGCAACGATTTTTTGAATGAAAAAAAATTGAAATGTGTTTAATTTACTTTTTGAAGATTTTTTACCGTAAAGGTTTCATCGTAAGCAGGAGCAACCCTTGTATCGTAATGAAATCCTATTGCAATGCGTAATTCTTTGCTATTTTTTATCAATTTTCCGGTAAACCCTTCGGATAAGGGTAAGATGGAAAACCCTCTATTTTGTTTTTTTACTTCTGCAATAAATATTTTGCCTTTAATACGAGCATTTAAAAATAACTTTTGTTTCAATGTAGATAGATAGGCCGTGCCTTTAATGGTATCGTTTTCAATTAAACGATAAGGTTGCATTTCATCAATATAGCCGGTAATGGCAAAATTATATTCTTGGTTGTTTCGTTCGGTGAAGATGAATTTTACCGGCTCGTCTTTTGTGGTATTATTAATGTCTGGCTTGGCAATGAATGTTGCCCATTTGCCCAATAAATCTGTATCTATAGGCATTTGAGGGGTATCGTCGATGCCATAAAATGAGTCGTAAGGACAACCGCATAACCCAATGCATAATGCAATAAGAAAAAATGAAGGGTATAGTTTATTCATAAATAGGGATTATCTGCAACTATTAAATTAACGGAAATTTGCGGTTATTTGTTGTTTGCTAAAAAGAACATTGCTATCCAACCGTCAAATTCCATTAACCATGCAA
>JBMOEQ010000038.1:0-18046 GCA_049314655.1 Ferruginibacter sp. | reverse complement strand
GTTGAAGTAGCTCCACTTGCTGTTGTACCATTTCCCATAGCAGTTGAATAAAAACTACTTGCTGTAGTAAAACTTCCCATTGCGGTTGAACCAATTCCGCTGGCAGTTGATGCTACCCCCATTACCGTTGAATTAGCACCACTTGCAGTTGTACTATTGCCCATTGCTGTAGAATTATCACCAATTGCATTTGTATTATATCCCATTGCAGTTGAAGCTACTCCACTTGCAGTAGACGCTAATCCCATTGCGGTTGATGTACTCCCACTTGCTGTTGTAGAAGCTCCGAAGGCCATTGAAGCAAAATCAAGTGCTTTTGTTTGAAAGCCTATTGATGTAGATGTTTGTCCACTTGAAATGGTTCTGTCTCCTAAAGAGATCGCAATATACCCACTCGCATTGGCATCGTTTCCCATCGCAATTGAACCATATCCATTTGCCTTAGAATTACTTCCCATAGCAAATGAATTAATACCACTTGCAGTTACATTACTCCCAACACCCAGTGATCCAATATTTCCATTAAAGTATAATGCGTTTCCAATACTAGTAATTGCATATTCTGTACTAGACTTTTTGTAAATGGTTTTACAGGTAATGTCAAAACCTTTGTTATTTATATTGTCTCCATTACTTCTAAAAACAACAAAAACTTGATTGTTATTCACATTAAAATTTTCAGGCACTAAGGTAGTATTGAGATAACGTCGAATATAATTGGTTCGGCAATTTGGAAATGTGGTGGTACTTATCCATAAAGTATCCCCTGTTGCTATTCCAAAATCACTTCCATTAAATGAAATTTCAAAGCCAACACCTGTATTAGTGTATAAACTTGCATTTCCTTGTGAATTATTAAAGTAGGGCACATTGGATCCACCTGGGTCTAATACCCTTAAAATACTATCCTCCACAGAATAAACCGTGGGTAAATTGTCCATGGTATGCGTTTGCGCTACAGTTGGCGCAGCATTGGTGGAAGTCATTTCTTGGTGTATAAGCAAACTGCCATTGGCTTGTATACCTTTCTTAGCCGGGTACAACTTATAATCGGTATTGATGCCTACATGCTTTTTTTGGCTAATGGCAATACTATCTTGAAAAGTTGTCCATAAGCCATCTGTTGTGGCACCTTGCCATTTTGTGCCATCGTAAAACCAAGTACTGTTGGAAGCATTTGAAAAAATGAGTAAACCTTTTGCCGGCGTAGTTACTGCATTGGTATCTGCTACCCTTGGTAATAAAAGTCCTTTGTTGGCACTTTGCAATTCTAACAAAGCACTTGCATTAGGCGTATTGGTACCTATGCCCACATTTTGAGCAAATACATTTACAACAAAAAATGCCATCATTAATAAACAGTAAATCTTTTTCATTTAAACATTCATTTAAAACAATTAAACAATAGCGGTACCATGAGGATAAAGTTGGGCACTAACAATACTTATTGCAGCATTTAATTTTTAGCAACAATTGATTGCTCAATCAAAAACAGATGAAACAAAATGGGTACAAATATTTCCTTTTGATAGAATAATCTGCGAATCAAAAAAAGGGAATGTTATGGGCACTTGCTTTTGCAGCTTTCCGGTTTTAGCACAAACATATTGTTTTTATACCTAATTTTCTATACCCTATATGGGGTAATTGTTATTATTACTTTTTAAAGGAAAAACACCTTTCGTTACATTTTTGCAAGGGTTTACCTGTACTTTATGTGTGCCCATTTCCGTGCTTGCTTCAAATTAACTTACAATTGCTCCATAAGAAATGCGCCGAGCTTTAAAATAGACTGTATTTTCTTTTGTATAAGCTTGAGGTAAATCAAAAAATGTTTATTGAATCTTTGGGTAATCTAATTTGTGTGCCTAAACTGACGAACAACTGCTTAATTTTGCCCAAAAGGAAAATTATTTTGGCGGATATCATTCAACTTTTACCCGATAATATTGCAAATCAAATTGCGGCCGGAGAGGTTATTCAGCGGCCGGCAAGTGCTGTAAAAGAATTGCTCGAAAATGCTGTAGATGCCGGTGCTACAGTAATTAAGCTTATTGTAAACGATGCCGGTAAAGCATTGATTCAAGTGGTGGATAATGGAAAGGGCATGACAGAAATGGATGCACGAATGGCTTTTGAACGACATGCTACCTCTAAAATTCGTCAGATAGACGACCTGTTTCAAATTCGTACCATGGGTTTTAGAGGCGAAGCCCTTGCCAGTATAGCTGCCGTGGCCCAAGTAGAACTCAAAACCAAAAGGGAAGAAGATAGTGCAGGCACTTATATCGAAATAGAAAACAGTGTGGTGCTTAAACAAGAACCTGTAGCCATGGAAACCGGCACCAGCATTTCCATGAAAAATTTGTTTTTCAATGTGCCGGCAAGAAGAAATTTCTTAAAAACCAATGCCTCCGAACTGCGCCATATTATGGACGAATTTATTAGAGTGGCGATGTCTTTTCCGGATATCTTTTTTTCATTAACCAGCAACGGACAACAAATTTTCTTTTTAGAACCCGGTACGCTGAAGCAACGAATTGTTCAAATATTAGGCAATAACTATCAAAGCAAATTGGTGAGCGTACAAGAGCAAACCGATTACATGAATATTTATGGTTTTGTAGGCAAACCCGAAACGGCTAAAAAAACCCGGGGCGATCAGTATTTTTTTGTGAACAATCGTTTTATTAAAAGTGCGTACCTGAATCATGCGTTAATGCATGCATTTGATACCATGATTGCCAAGGATAGTTTTCCGATGTATGCCTTGTTCATTGATTTAGATCCTGCACAATTAGACATCAACGTACATCCTACCAAACAAGAAATTAAGTTTGAAGACGAAAAAATTGTATACGCATTTGTACAAAGCGCAGTAAAACATGCATTGGCGCAATTTAGTATTACTCCTACTTTAGATTTTGAATTAGACAGCACCATTCAACAATTAGAAGCAGTCAGTAAACCTTTTACCGATGCCAATAAATCCAGTGCTACTTCCTCTTCATTATACAGTGCATTTACCCAAAAAAATCAAGCGCATTTTATTGAACGCAAAAGCGATTTAAAGCATTGGAAAAGTTTTTACGAGCCCGAAACAGCAGCTTCTGAAACGGTAATTCCTCATCAACAAGAGGTTGCCCAACAAGCTCCTTTTCAACCCTTAGGTTTCCAGCAACATACATCCGTTGTTCAAGGTGATGTACAACAATTGCATCAAACTTATTTACTGTTTCAAGAGGCCGATGGCTTTATGGTAGTGCATCAACAAAATGCACACGAACGAATTTTGTACGAAAATTATATCCATGCTTTAGATGGTAAACCTATTGCTACACAGCAAAGTTTATTTCCGGCTACCATTGAATTATCGGCAGCAGATACAGCATTGTTGGCCGATTTAATTCCGGAACTGAAATTTTTAGGTTACCAGTTAGAACCCTTTGGCAACAACACTTTTGTAATTCAAGGCACGCCTGCAGATGTATTGCAAGGCAATGAAAAAGTAGCTATTGAAAAAATGTTGGAGCAGTACAAACATTTTAGTGCCGACCTTAAATTTAATAAACGCGAAAAACTCATTCGTTCTTTGGCAGGGCAACATGCTATCAAGCCCGGCACTGCTTTAACACAACGCGAAATGGTAGCGTTGATTGAAGATTTGTTTGCCTGCGAAACACCCAACGTTACTCCCAATGGCAAACCTGTTTATACCAAGTTTCGCAAATCGGAATTGGATAAAATGTTTGGCCGATAAACTTACCGTTAAATTTCTCTTGCTTGTTAATTAATGATGGCTGCGCCAAAATACGGTTGCAATACTTCGGGTAATTGAATGCCTTCGGCAGTTTGATTGTTTTCTAATAAACAAGCAACAATCCTAGGCAACGCCAATGATGAGCCGTTTAAGGAATGCAACAATTGCGTTTTTCCTGTAGCATCTTTATAGCGCACTTTCATGCGGTTGGTTTGAAAGTTTTCGAAATTACTAACAGAACTTACTTCTAACCATTTTTGTTGTGCTGCACTAAATACTTCAAAATCGTACGTAAGTGCAGAAGTAAAGCTCATATCTCCTCCGCATAAACGTAAAATACGGTAAGGTAATTTTAAAGAAATTAAAAGGTTTTCTACGTGCGTTAACATTTGTTCTAATGTTTCGTAGCTTTTTTCGGGGTGTACCAATTGAATGATTTCCACTTTATCGAATTGATGTACACGATTTAGTCCGCGAACATCGCTTCCAAAACTACCCGCTTCTCTTCTAAAGCAAGGTGTATAAGCCGTCATCTTCACCGGCAAATCGGCTTCTTTTACAATTTCATCTCTGTAAATATTGGTAACCGGTACTTCTGCTGTTGGAATCAAATAAAAACCATCTACGGTAACATGATACATTTGTCCTTCTTTATCGGGCAATTGTCCGGTACCATAAGCCGTAGCTTCATTTACCATCAATGGCGGAAGGTATTCGGTATAGCCTGCTGCTGTATTATAATCTAAAAAATATTGTATTAAAGCACGTTGTAATTTAGCGCCTTTGCCTTTGTACACCGGAAATCCGCTACCGGTTAATTTAACGCCGGTTTCAAAATTTACGAGGTCGTATTTTTTTATCAAATCCCAATGGGGCACCGCATCTTCAGGAAGCGTAGGCATGGTTCCCCCTTGTTTGATATTTTGATTGTCTTCGGGGAGTTTACCCAATGGAACAGTTTCGTGTGGAAGATTGGGCAGTTTTACCAATTCATCAATAAGGTTTTGTTCCAACACACTCAATTTATCGTTGAGTTGTTGAAGCGTGGTTTTTAATCCGGCTACTTCCATTTTTTTTTGTTCAGCCGCATCTTTATCGCCTTTTCCCATGAGCATGCCAATTTCTTTACTGGCTGTATTCATGGTGGCTTGAAGGGTTTCGGCTTCTACTTTTACCTTACGCACTTGTTCATCTAATTCAATAATAACATCTACTAAGGAAACATCGGAAAAATGTTTTACAGCCAATCTTTCTTTTACAAATGCACTATTTTGACGGAGGAGTTGAAGCGTTAACATGTACAAAAAATTTTTGCAAAGGTAAGGATTGATTTTTTTCCGCATTCCGTATATCGAACCCAATATTGCAACAAAGCTTTTACAGTTATCTTTGCGCCATGCAAACAGCAAACGACGATATACAGATCAGGTGGTTAAAGTTGCGGATTAAACTCAAAGAAAATTTTGGGATAAAACCCGATATGGACGGCATTTTGTTTTTGATAGGGGTACAAGAATTGGGTACGGGTAAGCAAAATTATTCCAAAGAACAAAAGCAAGATTTGATGCATATTGCGGTTTGTACAATTTTGGCACAAAGCGGATATTATATATTAGAAGGTTTGGATGAAGAGGGTTGGCCGCATTTCATTCAATTAAAAGAATTGCCTGCATTTAACTTGATTGAGCAGGAAAATTTCTTGAAAGACCATATTTTGCTTTATTTTGATCAATTTTTTAATCATCCCCAATAGGCATTTATTATTTTTTTAAGCGAACCACATTTTATGATGAAGCAGTATTTTTTTAAAACCATTTTGGCAATGATGTTTTTGGGCGCCTTGCCTTTAATGACCAATGCGCAAAAAGTAGCTCCCAAAAAGAACGTAACCACTAAAGCAAAGAAAACAGTTATTGCTAAACCTAAGCCGGTTGCAAAAATTGTAAAACCAATAAAAGTCGAACCTATTCCTGGTGTAAGGGTGAAATTAACCACCGAATTTGGCGATATGGTGATTCGTTTATACGATAAAACCCCACAGCACCGCGATAATTTCATAAAACTGGTGAAAGAGAAATTTTACGACAGTTTATTGTTTCACAGAATCATCAGCACCTTTATGATTCAAGGTGGCGACCCCAACAGTAAAAATGCACAACCAAGTGAAATGCTCGGAATGGGTGATGTAGGTTATACTATTCCTGCAGAATTCGACACCGCATTTTATCATAAAAAGGGTGCATTGGCTGCAGCACGTACCGATAATCCGGAAAGAGCCAGCAGTGGTTGCCAGTTTTATATTGTTCAAGGTAAACAATATACCGATGCCGAATTGAATATGGTTGAAGCCAGAATGGGCCGTAAAATACCTGCAGTACAGCGTATGACGTACAAAATGGTAGGTGGCACGCCATTTTTAGATTTAAATTATACTGTATTTGGCGAAGTTGAATCGGGTTTAGATGTTTTGGATAAAATTGCGGCTATTCCAAAAAATCAATCCGATCGTCCGGAAAAAGACATTAGAATGTTTATCCAAATGATCGATTAAAATTCTTTTACACTTACAGATTGTTGCGATAAAAGACCTTAAAATAAACTAATTTGCAACCCTCAAGCCGCTAAACATAAAAAATTATAATCATGAATATTCCTGCTAACTTACGTTATACCAAAGAACACGAATGGGTTTCTATTGAAGGCAATATTGCTACAGTAGGTGTTACCGATTTTGCTCAAGGCGAATTAGGCGATATTGTTTATGTAGATATTGCTACAAAAGGGAAAGCCTTATCGGCCGAAGAAGTTTTTGGAACAGTAGAAGCAGTAAAAACTGTTAGTGACCTTTTTCTTCCTTTAAAAGGAACCATTACAGAAGTAAATCCAGCATTAGAAGCAGCCCCCGAATTAGTAAACAGCGATCCTTATGGCGAAGGTTGGATGATTAAAATTTCAGTAGATAATGTAGCCGATTTCGACGCATTATTATCTGCCGAAGCATACACTGCATTAGTTGGATAATGCCAGCACATAAAGTATCTTCTATGTCTACTGTTCAAACCGAACAATCCAATATGAAGCCAATTCATTTTGTGCCGAGTATTGTATGGTTTTTACTGATTTTAGTGTTGATTTCTATTCCCGGTGAAGAATTACCCGAATCGGAATTTTTGTTCAGTATTAATTTTGATAAATTGGTTCATGCCGGTTTATTTGGAATGCAAGTGATTTTGTTATGTTATGCATTGAATAAATCGAATGCTTCCATCGCGCAAAAAAAGCAACTTTATATATTGGTTACCTTTTTATCTTGTTTATGGGGTTTAGGAACAGAGTGTATACAATTGTATTTTGTGCACAATCGAACATTTAGTTGGATGGATTTTATAGCCGATTCTGTTGGTGCATTAATTGCATTGCCCTTATGTTTCAGGTATCTCTTACGCAAAGCCTGATGCGTTTATAACCCAAAAATTGCCATTGAAGCAGTTTTTACTACATTTGTTACTATGTTAAACACCGAGAATATGGAGTATAACACGACAAGAAATCATTTAACGATGAGAGAGTACGGTCGTCATATACAAAAAATGGTAGAATATCTACTCTCCATTGAAGACCGAGAAAAGCGTCAACGCAATGCCATGGCGCTTATAGAATTAATGGGCTTTTTAAATCCACATCTTAAAAATGTGGAAGATTTCAGACATAAATTATGGGATCATCTTTTCCTCATCAGCGATTTTAAACTTGATGTTGAAAGTCCATACCCGATACCCACTCGCGAAACCCTCAAAGCAAAACCCGAGCCGCTTCGTTATCCTAAAAAGCATCCTAAATTCAACCACTTAGGTAAAAATATTGAAGTGGTTATTGATAAAGCCTTGAAAGAAGAAAATCCTGAAAAGAAACAAGGATTTGCCAATGCCATCGCTTATTACATGAAATTAACGTACAGCAACTGGCATAAAGAATTGGTACACGACGATACGATTCAGCAAGAATTGGCAACCATTACCGAAGGTCAATTAGAGTTTAACAATCGTCCTTTTGTAAAACATCGTACCGATAATAGAGGCGATAGGGATGAATTTAGAAGCAATAACGGTGGCTATCGTAAAAACTTCGGACAACGCAACAACAACAACAATAACAATAATAATGGCCGAAGAGATAATCGTGGCGGCGGTGGACCCAATGGTGGAAGAGATAATCGTAATGGAAACGGCAACAACCGTAATTTCAAAAAAAGATATTAATCTATTCTTTTAGTGCATTGGAAAAAGGGAAGTATAAGTTGATGTTTCGCTTTTTCGAGGGCATAATATTGGTAGATTAAAAATCCCAATCTTCTATATTTAATTTACATAAGAATGAGTTCTTTTCTTGTACGTGGCGGTAAAAAACTATCCGGCGAAATTGTACCACAAGGTGCAAAAAACGAAGCCCTTCAAATTATTTCTGCCGTATTATTAACAGCCGAAAAAGTTACCATCACCAATATTCCAGATATTATTGATGTGAATTTATTGATTGAATTGCTTGCCGAAATGCAAGTAAAAATAGATCGTCAATCTTCCCATACCTGTGTTTTTCAGGCCGATAATGTAGATGTAGAATACCTCAACAGCGATACCTTTCATAAAAAAAGTGGGAAGTTAAGGGGCTCGGTAATGTTGGCTGGGCCTATGTTAGCCCGTTTTAAAAAAGCCTATATACCCAAGCCCGGTGGCGATAAAATTGGCCGCAGAAGGTTAGATACCCATATCATCGGTTTCGAAAAATTAGGTGCTCGTTTCGAGTATAATACGGATGGATATTTTTATTTAGATGCGCCACAGTTGAAAGGCACCAATATATTATTAGACGAACCCAGTGTAACCGGAACCGCTAATATTTTAATGGCAGCCGTAATGGCCGAAGGCATCACCACCATTTATAATGCCGCATGCGAACCGTATTTACAACAGTTGTGTAGAATGCTTAATCGGATGGGTGCAAAAATTTCGGGCGTAGGCAGTAATATGCTTACCATTGAAGGGGTAGCTGTTCTTTCGGGCACCGAACACAATATGTTGCCGGATATGATTGAAGTGGGCAGTTTTATTGGATTGGCTGCCATGACGCAAAGCGAAATCACCATTAAAAATGCTGGCATCGAACATTTGGGCGTAATTCCCGAAAGGTTTCAACAATTGGGTATTCAAATGGATTTCAGGGGCGATGATATTCATATTCCTGCACAGGATATGTACGAAATCAATCGCTATATGGATGGCGGTGTACTTACTATTTACGATCATCCATGGCCGGGCTTTACGCCCGATTTATTGAGTATTGTTTTGGTAACAGCCATACAAGCCAAGGGCAGTGTACTCATTCATCAAAAAATGTTTGAAAGTCGCTTGTTTTTTGTAGATAAATTGATTGATATGGGCGCACAAATTATTCTTTGCGATCCGCATCGTGCTGTTGTAATTGGTTTAGAAAGAGAACAAAAATTAAGGGGTATAACCATGAGCAGTCCGGATATACGTGCCGGCGTTGCCTTGTTGATTGCAGCCTTAAGTGCAGAAGGAAAAAGCACCATTCAAAATATTGAGCAAATAGACAGAGGGTATCAACAAATTGATGTACGCCTTCAAGCATTAGGAGCCGATATTACTAGAATGTAAATATTATACTTGCATTTTTTAGTAAAATAATATTGATGGTGTGTTTGCAGAAGCAGTCACACCATCTTTTTTTGCCATCTTTTTCGGCTTTTTTCTTTTTCTTTGCAGATGCCTACCGCCAATAAAATCATCATCATAACTGCGCCATCTGGTGCCGGAAAAACATCTATCACGCATTATTTGATGCAACATTTTCCGCAATTGTCTTTTTCTGTTTCAGCGGCTACACGAAAGCCTAGAGGTATAGAAAAAGATGGGGTAGATTATTATTTCATGAGTGCCGAATCATTTAATGAAAAAATACGTGAACATGCTTTTATAGAATGGGAAATGGTGTATGAGGGCAAATATTATGGCACATTAAAATCAGAAATGGAACGCATTTGGAAAAACAATCAAGTGCCTGTTTTAGATATCGATGTAAAAGGCGCTATTCATGTAAAACAACAATTTCCTGATACAGCACTTACATTATTTATTGAACCGCCTAGTGTAGATGAATTGCGTAAACGCCTCGAAAGTAGGGGTACCGAAACGCCCGAATCATTAGCAGCCAGAGTAAATAAAGCCAGTTACGAACTTTCGTTTAAAGAGCAATTTGATGAAGTTGTAGTAAATAGCAACTTAGAAAAAGCCTGTGCCGAAGCCCATCAAATTGTGGCGGATTTTCTTGCACGATAATTATTTTTTTGTAATTTTTTTATCAATTCTAACGGATAAGCACTAGTTGCAAAGGGTTGTGGCTTTATAAATCCATCAAATTCCATTCAGTTCCTTATTTTTACGTATGGATTGGATTGCATTATTTTCGATATTTATCGCCTTAATGCTCATTGGCTTTTTCTCGGGCATTGAAATTGCATTTGTTTCAGCCAATAAAATGTCTATTGGTTTACGTAAACGCCAAGGTACATTTAGTGGAAAAGTTTGGGGCAATTATGTAGAGCAACCTGCACGTTTTATTGGAACTACTTTAGTGGGCTTTAATGTGATTTTGGTTATTTATGGGTTGTTGTGGAGCAGCTTCATGAAACCCTTATGGGATTTAGATTTTTGGAAACGCTTCAATACCGAAAATCCCTACATCCGTTTATTTGTAGAAACAGTGATTTCTACTTTTATCTTACTCTTTTTTGAATTTATTTTTAAAGCACTTTTTAGGGCAAGAAATGAAAGCATTTTAAGCAATGGATTCATTACGTATTTGGTGCAGTTTTTCTATGGTATTTTTTCCTGGATTTCTAGTTTTTTTGTAGATGTGGCCGAATGGATTTTGAAATATTTTTTCAATGTTAAATTGAACGAAAAGAAAGATGTTTTTACGAAAGTAGATTTAGAGCAGTTCATTCAACAAAGTAAACATCACGATGAGGACGACAATAAAGAAGCGCATAAAGAACTGTTCGAAAATGCGCTATCATTAAGTGAAATTAAAATTCGTGAATGTTTAATACCTCGAAAAGAAATTGAAGGCGTAGATAAACACACTACAATTGAAACGGTAAAAGCAATCTTTATTCAAACCAAGCTCAGTAAACTCATTGTTTATGATGGCAATATTGATACCATTGTAGGTTATGTACATCAACTCGATTTGTTTAAAAATCCATCAGATATACAATCCATCTTATTGCCTATTTCGGCTATTCCCGAAAGTATGAGTGCAACCGATTTGATGAATAAATTCAGTAAGGAAAGAAAAAGCATCGCTTGGGTAATTGATGAGTTTGGAGGAACAGCCGGCATTGTAACCATGGAAGATTTATTGGAAGAAATTTTTGGTGATATTAGAGATGAGTATGACACTGAAGAATTTGTAGAAAAGCAATTAGCGGCGAATGAGTTTATTTTTAGTGGAAGAATTGAGTTAGACTATATCGCCGGCAAATATGATTTATCTTTTCCGGATAGCGAAGGCACCGAAACATTGAGCGGATTTATCATTAAAAATCGCGATGAAATTCCTCGACAAAAAGAATCGTTTACCGTAGGCAATTTTCAATTCGACATTTTGAATGTTAGCGACACTAGAATTGAAACCGTAAAATTAAAACTGCTTAAATAATCACCGATTTTTTATAGGCCTTTCTCAATAGATATTGTATTCTTTTACACATGACAATTGCTGTAAATTTTGTTGCACTTTTTTCCGATGCCCCACAAAACATGAAGTGGTATTGGTGGAAGATTATGACAGGCATGGCCTATCAACAGAATGGCAACAGGTATATTTTTATTATTCAAGATAAAGATGCGCTATTAGAGCAGTATGTACCTGAGAATATCCAACTGGTAAAAGTTCAAAATAAAATTTCTAATGCATTATCAAGGTATCTGTGGTTGCAACGTAAACTTCCTGCATTATTAAAAGCCCATCAATGCCAATTGGTCGTTCATACAGATTTTACATTCATTCCAAGAATAGATATTCAACAAACGGTGGTTTTAGATGTACTGCCCAATCAAGCACCGGCTACTTGGCGTTCAAAAAAAGCCAATACTTATTTTAAAAAATACAGTCAACAGATATTAGCGCAAGCAAAGGTAATTTTTACTGCTTCAAGCGATGTGGCACTACAATTAGAAAGTATTTTAAATCCACAAGCGCAACAATTGATGTTAATACCTTTGTTGATTGAACAAGGCACACAAATACTCAATTGGCATCAATTGCAGGATGTAAAAACAACCTATACGGGCACTTATGAGTATTTTTTGTATGCCGGATCGATAGGGGCGAATAGCAATTTGATCAACTTATTAAAAGCGTTTTCCTTATTTAAAATTCGGCAACGCAGTAATATGAAATTGGTGGTACTTGCAGATGAGGAAGCTTACGATACCCAATTTGAAACCCAGTTAGAAACCTATAAATACCGTTCAGATATAGTGTTACTCAAAGATATCCCCGATCATAAAACAGCACCAATTTATGCCGCTGCTTATGCTTTTGTATATCCGGTTTTGTACTGCAATTATCCCTATTACGCGCTAAAAGCCATGCGCGCCGGATTGCCGGTAATTTGTAGCAATACGGGAGCGCTTGAAGCCATTTCGGATGATTTGGTATTGAAAGCCAATGTTGCCATGCCCGAGGATTTAGCGCAAAAAATGATGTGGCTTTTTAAAGACGAAACTACCCGAACAACTTTTATAGATACGGCAACACCATGGATTGAAAATTGTACTCCCGAAACCGCCATCAATTTAATATCCTCCAAACTGCTAATAGGGTACAATCAGTAATTTCATCTATTTTTGCAGGCCATTTTAAGCTCAAAAATTTTATATGAATAAGTCAACCATTACTATAGATATTTTATTAGACCCCGAAAAAATTCCGGAACAAATCAGTTGGAATGCTACAGATAGTACAGCTGATATGGCACAAAAAGCAAAAGCTATGTGCTTGGCATTTTGGGATGGGGCCGATAAAACAGCGTTGCGAATTGATCTTTGGACAAAAGACATGATGATGGACGAAATGGTAGATTTTTATTACCAAATGATGATGACCATGGCCGATTCCTTTAAAAGAGCCACCAATCAACAAGAGCTAACGGCAGATATGAAGGCATTTGCAAAAGAATTTTTAGACAAATTCAAAGCCAGTCAACTTAAAGAACAAGGCTAAAAAAACTGTTCTAGAAATAATATAATTCAGCAATTAAATACTTTAAAGATGAGTTTAGAAACGAAAATCATGGGAGAAATGAAAGAAGCCATGAAAGCAAAGAACGAAGCTGTTTTAAGAGGCTTAAGGGCAATTAAAGCCGAAATCATTAAAGCTAAAACTGAGCCAGGTGCCGGTGGCGAAATTGATGAAGCTACTGAAATGAAATTTTTGCAAAAGATGATGAAACAACGCAAAGATTCATTAGACATTTTTGAAAAACAGGGTCGTGAAGATTTAGCGGTAAAGGAAAGAGAAGAGATGGAAGTGATTCAACGCTTTTTACCACAACCATTATCTGAAGAAGATATTAAAGCGGCTGTTGCAAAAATTATTGCCGAAACCGGTGCTAGTTCAGCTGCCGATATGGGTAAAGTAATGGGATTGGCCAGTAAGCAATTGGCAGGTGCTGCTGATGGTAAAACCATTAGTGCAATTGTAAAAACAATGCTTGCAGGATAATACTGTGGGCTCTTTGCAAAAGAATAAAAAGTGCATTTCATGTTAGATGTAATGATTGCTATAGCCTTTGTATTTGCATTGATTCGTGGTTTTCGCCAAGGATTGATTGTTGCTATTTTTTCTACATTGGCTATTATTATAGGTATTGCAGCAGCTTTAAAATTGTCGGCTGCAGTAGCTGTTTATTTACAATCTCGTGCAAATGTTTCGGCGGTTTGGCTGCCTTTTTTATCCTTTGCTTTAGTTTTTTTAATCGTAGTTTTTATAGTAAACTTGGGAGGTAAAATAGTAGAAAAAACCTTTCAAATGGTGCTATTGGGCTGGGTAAATCGCATTGGAGGCATGCTCATCTATACTTTACTTTACGCCATTATTATAAGCGTTTTTTTGTTTTATGCCGAAAAATCGGGATTTATAAAAGCAGAAACTTTTAAAGCCTCTGTAGTATATCCTTACCTTCAACCCATCGGTTTGCAAGTTATCAATGGATTGGGCGCAATAATTCCTATTTTCAAGGATTCTTTTAACCGATTAGAAGGATTTTTTGGAAACATGCAGGATAAAATTCCGCATTAATTTGAAGCATTATTTTATTTGCTGTAACTTAGCCCGATGCTTATCTTAGCCATAGGAATATAGTACTGCAATCAACAACAGCTGTAAAGGAATGAGTTACGAAATTAAACAAGACGGAAAATTTAAGTATATCGAAGAGGGGCAGGGAGAACCGCTTATGCTGCTTCACGGTTTATTTGGTGCGCTAAGTAATTTTAAAGATCTGATAGAACATTTCAGACAAACCCACCAAGTAATTGTACCCATGTTGCCTTTACTTGAACTCGATTTATTGCATACTTCAGTTAGTGGCTTAGAAAAATACGTACAAAAATTTATCGAACACCGCAATTATGACAATATCCATCTATTGGGTAATTCCTTAGGTGGGCATGTGGCTTTAGTGCATATTTTAAAACATCCCGAAAGAATAAAATCTTTAATTCTTACCGGTAGTTCGGGCTTATTCGAAAACGGCATGGGCGATACTTATCCTAAAAGAGGCGATAAAGAATATATCCGTAATAAAACCGCATTAACCTTTTATGATCCGGCAATGGCTACCGATGAATTGGTGAATGAGGTTTTTGAAATCACCAACAATCGTTTAAAAGTGATTAAAATCATCGCTTTAGCCAAAAGTGCCATTCGCAATAATTTAGGCGACGAATTGAACGAAATCAAACAACCAACTTGCTTAATTTGGGGCAACGACGATACCATCACGCCTCCTTTTGTAGGCAAAGAATTCCATCGGCTTATTCCTAACAGTGAATTAAATTTTGTAGATAAATGCGGCCATGCACCAATGATGGAAGTTCCGGAAGCTTTTAACAAGATTTTAGGTGCTTTTTTAGCCAAATTGGCTAGTCCTGTTGCAACAGTTTAACCGTTTTGCTTGTCTAATACTTTATAAGATTATTTTGCGTTCTTAAAGACAGCAATCCCATTTTAAATGCTTACAGCCGATCTCCTTAACAACAATATTCCCCAACTGAAACTTCAAGATTCGGTAAGCAAGGCTTTGCAACTCATCAACGATTTTAAAATCACCCATTTACCGGTAGTTGCTGAGGAACATTTTTTAGGGTTGATTAGCGAAAATGACCTGTTAGATGCGGAAGACGATCAATTGGCAATTTTGGTTTTACAAGAACAATTTATACCTGCTGTTGTAAAAGAATCGGCACATTTTTTAAATGCTGTGAATTATTCTAACCAACACGAAAGTACAATTGTGCCTGTGGTGAATGATCAAAATATCTTCTTAGGAGTAATTACTGTAACCGATTTATTAAAAACCTTGGGCGAATTTTCCGGGGCATCAGAAATAGGCGGCATTATCGTTTTGGAGATGGAAAGAGTGTCGTTTGCCATTTCGGAAATCAGTAGAATTGTAGAAAGTAATGATGCCACTATTTTGCATTTAAACACCACTACCAATCCCTTAACCGGTTTGCTCACCGTAACCTTGCACCTCAATAAACGCGAAATTGCAGCTATTATAGCAGCATTTGAACGCTACGAGTATCAAGTGGTTTATCACTTCGGTAATGTTCAATTTGAATCGGATATTAAATCCAATTATCAACATTTGATGACCTATCTCGATATTTAAAGGGTGTTTTTGATTAGCTAAACTTGTATTGTTTTTATTTCATTTAATGAACGCCCCGATAAATCCTTAATTCAATTACTTTTACAGCTTTTACACGCAGCAATTTTATTCATGAAGGCTTTTGTTCGTTTATTTTTGGGATGCATCACTATACTATTATCAATAGGAGTAGTAGCGCAAAATGTTGATGTTATTCCGGTTACAGAACAAGCTGGCATCAATTTTCAAGACTCAACCCAGAAATTCCTTATTGGCAAGATTAATATCATCGGCAACAAAAAAACTAAACTGTATATCATTCAGCGCGAAATACAAGTAAAACAGGGCGATTCTATAAAGGCCAATCAACTTCAATTAATGCTCCAACTTGCGCAACAACAAGTGTATAATACGGCTTTGTTTATTGAAGTTAAAATAGTGCCCGTTTTTATCAACACATCAACCATCGATTTAAAGGTAACTGTAAAAGAGCGTTTATACATTTTGCCCATTCCGCAATTTCAATTGATAGACCGTAACATCAATGAATGGTTAGAAACGTATAATGCCAGTTTATCGAGAGTGATTTATGGAATGAAGTTTATCCATAATAATTTAAGCGGAAGAAGAGATCCTTTGCGCATTATTTTGCTCAATGGCGCAACTAGAACCATTGCTGCGTCTTATACCCAGCCATACAGTAATGTTACGCTCACCAGAGGGTTTGGGTTTAGTGCAAGTTATAGTGCCAATAAATTTTTTGGATATAAAACAAGTAGTGATAATAAGTTGTTATTTTTTAATAACAATCAATATACTCGTACAACCGCTTTTGTAAATGCAAATTATTTAGTACGCAACAAAATGCTAGATCGACATATTTTTAACCTCAGTTACACCTTTTTAAAAGTATCGGATTCGTTGTTAACAACTCAATACAATCCAACTTATTTAAAAACACCCAACAATACAATTAGCTTTATTGATCTAAGTTACACCTACCAATATGTGAATGTTAACAATGCCGCATATCCTTTAAAAGGAGCGATTTTGTCAGCTACACTCTCGAATCGTGGATTAGGGATGAGTAGCGGATTAAACCGGTTGATGTTGGAAGCCAATTGGGGTAAATATTTTGCACACAAAAAAAATTGGTATACCAGTATCGAAACAATGGGTAAATTGATGTTGCCTTTCGATCAACCTTATTACAATCAACGTGCTTTGGGTTATGGCGATGCGTATTTACGTGGACTAGAAAAATATGTTATCGACGGCCCACTTTTCTTTGCAACAAAATCTACTTTAAAAAAGAAATTATGTTACTTAAAGATACCCTTACCTTTTCGCTCGGTAAGCTATCCTTTTATTCCTATCACCATTTTTGCAAAATCATTTTTTGATGGTGGTTATGTTTATAGTTTAGCTAAAGATAATACCCAACTCAACAACAGGTTTTTGTATACTGCCGGATTGGGCGTTGATTTTCTAACCTTTTATGATGTAAACCTTAGGGTAGAATATAGTTTTAATCAGTTAGGGGAAAAGGGTATATTTTTGCATGCTAAAGCCGGATTATAGTTTTAAGAATTGAAATAGCATTGAGGGGTTTTAATTTCGCTGTAGTATCGCTTAAAGAACGATGGCGATAATCATTTAACAACAACACACATGAAAATTGCAATATATAGTAGGGGTATAGAAAACGACCAGTTGAAAGATATAGAAGTATTTATGCAAGAGTTGCATGCATTGAAAGCAGAGCCGGTATTTTATCAAGATTTTTTTAATCGGTTTTATTCTGCTGTAGATATGAAGGGCAAATATTCTACATTCAATGCGGCTAGCGATTTAGATGAAAGTATAGATTGTATTGTAAGTTTAGGGGGCGATGGCACATTGTTAGATACGGTTGCCTTGGTACAAGATAAAGGCATTCCTATTTTAGGCATTAATTATGGAAGATTAGGATTTTTAGCCAATATTGGAAAGGAAGATTTAAATGAAGCCATCAAAGCATTGGTAAACAGAACCTATGTAATTGATGAAAGAACGTTAATTCATTTGGATGCCGATATCCCTGTTTTTGATGATGCTCCTTTTGCATTAAATGAATTTACATTACAGAAAAAGGATTCTTCTTCCATGATAAAAATCCATACCTACCTCAATGGCGAATTTTTAAATACCTATTGGGCCGATGGATTGATTGTGGCAACGCCTACAGGGTCTACCGGTTATTCTTTAAGTTGTAATGGTCCGGTTGTATTTCCAGATAGTGGCAGTTTTGTAATAACGCCTGTTGCACCACATAATTTAAATAT
>JBMOEQ010000037.1:0-18285 GCA_049314655.1 Ferruginibacter sp. | reverse complement strand
GTAGCACCCGGATTTACACGCAATGAACCACAAGAAGCATTAGGGTCGGTAATCACAGGCATATTGGGTACACCTGGATTGATGACTGCTCGTGTACAAATACCCGGACCAACACCAGAACTCCAGTTGGCCGGATCGTTCCAATCGGAAGATAAACCTAGCCATACATTATCGCCACTGGCATCGCCCATGCGGATAGAAATACTGCGTCCGGTTTCATTGGATGTAGCAAAATCCTGGCGGCCATCTTTGTTCCAGTCGCCAATGACAATGCCATAAGGACGAAGTCCGGCAGGCACCGATAGTTGTCCGGAGAACTGCCCTGCTCCATTCCCAAAGCGCACATCCACGGCATTGAAGTTGCTATTGATGGCTACGGCGATATCTAACTTCCCATCTCCATTGAAATCGCCGGTACCTAAATCAAATACCCCGGCGCTTAATCCCGTTACTTCCGTAGTGCCGGATAGTCCGCCTAATCCATCCCCTAAGCGTATAGACACGCTAAAGGCTTGAGCATTAGCTGTGGCGATATCGATATTGCCATCGGCATTGAAATCGGCAGCGATTACGGCATTCGGCCGCAATCCCACGGTTACTGGAGCATTCGCAGTGAACCCACCCAACCCGTCGTTCAGAAGGATACGCACGGCATTTGTTTGGTACAATCCCGCTACTAAATCCGGGAATCCATCCTTGTTGAAATCGGCCAACGCAATAGATCTTAGCTCGGTGTTGGCGCCTACGTTTATGTTAGTGGGATTCGTGAATCCACCCACTCCGTTTCCTAAGTGAATACTTACAATGTTGGAGCTGTTGGCCGAAGCAAAGTCCATATTCCCGTCTTGGTTGAAATCAGCAGCCACTACAGCACTCGAAAAGCCAGCGTTGATCGTCACTTCGGTGTTTCCGCTGAATCCACCCAATCCATTCCCAAACCGAATCGACACCGAACGTGCCGGGGTACTGAAGATGGATATCGCTAAGTCTTGTTTTCCATCCCCGTTAAAATCAGCTACGGCGAGTGCGGTAGGATTGGGCGCCACCAAAATACTATCCGTTCCGGTAAATCCACCCAAGCCATCTCCCAAGCGAATGGATACGCTCGATGAGGAATAATTCGCAACCGCTAAATCCGGGATGCCATCTTGGTTAAAGTCGCCTGCCACCACATCACGCGGGGCATTGCCTGCCGAAATAGATGTAGTACCCACAAAACTACCGCTACTACATAGTGTGTTGGTAACCGTTATCGTGCAGGTTTTGGTACTGAACAATTGGCCGCGTTGGGCACGGATGGTTATTACGAACGTTCCTATTTCATTAGCTGTTACCACCCGTAAGGCACCGGTAATTGAATCTACTGCCAAAGTACCCGGGAAGCCATTAGTAGTGTATGCCGTTATGCGATTGGCACCCACTGGAGCCGCATTAGGCATAATGAGTATGGTATTACCCGCCGATAAAGTTGCGGGCGGATAATTTCCTAATACAGGTGGATTATCTTTTTCTGCTCGCACTACAAAATCGTACTCTGCAAAATCGCAATTGTTGTTGTATACACGAATGGTACTGGTTTGTATGCCGGTTCCACCGAAGTTATAGGTTACGCGGAATGTAGCCGAAGCTCCGGCAGCCGCGCTGGTTGGTGCGTTGCGAATGAGGAAGAAAGGATTGCTACTGCGGATGCTATCGATCACCAATGGAGCCGTTCCAGTGTTTTGAATTGTGAACGTACGTTGTAAAGTATCAGCCAACACCCCAAAGTCTGTGTGATTATTGAGGGATGTAGTATTAGCACCATCTACAATATTTTGACTATTACCCTGCAATTGTATGCTGTTGCCGGTTCCTATTCGAACAGAAATGGAGGCAGAACCAAAATTCGTTGTTGCAATATCTTGGAACCCATCGCCATTAAAATTACCTACCACTAAACCTCGTGGTGAGGGCAGCGTAATGGTATTGGTTCCGGTAAACGTTCCCGTACCAGTTCCCAAACGAATCGCCAAGGTACCGTCATCTTGGTTGGCGACTATTAAATCTACCCGACCATCGCCATTGAAATCGCCTGCTGCTATACTATAAGGTTTTACGCCTAAAGCAATATCGTCTGCGGTTGTAAAAGTGCCGTTGCCTGCACCCAAGCGGATCGAAATATTGTTCGATACATTATTCGCAATGGCCAAATCTATCTGACCATCACCGTTGAAATCTCCTAAAGCGATATCGCTCGGACCCGTACCAACGGTTAAACTAGCCGCAGCAGTGAATGTGCCGTTGCCATTACCTAACAGAATTGCTACAGTACCTAAGCCGCTGTTTGCTACGGCCACATCTACAAATCCATCATTATTGAAATCACCCAAATCTAGTGCTTGCGGACTTGCACCAGCACCCAGCGAAATGGAAATAGGTGCAGCGAAACCACTATTGCCATTCCCTAACAAAAGCTCTATGCCATTGGCACTCACTGCTGTTATCAAAAGATCAACAAATCCATCCTGATTAACATCCGCAGCCGTGATATCATTTGTAATGGAAACATTTGATATTACTGGCAAGGCATTGAACCCTCCAATACCATTTCCGTTGTAGATGGAAACACCCGCAACGCTCGTTATCGCCAAATCTTCTGCACCGTCTCGGTTGAAATCCGCCACAGCAATCGCTCGAGGTTGGAACAATCCGGTTAACGAGGTAGTGCCGCTAAATCCACCCAGGCCATCGCCAATGCGGATGGAAATGGTGCCCCCTTGAAAATCGGCACTCACCAAATCTTGCTTGTTATCGCGATTGAAATCGCCTAAAACAACAGTAATGGGTTGTGTACCCACGTTAACATTCGTTGTTCCGGTGAACACACCTGGTCCGCAATTGGGTTTAGTTACCGTCAAATTGAATCGAGTCGTATCGGTGTAAATGCCGTTAAAAGCTACTACAGTGATGGGATAAACACCCGGCACTTGTGCTCCACTTACTTGCACTTCGGCGGTGATGGAGTTTACCGAAAAAGCACCACCAAAATTTGGAGTAGAGAAAGCCATGATGCGTTCTCGATTCACAGGTGCGGTGAGTGGTGGAAATGTTTTGTTAGAGCCCCAAACAACTGAAGCATTGGAGTAATCGCCTAAAACGGGCAAGGCCGTGGCGTTTAATTGAAAAGTAAAAACACCATTAGCACATACTATACTGTTAATAGTGATGGTAGAAGCTTGTATACCGCTGCCACTAGGCGTTGCCGTTACCTGAAACACTGCCGAAGCACCTCCCGCAATTGTAGTAGGCACATTGCTTACTACAAACTGAGGATTGCTAGAAGTAATACTGTTTATTGTTACGGGATTGGAAGTTGGATTTTGAATAGTATACGAGCGAGTTAAAGAACCACTTAATCCGCCAAACTCGGTATGATCCACTAAGCTAGGTGTAATATCACCCGAAGTAATTTCCGTGTTATTGCCGCGAACCCTAATGACACTGTTAACACCTAATCGTATGTTGATACCCGTTGCTGCAATAGAAGAGGCAGAAACAAAATCGAGTACGCCATCGTTGTTTACATCACCCACCGCAAGGGCAACCGGTCCCGAATTTATGGAGCTAGAAGTGGCAGCAGCAAAATTTCCTGAGCCATCACCAGTACGTACATACACCATATTAGTAACCCCTTCGCCAATCGCCAAATCAAGCTTATTATCAGCATTGAAATCAGCCACTGCTAAAGAAAACGTACTAAATCCAACAGTAAGATCTGGCATACTGGTGAAGCCGCCAAGGCCATCTCCTAAACGCACTCGAACTTGGCTTGGATTGGCATTGCTAGTGCACACAAAATCTGGGAAACCATCATTGTTAAAATCGCCTACAGCTACCTGATAAGGATTGGTGGCTACCGCAACTTCAGTTGTTCCGGTAAAACCACCGGCACCATTGCCCAATCGGATAGAGATGGACGCCGAACCACTGTTTGCTACAGCCAAATCGATATTACCATCGCCATTAAAATCGGCCGTAGCAATATGGCGAGGGGATGTGCCTACCGTAACTGCAGTTGCTGCGGTGAACCCACCCAAGCCATTGCCCAATCCAATAGAAACAGTTCCCGCACCGAAGTTAGCCGATGCTAAATCGAGGATACCGTCGTTATTAAAATCGGCCACGGTAACAAACTCGGGTAAGTTACCAATGTTAAACAACGGAGCACTCGTGAAACCACCAAGGCCATCGCCCAACCTAACGTATACGTTTGCACCGCTTCTGTCGGCACAAAGAAAATCTAAATTTCCATCGCCGTTGAAATCACCAATTGCTACACCACGCGGTGCAGAACCCAACGTTATGGTGCTGGCCGCTCCAAAAGTGCCCAAACCCGTTCCCAACCGAAGCGTAGCATTGCTGCTGTTATTCGACGTGATGATGTCTTGAAAGCCATCATTATTAAAATCGGCAAATTGAATTCCGTTGGGCGATACTGTTACAGAGAGGTCTTGAGCGGAAGTACTTGTAAATCCGGGACTGCTACAAAGAGGCGCTGTAACCGTTAACGTAAAGGTTTTGGTTACAGAACCGGTTCCATTAAATGCTTTCACAGTTACTGTATAAGTACCCGCAGGCTGTGGGTTAAGTATGCGTACCACGCCAGTAGTTGGATTTACTACAAACTGACCACGGAAACGAGCATTCGTAAATGCTGTCATACGACCTGCTAAAGGCATAGTAAGTGGCAACAATGTAGTATCATCAGCCGCACGTACTGTGATATTAGGATAATTGCCTATTGTTGGTTGAATGGCAGCGGTTACTACAAAATCATAGGTTGCTTCATCGCAATCGTTGTTCAAAATAGTAATGGTACTATTCTGTGCACCTCCTGCTGTTCCATTAAATGTAATCTGAAAATTAGCACTATCACCACCGGCAATAGTAGCCGGAGCTCCTGAAATGGTAAACTGACTATTGCTGCTGGTAACACTCGAAATTTGCATCACCGTAGTACCTGTATTTTGAATGGTAAACGTGCGGGCAAATGAGCCAGATACTGTACCAAAATCAGTATGATCGGTTAAGGTTGGCGTGATATCGCCATCTACAATATTGGTATTATTTCCTTTAACATTGATTTCATTTATACCTCCTAGCAACACGGATACTGTAGGACTTGCTCCGTTGTTTGCTACCAGTAAGTCCATTCGTCTATCTTGATTGAAATCACCCGCAGCCACCCAAACCGGCGAAATCAGTGGCGAAAAGCCAGGCCCTGCCGTGAAGGTTCCGGTGCTGTTGCCGCGCATCACTGCAATACTGCCGGTTGAAGTACCACCCAAACATACCACAATATCTAAATGACCATCTCCATTTACATCTACAATAGCAAGGTGTTCGGGCGAAGTACCTACTGGAAAATTGTAACTCGAGTTACCCACAAATCCTCCGGTTCCATTCCCAAAACGTACGGAGATAGAGTTATTGAAATAATTGGTTGTTACCAAGTCTACAACCCCATTATTGTTTACATCGGCCATTGCAATCGACACCGGCACATCTGGTACAAAAATGCGCTGTGCTGCATCGGTTACACGCGTAAATCCACCCAAGCCATCGCCGATATGCAATGTTACTTCACTTGGATTTTCAGTGGTAATGGCTAAATCTTGTTTACCATCTAGGTTAAAATCGCCTATAGCAATTGCATGTACAACTGGGGCTACCGTTAGAAAAGGGAATGTGATATCGGGTGCATTGGTGAATCCATTAAATCCATTACCCAAACGAACAGATGCGGATGGCGCGTTTACGTTGCCGCTATTGCCGGTTACAAAATCTTGTATGCCATCGTTGTTGAAATCACCAACAGCAATGCAACTTGGTCCGGCACCAACCGATACGGTGGCTGCAGCACTAAAAGTACCTGGGCCAGAGGATAAAAGAATAGACACATTATTTGATCCAAAGTTGGCAACAGCCAAATCTTGCTGGCTGTTTATATCAAAATCGCCTACCGCAATGGCTACAGGAGTTGTTCCTGTGGGCACATTTGCTGTAGACGTATATGTATTGGTGAACGCATCTCGTATACGAACCGATAAATTATTTGCAGCAGAATTAGCCGTTACAAAATCCTGACGGGCATCTTGATTAAAATCGCCTATAACTACTGCTCTTGGAGATGCGCCAACGGTATTTGTGGTAGCAGTAAACAAGCCTTGGCTACAATTGGCGTTTGTAACGGTAAGGGTAAAGGTTTGCGTTACCGAACTGGCTCCATTGTATGCTTTAATGGTGATGGGGTAAGTGCCTGCCGGTTGGGCGTTTACAACATATACGGCGCCGTTATTACCTACAGTAAGCGTACCCAAAAATGTTGGCGTAGTAGACACAGCAATACGGGTTATGCTTGTTGGAAAAACACTCGGAAAAACGTTTTCATTTCGTCCGCAAAACATACTGGTATTGGGATACGTTCCAAGTGTTTGAGCAAAAACAGTAGTGGTAAGCAAAAACATACTGAGGGCAAAAAATGCCCGAACAAATCGTAAGCGCATAAAAGAAAATTATTCCTAATGGGAGGAATGCCCGGTTTGGTGAAAAGTACCTGCACTATCTTACCGGAATAAATTTTGTACCTGTTTGAAAAGGTTTTATTACCGAGTAAACTAATGTTATACGCATAAGAAATTTGGAAAAACTGTGCCAAAATATTTTTACGTAATGGCATAAAAATAAATGAATTTCAGCAGATTAAACCCACAATTTTACAAACCCAATGGTTCATTTTACTTGTTGAAAATTCTGCAACCAATGCCTCATAATACATCAACAAAAGAGTTATGCAAAGTTTAAATGATTGTATTTTAACGCCACAATTCAAATATTAGAAAAATTCAATGAGCCAAAAATTTACAAAATTGGGGTTGTAGTAAGGTGGATGGATGATCCAGTTTAAAGATTATTTCATTTTTATCTGTAAATGATGATCTTGAACAGATTAAAAAAATTGAAACTTTACAGCTCAAAAAAAAGAAAATTAAATTTTAAAGTTCTTCTTATAACCGAAATTATATAAAAAACTTTTTGGCGAAAGATTAAAAACTAATGACGAAATTTATAAACAAATAGCTCTTGAAATAGCCTTACTTTAAATATGAAGTATTGTAAAAACCTTATGACGGATCATGTTAATATTTATGATGAAGTTAAAGCACATCTGCCCGATGACCTTCAAACCCATCCGTCCATTCCTGCATTTCTAGATAAACTGAGTGAAACAATTTATACCCTAAAAGAAAACGAAACAGATTCTTCTAATTCTAGTCAATGGAATCAAAATCTAGCTGAAGAAATATTACATCATCTACCAGCCGAAATTGCCATTTTTGATGTACACCATCGATATATTTTTGTGAATAAAGCCGCGGTAAAAAATGATGAGGTACGGAGTTGGTTAATAGGAAAAGATGATTTTGATTATTGTACTTTTAAGCACATCAACAATGAGCAAGCATTTAAGAGAAGGGGCATGTTCAACGAAACAATTGAAAAGAAAACCATCTCTACCTGGATCGATCAATATCAACAACCCAATGGAGATACTCAATTTATTTTAAGGCATTTTTATCCTCACTTTAAAAACGGAGCATTAAATTTTGTTATCGGTTATGGTGTAGATATTACTGAACAAAAGAGGATGGAAATTGATTTAGCCAATGCTTTTAAAAATTTGAAAGCAGTAAATCAAGAGTTGGAACAATTTGCTTACATCGCTTCGCACGATATGAATGAACCCCTAAGAATGGTAACCGGATTTTTAAGTTTATTGGAAAACAAGTATAAATCTTCCTTAGATGAACAAGCACAACAATATGTAGGCTATGCATTAAATGGGGCTCAACGCCTTCGACAAATGTTAATAGATTTATTAGACTATTCAAGAGCCAATAGAATTACTTTAACACTTGAAAATGTAGATGTACATCAATTGCTAAAAGAAATTTCAATTTCTTTACAACCTCAAATCACAGAAAAGCAAGTATCGCTGCAAGTACAAACATTGCCCAGTATTACAACAGATAAAAATGCATTGAAGAAAATATTTCAACATCTTTTATCCAATGCTATAAAGTTTGTAGATAAAAACAAGCTTCCAATTGTAACCATAAGTTGTATCGAAACTAGCAATCAATGGCAGTTTACAATAGAAGACAATGGCATAGGCATTCCGGAAAAAGACTTAGAAAAAATATTTTTGCCTTTTCATCGGTTACACTCGGGTAGCGAATATCCGGGAAGTGGAATGGGCTTGTCTACCACAAAAAAAATAATTACACACCTTCAAGGATCAATAGTAGCGTTCTCCGAAATTACACCTAACAGTGGTAGTAGATTTGTATTTACATTACCTAAAATTTAATTACCCATACCCTTTTTGCATTCATTTTCTATATTCGGCATACTTGGCTATCTATCATCCAATGCATTCTTTTAAACCCTATTTGGCAAAATGAGTAAATGCAATACCATTTGTATGATAAGCACTTATGTTGGTTATTTTATTACAAAAAGTATTCAATAGTAACTATTTCAATCCCCTTACAACAGTATTCGTTATTTGTGTACAAAAGAAAAGTTGATTTTAAACTAGCTTACAGGACAATTTTAAAAACCCATATATTAAAAATTTAATTTGCTTACCAAAATCATATCTTTTTTATAGCTTTTCAGTTGGTTATATAGTAAATTTATATTCTTTTTTATTAACTCAAAATAACCCTCTTATGTTAAATTTCTTCTCTTCTAGCGCAAGGGTAATCAATACTCGACGTGCAGTTATTGAATGCATGGAAATTGCTTTAGGTGAAAATTATACCGATGTTAACCTTATTGTACTCCATGCATCCGTAGGCCATAATTTCCAAGAGATGGTAGATCAAGTTCATGACATGGCGCCTCAAGCAACTATATTAGCCGCTTCATGTTGCGGTGTTGTAGGAAAAGAAGGTGTAAGTGAATCCATGAAAGACATGGCGCTTATGGCAGTAAAAGGCAATGATTTTGGCGTAATCTTTACTGACGAAATTTATGGTCACAATTCATACGATAAAGCTAAAACAATGGCTCAAGCATTGAAGGATAAAAACCCTTCAGTGAATATGATTTATTTAATGGCTTCGGGTATCGACATCAACGACAATGCGCTAATCAAAGGCATTGAAGATGTTTTTGGTGAATCAGTTACCATTTTTGGTGCTACTTCATCAGACAATATGAAAGGTGTAATTAGCTATCAAGCCGTTAATCAACAAGTATTTAAAAACGGTGCTTTTTTAATTGGCTTTTCCGATCCTACTATTAAAGTTGATACTCAAGCTACCCATGGGTTTGTAGCCATCGGCGAACCGTTAGTAGTTACAAAATCGAACGGATATATCATTGAAGAATTTAATGGTAAACCCGCCTGGAAAGAATACACCGAACACTTAGGCTTACCCGAAAATGCAACTTGTGGCGATTCTATCCCTATTGGCGCTTTAGGAGAAAAATTGCCCGACGATTTGGCTAAAGAATATGGCAATTCTCATATACTTCGTGTTGTTACAAAACGTGAAGGCAATAATATGTATTATGCTACCGATTGTAAAGTTGGTACCAAACTTTGGCTTACTACCAGAGATGAAGAACTTATTTTTAATGAAATGGATCGCATGGTAAGCACCATTAAAAACCGAATTAAAGACCGTGAAGTGGTTGCAGTTTTTCATGCCGACTGTTTGGCGAGGGGCAGATTTTTATTCAATAAAATCATGAAAGATGAGTTGGTAAGTAGAATGCAATATCCTTTTACAACTAATGGAGAATGCCCTCCTTGGTTAGGCATGTATGGATTTGGAGAATTTGCGCGCTTGGGTGGAAAAAATTATTACCACAATTATACAACCGCCATTTATGTACTCTACCGATAAGATAGATTGTATTTTATGAGTAATGAAAACAACACACTATTACACGAATTACGTGATTTACAGCTAAGGGTTACCAAATTTTCGGCTATTGAACAACAACTTATCAATACAAGAGATAAGTTAGATCAAGAGTTGGAGCTTTATAAACGGCTACAATTTTACAGCAGCAAATCGTTGGATATTGTTAGCGAAACAGCTTTACTCAATTTAATTCCCGAAGCTATAATTGATATTTTAGAAGTAGAATGTTCTATCTTATTGTATAAACATCTTGGCAACCCGGCTCTTTCGAGATTACTCATTGAAGGTTGTGCAATTCAAGTGCCCGAACAAACAATTGCAACAGATATCGGCAATATTTCAATCTTTTCCTTACAGAACAATACTAAAATTTTACCTGCACAACAACTGGCAAATTTTTCCAGTTTTTTTAACTTTAACCAAGTGCTCATTCATCAAACCATAGAGCACAATTTGGAATATGAATTATATTTTATTGTGGGCATTTCAATACAAAACAAAGATTTATACAATACTATAGAAGAAAGACATTGGAATATCTTAAGCATTTTTGCGCATAATATTCAATCTGTTCTTGCCAACTTGATAAAGAACAGAAAAATTGAACTTCAATTTCAACAAATATCAAGATCGGAAAATGAATTACGCAAGCTCTCGCTCATTGCCACAAAAACAAAAAGCGGCGTATTAATTACCGATACATTTGGAAAAGTAGAATGGGTAAACGATGCCTTTACAAAAATTTCGGGCTATACTTTAGAGGAGGTAAGCGGATTAAAACCGAAAGACTTTTTGCAAGGCGTTCAAACTCCCAAAGAAGATAAAATTGCACTTTCTAATGCCCTCAAAAAGAAAGAAGATATTGAATTAGTTATTCTAAATAAAACCAAAGAAGGTAACAACTATTACAATCAAGTAGAAATTATTTCTGTTTTTGACGATAAAGGAAAACATATCAATTTTATCGGCATTCAAAAAGATATTACAGATGAGATAAATTTCAAGAAAGAAATACTCAGTATTAACTCCCGATTTAAATTGATTTCAGATTTTTCAAAAATTGGGATATGGGATTGGGACTTCATGAGCGATAAAATTTCTTGGAACAAACCACTATCAGAAATTTCAGGACTTCCCTTTATAGCTGATAAAAGCACTGTGTTACAATTATGGTCATCCATCATTTACCCAGAAGATAAAGAGCGCATCATTGAAGAATTTTTTAGTTTTAAAAAAAGCTCCAATAATCATTGTAAGCAAGAATATAGAATTGTAAGAGATACCGACAAATCTGTACGGCAACTAGAATCAATGATGATTGCAGAATATAATGAAGCTGGTAAAATGACCCGCTTAATTGGTAGTATTCAAGATGTAACTTCTTTGAAACTACTGCAAAGCAATTTAGAAAATGCAGTAAAAGAGCGCGACATTTCACTTCAACGCATCAATGCTTTAAAAAGTTTTTATGAAAGCATTCTCAAATATTCGCCCTCAGAAATATTTGTATTCGATCAAAACCTGCAGTTAAATTTCACCAATATTAATTCAAACGAAAGCAATAGCAATTGGAACTTTCCTCCAAATACCTCATTATACGATTTACAGTTAAAACAAAACAATTTATCAGATATAATTTATAGGATTCAAGAAGCCATTCAAGAAAACAAAATGGTTCAATTGGAAGACAGTTATCTTGATAAAAATGGCGAGCAAGTTTTTATGTTGCGCAGTATTATGCCTTATTTCAATGAAATAGAAAAAATGGAGCATATTATTGTTATTGGAATTAACATCACTGAACTTAAACAAATACAAAAAGATGTACTTCAAAAAAACGAAGAACTCAGTAAAATAAATTTAGAACTCGACAATTTTGTTTACAGTATATCGCACGACCTCAGATCGCCACTTTTATCTATCAAAGGATTGGCTAGTTTAGTACTACACACCAAAGATTTAACAGCAGAAAACAGGAAGTTCATTGATATGATTTTAACCTCTGCATCCAGGTTAGACAATACAATACAAGAAATTTTAGAATACTCAAGAAATTCAAGAGTAGAAGTCTCTACAAGCGAATTTGACTTAACAGAAATGATTCAAACCATTTTTGATGACCTTAAATTTTCAACGGAATGTGCTACACAATTATTTATAGCATCTAACAAACCCACCATTATTCAATCCGACAAATCGAGAATTAATGTATTGCTAAGAAACATTATCGGCAATAGCATTAAATACAGTAGAAAAAGCAATCCATCTTGGATTAAAATAAACATCAATAGCACAGATGAAGAATACACCATATCAATTCAAGATAATGGTGAAGGTATTGCTCCGAAACACCTCGATCGGGTTTTTGAAATGTTTTACCGTGCAACAACCAATAGTGTTGGAACCGGTTTAGGATTATATATTTGTAATGAAATTATTAAAAAACTAGGCGGAACAATATCAATAGAATCTGAGATTGGTGTAGGTACAACAATCGCTTTCCAAATACCCAACTTAAATTTATCCTAATGCTTGTATTTCTTGTAGACGATGATGATATATTCAACACCCTCAATAAGACGGTTATAGCTTATGTTTCAGAAGCAATTGAAACCCTGTCTTTTAAATCAGGACTAGAATTATTAAACTTTATAAAAGAAAGTGGCGATCATTTTATTGCTCCAGAAATCATGTTATTAGACATTCGGATGCCCGACATGAACTGCTTTGAATTTTTAGATGAATTGATGTTGATGGAAATTAATCCATTAGCTGGCACCAAAATTTGTGTATTGTCTTCTACATTAGATGATAGAGATTTAAATAAAGCCTTATCGTATCCAGTTATTACCGGTTTAATAGATAAGCCGCTAACTATTGAAAAATTTACCAAAATATACACTGCAGCTTCCTGATTCAATTCTGCTTTCCAAAATCAATCTTAAGTTGTTTAAACAGCTATTTCTACTTCAACTCAAATCGCCGCATTCACAAATTACTGTCCTACAATCAACGCATAATGGCCAATGATTTTACCCTTGGTTTCTATCGATAAATGGTAGGTTCCTGCTGGCAATTTCTTTTGCAAAGGCAAGGTATAATTTGCATTAACCTGTTGATGTTGAATTTTATCTTGCTGTATCAACTGTCCGGTTTCGTTGTACAATAAACAATTATACATCCCTAATTTTATTTGTGTAAATTCTAATTGAATTGGTTCGCTTAACAATAGTTGATTTAATACACGTATACTTCCAATTGTATTTCCAAGAAAAACATTTTTAACCATACTGTAATGTATCGTACCGTTTAAATCAACTACTTTAATGCGATAAAAACTACTTCCTGCTAAAGGCCGAATATCTTGCCATTGGTAAAGTAAACTTCGATGCACATCTACCGTACTTAAGGTTGCAAAGTGCACACCATCTTGCGAACGTTCTACTTCGTAATGATGTACATTTAATTGCATACCAAATTCCCAATTCAACAGCACCCCCATTGAATTAGGTTGTGCTTGAAAAGAAATCCATTGTACCGGCAAAGTATTTCTGGCTTTAAAAACAATGATAAATCGATCTGCAGCATAAGAGCCCGGTTCATTTAATAAAGTAAAGTGAATCATGTTATGCGTTTGAACAAACAACTGGGTTTTTTCGCTAGTAAATTGATCTATAAAATAGATATCCAAATCATCGCATTGCGCATCATTGAAAAACACTTCAAACTGGTATGTCCCAACTTTCAATCGAATGGTTTCTACTTGAACCGTATCACCTGCTTTAAATCCAAAACGCTTGTCAACAGCCAATGAATGATTAGCTATTCGTATGCCCAAATTTTCTACACTTCCCAATAATTTTCTTACATCTTCTTGTTCATTAGCGGCATTATCATAAGTGTCATTTAAGAGAATAGTTGTACCATCTGCCCAATATACCGCTTGTTGGTTGGCATCTGTTCGAAATAAATTAAGCATCATATACCGCAATGGAATATTTGCACCACGGAAACTATAATTATTACTGTTATCAATTTTACAGGATTCGTGTACCTCAAATGCTCCGGATACAACGGCTTTATTATCTATCAAAAATGCACTCCCCGATTGTACTGAACCATCAATATTAAAAGAATGTGCGCTATCTATATTTACCTCACTTAAACCCGGATTGTAGGTACTAAAGAAAACACCTCCACCAACATGTACAATTGGAACCCAACCACCTACATTTGATGGACTAGCATGAGCCGAACCACGTAATGGATCCCAAAGCCAATAACTTTGTGTACGCATGATACTCGAGTTATTGTTAAACATTGTTTCATCAAAACGAATGGCAGATGGATATGGATTTCCAATTACTTGAAAGCCTGTATCAGCTGGCATACTTACCTTACCCGTATTTACATTACCGCGTACACGCAATATGGTTGCCGATGGCACAGTAAAATTTGTTGTTGAACTTATATCATACGATCGATTTCCCCTTACAAAAATTAAGAAAGCTTGTTTAGCGGTAACGGTATTGCTATACGTGTTATTAACAGGAACATATGCATTGAGCAAACCATTATAATACTTCATAGATGAATTATTCTGCGGACTTTGATCAAAACCTGCTATTGTAACAGCACTGCTATATGCAGCCGGAGCATTTGCCGGCCCCGTAATATGAGTGCCGTATGTTGGATGTGGATTTGGATTAGCAACTCCGGTTACACTTGGAGGATTTGCACCTTCTTGCCATGCAGCATTAATGGATGGGGCTGCTGCATCATTTTTAATGGGTGCTGTTAAAAAACGCCATGCACGCTTTAATGGAAAATAGCGTTCAACAATAATTTGTCCACTAATTGTTGCTTTTGGAGTACCATCTACATTTTCTTCAATTATACCCAAAGCGGCAGTCGCCGTATCATTAGAAAGTAAAACAATTTGATTGGCAGTTGTAAGTTTAGCTGTAGCATAACTAAATGCTAACTTTCGAGATATCTTCAATGTGTCGTTTAAATTAGGCACAACAACCACTCCACCAGTACTTGTATTTCCAATTAATAAAGTACGAATGGTATTTTCAAAAAATGTTGTCCCGGCAATTTGTTGTATCGCATTTCCTGCTAATTCTATGGTTCCGCCTTTTGCATTTAAAATACCTTGATTGCTGATAGTACCGGCAATCTTCAAATAGCCATCTACCATTTGTATAGAAGCACCGGTTTCAATTGTAATGTTATTACAATAAGCAACAGGCATTTGCAATATTGGATATTTGTTTAATCCGCCGGGTATAATCACATGTGTTAAAAGATCGGGTACACCACCACACCAATTCACCGGATCGTTCCAATTGTTGTTAAACCCTAACCAAGTTTTTGGGTTAGATGGAGCGGGTGCAATCGATACATCTACCGAACCCATACAGCCCATTTCATCTTGTACCAATACCGTATAGTTGCCGTCTACTACATTATTAAAAACACCATTATCAAAAAACTGCGTGCCATTTAAACTATAAAATAAGTTACCCGATCCTCCGTTAGCGGTAGCAAGTACAACCGCATTAGATCCACAAACCCTTTGCACATCAACACTTAATTGAATAGCAGGGAAATTGTAAACCGTAGCTATTGTTGCATTACTACATCCGGCTGCATCCCTTACTTCTACTTGGTAATCGCCATTGATCAATCCCGAAAAAGTAGTAGCCGATTGAAAATTTACGCCATCAATACTATATTCTAACAAACCGCTTCCGCCATTACCAAATGCGGTTATAACACCGGCACCTTCTGTACAACTTGCAACAGATACGTTTGCTGTTATGGTGGGCAACGACAAAGCGGTTACTGCTGCCATAGAACTCGATATACAACCCGTACTAGTTTTAACGGTAATGGGATATATGCCTGCAGCAAGGTTTAAGAATTGGTTGTTGGGTTGATATACGCTTCCATTAATGCTGTACTCAAATGGCGCACCCGTACCGGTAACTGAAATGGCAATGGTTCCTTGATTATTATTACAACCCGAAGCCGTTGCTGTGGCTGTAATTTGTGGGGCATTTAATGCAAGAACATTTACGCCGGTTTGATTGATACAACCGTTGGCATCTTTAACATACAAAGTATATCCTCCGGAAGATAAGCCAGTAAAAATGGTACCCGATTGATAAACGATGCCATTGATGCTATACTGATAAGGCGCAACACCACCGGACGCTACAGCAAATATTTGTCCGGCTGAAACACCGCAAGTTGTTGGAGCTGCTGCCCCTGTTACCACCGGCATAGCTACTGTACCAACAATAAAATCTGTTCGGCTAAAACAACTGTTGGCATCTAAAATGGTAATGGTATAATTTCCCGGGGCAAGGTTTTGAAAAACACTATCGGTTTGAAAACTTATCCCATTTAAACTATATTGAAAAGGTCGTAAACCACCCGATGCCACAACCCTTACCAATCCATTATTTGAATTACAATTTGCCGCATTGATGACAAAACTTGCTGTTGGTGCAGCAACATTTCCTACAGTTACCAAACGACTATTTTTACATCCGTTGCCATCTCGCACCGTAACTGTATAATTTCCTGCAAACAAATTGGGAAAACTATTACTTACTTGAAAGCTTACACCATCAATACTATACGCTAATGTGGGTGTACCTGATCCGTTCAACGTTATTGTTCCATTATTGGCACTGCAATATGCATTGGTTACTGTAGCTGTAACGCTTGGACCATCACTATTTAAAATTACAAATTGCTTAGTAGTAATACAATCAGTTCCATCGTCTACCCATACCGTATAAACACCTGCAGGCAGTGCTGTAAATACATTACTTGTTTGGTAGGCAACCCCATTAATACTATATAAAAATGGGCCCGGACTAACCGAAGCAGTAACGGTTATAGTACCTGTTGGTACAGCACAAGTAGATGTTGTAGTTACACCCGATATGGTTGAGCCATTATGATTAGGCACCACAACAGATACCGTATTTGTACAACCACTATTATCGCGAACAGTAATGGTGTAAGAGCCGGCAAATAAATGATTAAATGCACTACCGCTTTGAAAATTAATACCATCAATGGAATAGCGGAGCGGATTATCACCACCATCGGCATCCGTATCTATTTTGCCATCATCGGCGCCACAATTACTAGGGTCTACAATTACACTAATAAAATCCGGAGCAGGCCCTGCGCCTATATTGGTAAGCACAACAGGTTTTGTTGTCATGCATCCGGTTGAATCTTTTAAATAAGCGGTATAACTACCGGCTGCCAAATGTGTAAATGCTCCGGTTGTTTGATACGTAGTTCCGTCGATACTAAAAGTATATGGAGATAATCCGCCAGTACCTGAAATTGTTATCGAACCATTTGTTCCATTACAATTGGTATTTACTTGCGTAGTAGCAATAGTGGGCACGCCTATTAATCCTACAGTTAAATTTGAAATTCTAATACAACCATTGGCATCTTTAATTTTAGCGATATAATTTCCGGCGCTTAATCCCGTAAAAATTGAACTGGATTGAAACGCTCCATTGTTTAAATTATAGGTATAAGGTAAAACACCACCCAATCCACTCAAAGTAATTGCTCCATTGTTGGCACTACAACTTGCCGAAACTGAACCCGCACTAATTTGCAAACCGGTGGTATTGGTAACATTTACTACACTCATTACCAAACAACCATTGGCATCTCTTACTGTAACTTGATATTGACCTGTAGAAAGTGCGCTAAATGTATTAGAAGATTGATAGGCACCTGTATTTAATCGATACTGCAAAGGCGCCGTTCCTCCGGTTGCATTGGCCACTATTATACCTTCATTGTCTGCACAGCCTGCAGGTGTAATATTTACAGTTAACGTTGGGCCGGCAATAGCACTTACCGTTGCAGCCATTGCAGCCATACAGCCACTGGCATCTCTAACCCATACTACATAATTTCCGGGTGCCAAGGCAGTAAAAGTGTTAGAAACTTGAAACACTTGTCCGGTTAAACTATACGTATACGGCGCAACACCTCCGGTTACAGCAGCAGTAATGGTTCCGGTATTGGTTGCGCATGAACTGATGGTGGCGCTTAACGTTACAATTGGCGCTCCATTTGCAATAATTGTACTATTTATTGAAGTAGAACAACCGGTTGCATCTCTTACAGTAAGCAAATATATACCGGCAGGCAAACCCGAAAAGTATGGCGACAACTGAAAATTATTACCGTCTATACTATACTGATATGGCGCAGTTCCACCAATAACTGTTGCAGCTATTGTACCATT
>JBMOEQ010000036.1:0-19523 GCA_049314655.1 Ferruginibacter sp. | reverse complement strand
TAGGGTTTAGTGGGCACACCTTATAAACCTTATAAACTTTAGATTCTTTATAAACCCTATAAACTTTAAACAACTATAATCCTCTACAATTTTGTAAGAAATTAGTTTCCAAATTACATGAAGGAAGTCATCATTTTTAGTGAACAAATTTCGCCACGCTTACAGTATGTCTGTACCGTATTGTTGACGCAGCTGCTTCAAACTGAAGTATTGTTTACTGAAAATGAAATACAATTTATTGAAGCTGGTGGTGTGAAGATTAATTATAGCAGGCGCAGTATTTCAACGCATTCATTTCAGATTATACCACAGGGATTATTGTTTGAAACAGGCATTAAAGACCAGCATCCTGAATGTTTCAACTGGAACGATTTTCCGGCATTTTTTAGAACCAATGGTGCAGATATTCCTTTTGATATTTTGTCGGCCAGCTTTTATTTGATCAGCAGGTACGAAGAATATTTACCCCATACCAAAGATATGTATGGCCGTTATGCGCATGAAAATTCCATTGCATTTCAACAAGATTTTTTGCATGTACCCTTAGTGAATATTTGGGTTAGCTTTTGGAAAGATATGTTGATTCAAAAGTTTCCATCTTATCAACCTCAATTGCCTGTGTTTAGCTATTTGAATAGTTTTGATATAGATATTGCATGGTCGTACAAGCATAAAGGGATTTTGCGCAATTTGGGTGGTTTTATAAAAAGGCCAAGCATTGAACGCATTAAAGTTTTATTGGGTTTACAAAGCGATCCTTTTGATGTATATGCTGCATTAAACCAACTTCATCAACAATATCTGCAGCAGCCAGTTTACTTTTTTTTAGTAGGCAAAAGCAATGGTAAGTACGATAAACAAGTATTACCCTCTAAAAATGCAATGCAAGATTTAATTCGGGCGCATGCAAAAAAATATGTGGTAGGGTTGCATCCATCTTGGAAGAGTGGCGATGACACGGCATTATTACTAGAAGAAAAGCAAGTGTTGGAAAAGATTATCGGAAAATCTATTTCGGCATCTCGGCAACATTATATTCGATTCAATTTGCCGGATGATTTTGAGCGTTTATGCGATAGCGGTATTACCGACGAATATTCGATGGGCTATGGCAGCATCAATGGATTTAGAGCTTCTATTGCCAGCAGTTATGCTTGGTATAATTTAAATACAGAGACGATAACTAATTTGCAATTGCATCCGTTTTGTTTCATGGAAGCCAATGCAATTTTTGAGCAAAAATTAAGTGTACAAGAAGCTGCTGTTGAATTACAGCATTACGAAACGGTTTGCAGAAAATATAACGGCAAACTGATTACGGTTTGGCACAATAATTTCATCAGCAGTAAAGGTGGTTTTGATGGGTGGCTAAAAGTGTACGAATCTTTACTTAATCGACTTGCTTTAACTGTTTAGCAGTATGTTTTTTGATGCTGTAGTTTACCATAAAAACGCCCAATAGGGTAACCAATGCGCCCCATAAAATATTAATGGTTAATTTTTCGCCTAATACCCAATGGGCAACCAACATGGCTACTAATGGATTGATGTATGCATATAAAGAGGATATGGCTGCGGGTAGTTTTTTCATAGAATAAATGAAAGCAGCAAAACTAATCAACGAGCCTACAATTACTAAATAACCAATAGCGCCCCAGGCCTTCCATGAAATTGCTTTAAACGGAATTTCTTGCCGGGTAATTTCTGCAAAAATAAACAGCAAAAATGAACTGATTAACATTTGCCATCCTGTAGCATAGTAGGGATTCATTTGTAAAGCATTACGAACAATTACCATTGTGCCAACACTCCAGGCCAACATAGCACTAACAGATAAAGCTACGCCAAACCAAAATCCTTCGGGATGGGCACTAAAAGCATTTTCGTAAAACACGATAAATGTTCCACCAATGCCTAAAATTAAACCAATGATGGTAAGTGTATTTATTCCCCTGCTTTTAAAAAACACCCTTTCTAATATCACCACACTTAATGGATATAATGCGCCAACAAGTGCGCTTAATCCGGTGGGGATATATTTTAAACTCCATGTACTTAAGCCATTGGCCATTACAAACATGAGTATGGATAATAATGTAATCCAACCCAATTGTTTTTTATTGGGAAAGGGCAACTTTTGTGTAATCATGAAAAATAATACAAAACAAGCACCTGCAATAAATTGGCGGATATAGGCTATTTGAAGTGCCGGCATATCGGCAACACCAATTTTGCTAGCCACCCAAGTGGTTCCCCATAAAATACTGGTTGCGCTTAATGCGAGATATCCTCCGGCACGGCTTTGCGAATTTGTAGAATTACTGTTCATGTATTAGGGTGCAAGGTACAAATTTTGGAAAGGGAAATTTGAATGTAGATTGATTAAAGCAAAGTGGTATTAGGAAATGTTGAATGTTAAATGTTGAATTTTAAATGGAAAACCATGTAAGCGTATATAAAGAATCTAAAGTTTATAAAGGCTCTAAACTAAACCCTAAACCACGTTGAAAATGTTGAATGTTAAATGTTAAGTGTTAAATGAAAACTCAATCTCGGAGATGAATTTCAACAACCGTTAAACTACTGTTCAACTAGCATTAAACCACTGCTAAACCCTAAACCACTAAACCTCTCAACTCTTAAACTATCTGCGCTGCACATAAATACCGCCAATCAAAATTACCGGCTTCATGTGCTGCTTTAGGTTGAATGGCAGAATTTAATGTACTCGTTTTTAAGATGCCTTTATTTACGAGTTTCTTTTTGGCTTCGTGCATATAATCGCGAAGCATAGGATTTTCCATCCATTTTTTCTGAGGCGGTTCGTAACCAACTTTATCGGTACGCCAAGTAATTTCATTAGGAAGTAAACCATTTACAGCTTTGCGCATGATCCATTTGGTAAAGCCTTCATGAATTTTTAAATTGGCCGGAAGTGCAAATACAAATTCTACCAACTCATGACTGAGATAAGGCAACCTTACTTCTCTTCCATGCGCCATACTATTTCTATCAGCAAAGCGCAACAATTCTTCTAAGCCGTGCGTAATGGTATTGAAATGCAGAATGTCATTGAGTTTGGTGATGATAGGTTTGTGTATGCCTTCCCATTCTCTTCCCCGCATTTGAAGTAAAAAATCGGGGTGTAAATCGGGATGATTTACAATTCGATTGTATTCATTCCTTTCTAATTGAATAGCTACTTGAGCAGGAAATAAGGTTGCTAAATAATTCCCTTTTCCCCAACGATATTCAATGCCTTTATCTGCAAATGCTTTTCTTTCATTTTTTAGTAAACCGAATTTTTTTCTTCCAATCAATTGCTGCAAATACCAATGAATGTATTTATGGTATCCGGCAAGCATTTCATCGGCTCCTTGCCCATCGAGTAAAACTTTTATGCCATTTTGAGCAGCCAATTCAAAAACTTTATACTGCGCATAAATGCTGGATGATGGAAAAGGTTCCTCTTGATAATAGGCCATTTTTTCAAATTCATCGATGAGTCCTTGTTCATTTGGACTAACCATGAAATTTTTTAAATAGAGATGGTCTTTTACTTTTTCGATGTACTTCGATTCATCTTTTTCAAATCCATTAAATACTGCCGAAAAAGTAGACAAAGTTTCATTCGGCTTGGCTTTAGAAATGAGTGCTGCAATTACCGAACTGTCTATTCCACCACTTAAACTGGCGCCTATCGATACATCGCTTCTTAGTCTTTTATAAACAGAATCGTTAAGTAGGGCAAAAAACTTTTCTGCGGCTTCATCTGCTGAGCTCTCATTATATTTTTCTTTATCTATTTCCCAATAAGAAAATAAATGGTAGTCGCCTTCTTTTTGATTCAAAAGCATGTAATGTGCAGGCGGTAAAGAATAAATATTTTTAAAGAAGGTTTGTTTTTTGTCGTTCGCATTTTGAACATACCCCAAGCTGAGGTAATTCAATAGCATTTTTTCATCGGCTGTTTTTTCAACCCCAATTGCCCACAAGGCTTTCATTTCGCTGGCAAAAACAAGCGATTCGTTATCGGCAGCAAAATAAAATGGTTTTTCTCCGAATCTGTCTCTTGCTGCAAAAAGCACTTCTTCTTCTCTATCCCAAATGGCAAAAGCAAACATGCCATCAAAATATTGTAAGCAATCTTCTTTCCAGCAATCATAGGCTGCCAATACAATTTCGGTATCCGATTTTGAATGGAAGTGATAACCTTTAGCCGCGAGAATATCTCTTATTTCGGGATAATTATAAATTTCGCCATTATAGACTAAGGTATATCGATTGAGGTAATGCATGGGTTGAGCCGCAGCATCGGTGAGGTCGATAATAGACAATCTCCGGTGCCCAAGTCCGATAGTGGTATTAGCATTAATCCAATAGCCTAATCCATCCGGACCACGATGAATGAGTGTATCACTCATCTTTGTTAATAAATGCATTAATTCCTGGGGCGAAGCAATTTTTGCCGCTGGCACCAAAGAAACAATTCCGGCAAATCCACACATAGTGTAAATATCCCAAAAAATCCTGTGTTATGGCAGGCATCCGGGAAAAAAGTTGAGTAAATTAAAAATTGATAGGTAAGCTAATTCGCATATTGTCCCAAGCGATGATCAAATTTGCACCGGAAGTTGATTTTTCGAACTGCATGGCAAATGATTCAACTACTTCAGGTTGAAGAGTTACAGGAACATCAATTCTTGTTACATCTTTGGCTTGATCGTATTTAAATGCACCCCATGTGTCGGTATCTTTATTGATAATAATCGTCCACCTTTCGGCATATGGAATACAATACAGTGTATATCGTCCCTTTTTAACCTTGTTGCCACCAATTTTAACCTGTTGAAAAAACTCTATTTCGGTAGCTTCATTAGCACCCAAGCGCCAAAGCTTTCCTAATTCTAATAATTCTCCGAAAATATTTCTGCCATTTTTCTGCGGACGACTATAAATTACTCTGGCTACAACCGGCTCGCTAATTTTATCTTGAATTTTTAATACTGGGTATGCATTTGGATAATAGGCCATATCCATCGGCGATTTATCTACTGCCGGCATTTTATTTTGTGCCATTAAACCGAACGACAATACAATGAACAAATTAAACAACATATATTTTTTCATAATGAAGCGATTAAGATTTCAAAATTAACTGATTTGTATCATGCACTGCAATAATAGTCTATTGTATTTTAGATATAGTTTTTGAACCATAAAATTTAACGTTATGTATCCTGCCATTCAATACAAAAGTGCTGAAGAAGCACTTGAAATTATCCAATCGGGCAACCGTGTTTTTATACATGGAAGTGCTCAAACGCCAACTTATTTATTAAAAAAACTTTCGGAACAAGCGCATCGTTTAACCGGTGTAGAACTGGTATTTATCAGCTTATACGGAGATATTGAGCTAGATAAAGTAGCTTACGATGGTCATTTTCGTTTAAACAGCATGTTTGTTTCTGCTTCAATTCGCCAAGCAGTAAAAGAAGGTAGAGCCGATTATATTCCGGTTTTTTTAAGTGAAATTCCCGAGCTGTTTAAAAGAAATATTTTACCTATTGATGTTGCTATTGTGCATGTATCTGTACCCGATAAACATGGATATTGTTCGCTTGGTGTTTCGGTAGATGTTGCCCGTTCGGCTGTAAATACGGCTAAAAAAGTAATTGCACAAATTAATCCAAATGTACCTCGAACACATGGTGATGGTATGATTCATGCCAGCAGATTTGATGCTATGGTGTATAGTGAAGAGCCATTACATGAAGTAGATTTTGGTACCAAAACATCCGAATCCGAACTTCAAATTGGCCGATATATTGCGGAAATGATTGAAGATAAAAGTACCCTTCAAATGGGTATTGGCGCCATTCCGGATGCAGTGTTGAAATGTTTAACCAATCATAAAAATTTAGGTGTACATACCGAAATGTGCAGCGATGGAATTATTGATTTGTTTGAAAAAGACATCATCAATAATCGCTTTAAACGCATTCATCCAAACAAAGCTGTAGTTGGATTTGCTTTGGGCAGCAGGCGTTTGTATGATTATGTAAATGATAATCCGGCTTTTGCATTTTTAGATATAGATTATGTAAACGATCCGCATGTGATCAGGCGCAACGATAAAGTTATTGCCATCAATAGCGCTATTGAAGTAGATGTAACCGGACAAGTTTGTGCCGATTCTATTGGGGCCAATCAATATTCGGGTGTAGGCGGACAAATGGATTTCATTAGAGGTGCATCTTTAAGTGTAGGCGGCAAACCCATTATTGCTATTAACTCTCGTACGGCAAAAGGACAAAGCAGAATTGTACCTTATTTAAAAGAAGGCGCCGGTGTTGTAACCACTCGAGCACATGTTCATTATGTAGTAACGGAATTTGGTGTTGCCAATTTGTATGGAAAAAATTTAAGTCAACGCGCCAAAGAATTGATTGCCATTGCGCATCCCGATGATCGTGAAATGCTCGACAAAGCTTGTTTTGAGCGGTTTCATCACCATTAATCAGCAGGGTAATTTTTTATAAATGCATGTACAAATTGTTCCAACTCGGGAAAAAATTGCAAATAGTTAGTTTTAATAACATCGTATTGTTGTTGAAATAATTCAAATGCAATGGCACTTTCTTCGAGATAGGCAGCTCTGCGTACCAATCCACCAAAGCTTTGTTGTATGCCCCAATTTAACCTGTAGTTGTACAACCAATTTTGTTCTTGCATATATGGAAACATACGGGCAAATTTTTCGGGAAACCACCGTGTTTGTTGATCTAAGATTGCATAAGTTTTTTGCGAAAATTCGAGTAAGTTTTTTTCTTCTGCAAAATATCGGGTATCTATTGCCAAAAAATGGTCGTACACGATATCTGCAAATGCGCCTGCATATAATCGATAGGTGGGCTTAAAAATTAATTTTATTTGATGGGTTGCCTGGTGTTCATCGGTAAATTGATCTATAGCACGATGCAATAAAATGCCTTTAATAATTTCAGGAGGATAAGCAGCAATTTTTTTTCCTTTTACATAATCGGCTATCATATTGCCCGTTAGTAAACCTGCATCATGAAACGATAAATATGCGTGTGCCAGATAATTCATATCAAAATAGTAGTTGTTACCAACTTTCAATTAGGTAAAATTATGCTTTTCAATCCACTCAACTTTCGTTACAGTAAATTAACATCCCTATTACGAGTTTTAGCAACTTGTTAAGAATTTTTTGCAAATGCTTACCAACAGTGTGTTTTAGCCTTTATGAAGCGGAAGTTTAATGCATCGCTTTTGCCATTCGTACTTAAATTCAATTTTATAGATGCGTTCATCCAAAAGGGAAATAGGAAAGGTATGGGGTAAAGTAGTTTTGTGGAATAAACCACTGCTGTTGTTAGCAGATTCACTTAAAACTAAAACCATACAAACATGAAAAAACTCACTCAATTTTTAGTAGCAGCATTAATGTTGTTCACTACTAGCGCATTTGCCAATGAAGAAGAACAAGTTGCAGAAAATGTAAAAGCAGCTTTCAAAAAAGATTTTGCTGCTGCTCAATCGGTTAGCTGGAAAAAGGAAAGCGATTTTTATTTTGCTTCATTTACCATCAATCAATCTGTTATTGATGTGGCCTATAACGAGGCCGGGGAAATTGTAGGTACTTTAAGAACCGTAAATTTTGCATCTATTCCTTTAGCAGTAAGTATTTCTGTAAAAGATAAGTATGAAGGGTATACTTTACCGGAAACTGTTATGGAAATTACCAACGAAGGTTTTACGTATTATTATTTCACTATTGCTAATGATAAACAAGTATTGAAATTAAAAAGTTCAGCATCGGGACTATTATCCTTAGAAGATAAAATCAAAAAACAATAAATGTTGAGGGTACAGAAAAGCATCAAGTGTTTATCTTTTGAGGTAAACACTTGATGCCTATTTATTTTTCAGCTGTATTTCTTTGTTAATCCAATCGCTGATGATTTTTAAAGCCCCTTCATTAAAACTTTCTTCCAATTCGTTGTATTCATCTGTTGTGCAAGTGGTGCATTTTTGAAAGAGATGATTAAGTTGAGGTAGCGCAATTGTTTCAACAACTTGCTTTTTAGATGCTTTTATATATTGCTTAATGGCGGCTAAATTAGAGGTAGCATCTACTTGAATATCTTTATCGCCATTCAACGCCAATACAGGGCAGTGCACATTTTTCAAATACAAGGATGGGTTTATTCTGAAGAAATAGTTGTACCATATTTGTTGATTCAATTGAATGAATTGTGTTAAGAAATTGTGTTTCGATATTTTATCAGTTACTGCAGTTAAGAGAATAACCGTGTTGCTATCTACTGTTTTTTGCCATTGATTAAATGCCAGTACTGTTCTTTTTCGGATGATTGCAGTATCCGATTCTGAAACCAACACTTTGATAATTTCTTTATACAAATCTTGATAACTTTCGGCCTCTTTTACGGTTCTTCCTGTAGATATCAAAATGTCTCTATTTTGTTTCGACATCAGTTCGGGGATTGAAACTGCAGGTGCAGCAAGCAATACCAAGAAGGCGATATCGTTTCTTTTACTGGCAACCATTGGGGCAATGATGCCGCCTTCGCTATGCCCAAGTAAACCAATTTTTGTTGTATCGATGCCGGGTTGTTGCTGTAAGAAACGAATGCCAGCTTCTACATCTATAGCAAAATCGGCAGTTGTACTTTTACTGAAATTGCCGGTAGTTTTTCCCTTGCCTCTATCATCTACCCGTAAAACGGCAATGCCTCTTTGGGTTAAATAATCGGCAATAATGGCAAATGGTTTATGTTGAAACATCATGCCATCTCTATCATGTTGTCCGCTACCGCTTATTAGTATAACCGAAGGGTAGCCTTTTTGAGTTGGAAATTTTAATGAATCGGGTAAAGTTAAAGTTGCACCAAAGCGAATACTGCTATCCGAATTGTAATAGATGTAGTCATTGCTTCTATAAGCGTATGGAAGCTTAGGGGTTTGCGGTCTGCGAATAACAGTAACCGAAGGGGTATCACTAATTTTCACAAAGGTTAAAGGCATACTCATATTGGATTGATTCCAATTGCCTACAAACGTAGCCGTACTTTTATAATAGATACCGGCATAATTTGCTCTAATTAATTTAATATCTATATGAATTGAATCGTTTTGAAAAAACACTTCATTGCAGGCTAAGTTGTACGACATTTGTTTTGGACTATCGAAACTGGCTTTATATTTTCCAACACTATCTTTATCTATATGAAAAATGATGGGGAATTGCCCGCCATTAATGGTTAAACTTCCTTTCCAATTGCCAATAATGTTTTGTGTGTTTCCTATTAGGAATACATTTATAAAACATATACTTAACATGAGTTTTTTCATGCTTTAAAGTTATTCCAAAATAAGTTTTGATATAGGAAATAATGATTTAGTGGAGAAATGCTAAGCTTATTACAAAAAAACTATTTTTGCACTTCAAATTTAAATTATGAGCAAAGGACCAGTTTCCCATTTTATTGAACACCATTATCGTCATTTTAATGCTGCGGCTTTAATGGATGCGGCTAAAGGCTATGTTACCCACTTAGAGGAAGGTGGTAAAATGATGATTACCCTCGCCGGAGCAATGAGTACGGCCGAATTGGGATTAAGTTTGGCAGAAATGATTCGCCAAGATAAAGTAAGCATCATTAGTTGTACCGGTGCTAATTTAGAAGAAGATATCATGAATTTAGTAGCGCATAGTCATTATAAGCGAGTGCCTAATTATCGTGATTTGAGTCCGCAAGAAGAATGGGATTTATTAGAAAATCATTACAACCGAGTTACCGATACTTGTATACCTGAAGAGGAAGCATTTAGAAGATTACAACAGCATATTCATAAAATTTGGAAAGCTGCTGATGATGCCGGTGAAAGATATTTTCCGCATGAATACATGTACAAAATGTTATTGAGTGGCGTGTTGGAACAGTATTACGAAATTGATCCAAAAAATAGTTGGATGTTGGCGGCAGCAGAAAAAAATATTCCGATTGTTGTACCGGGTTGGGAAGACAGTACGATGGGAAATATTTTTGCTTCGTATATCATTAAAAATGAAATGAAGGCAACCACTATGAAAAGTGGTATTGAATATATGGTATGGTTGGCCGATTGGTACCGACATAATTCATCAGGAAAGGGCGTAGGATTTTTCCAAATTGGTGGTGGTATTGCAGGCGATTTTCCGATTTGTGTGGTGCCAATGATGTACCAAGATTTAGAATGGCATGACGTGCCTTTCTGGAGTTATTTCTGTCAGATTAGTGATTCTACAACATCTTATGGATCATATTCGGGTGCTGTACCTAATGAAAAAATTACTTGGGGAAAATTAGATATCCATACACCTAAATTTATTGTTGAGAGCGATGCTACGATTGTGGCGCCGTTGATGTTTGCGTGGATTTTAGGTTGGTAGTTTTTGGGAGATAATATTTTTGAAGACCACTTAAAAGTGGTCTTTTTTTTACCGCAGAGGAGCAGAGACGCAGAGGTGGCGCAGAGAGAAAAAATTATAACTCAGCGTAACTCCTTTTCTCTTTTTTCTCCGCGGTAAAAAAACAAACCGTAAGGAATAAACCGCAGAGCGGCAGAGGTATCGCCAAAGATTAAATTAAAACTCAGCGTATCTCCATTTACTTCTTTTTCTCTGCGGTAAACCAATCCAATTATTTTGTTGCAATATATTTTGAAGGCGCTTGCGCAAATTCAGCCTTACATTCAGAAGAACAGAAGCCATACACTTTGCCTTTATAATGTGCCGTATCAGCAATACCTGCAGAAACGGGCATACCACAAATAAAATCTTTACTGCTGTCTACCATATTGGCAGTAAAACCCGAAGAACTATCTTTTGTTGCCATTGGAGCTTGAGTAGGCATTGATGTTTCTGGTTTTACAGGTGCAGCATTTTCGGTTGTTTTATTATTGTTACAAGCTATAATGGTAATTGATACAGCAAGAACAAGGGCAATTTTTTTCATGGTTAATTGATTACAAATTTGAAAAGCAAATAATGCTGCAAGATTAAAATTTTTGAATGATATTGGTGCACTGATTTTCGTCAGTGTACTACAGTTGGTTATTTACTAAATAAGTCTAAAAATTCTTGTGTATCATAATTTTCCATTCCGGTGATACTTTTTATTAATGTGCCTTTTTCATCGAAAATAAATGTAGTAGGAATGCTTTGTACAGTAAAGAGTTTGGGTAAGTCTTGTGCTGGATAAAATGCTGGAATGCTGAGTTTGTTTTTTTGTGCATATTCGGCTGCAACTTCTAAATTGTCATCGAGAGATAATAAAACAAATGACACTTTATTTTTATCTATTTTGCTATATAACTTTTCTAAAGAAGGGATTTCTGCTCTACAAGGCGGGCACCAAGTAGCCCATAGATTAACCAATACTTTTTTGCCTTTAAAATCATTTAGGGCAAATGGTTTTTTTTGTAGGTCAATCATATTAAAAGTGGGCAAATCTACCGTGGCAGCAACTTTTGCTTTTTCCGGTTCTACAACTTTAGCGACTTCTTTTTCTGGATTGTTTTTGGGTGATTCGTTATTACAGCCCAATGCTACAAGCATAGTAAAGCCTAATAGTAATGCGGTAAATTTCATATAAAACGTTTATTGATTTTTAATGATTAAATGAACGTATTTGAATATATGTGCTTTATATCTTTCAGCGAAGGTCTATAAAAATCTGCATGTTCAATGTAACTTAGGTTACAACGGAATAATAAATATGGTTCAATGCCGTAAAAAAATGGGTAAAAGCGTTGGTTTTGTCTATTATTGTGCAAATAAAAATTACAACATGAAAAAATTAGCGCTTTCAATAATGGCGTTGGTACTGTTTATTACAGTTCAGGCTCAAGAAAAAATTACTGCAAAAAACATTATTAGCAATTGGACGTTGGTGGCTTTGCAAGTGCCCAATGCTTTGTATTACAATTTTGAAACAGATTCTGTTGTATTAGATGGCGATTTAAAAATTCAAATGGAAGCAGGTGGAAATTTACCGGCAGCGATTGATACTATTAAAATACAATTTGCCGGTTTAAGAAATATTTCATTTGCTTTTAAAGCTGATGGAACAGGAACCATTAACGATGGCATTAACCCTTCAGAAGAGATTACCTATACCATTGATGAAGTAAAAGGTACTATTACTACAACATCCTTAAAGGCGGGTTCGATAGATGAGTTAAAGGCCGAATTTGTAAAGGAGTTTTTACAATTACAAATGGGAGAAGAAAGCGGAAACCTCATTTTTATTTTACGAAAAGTGAAGTAATATTTCTTGTATGAATGCCTGTTGATAGCAGTGCAATTGCCGGGAGCTATACGCCTGATTGAAGCGGCACCCCGGTGAGGCATATGTGCGATAGGCAATGTGCCGGAGTAAAGCAAAAAGCAGGACCAATGTTGAGTCCTGCTTTACTGTTTGCGTTCAAATATTTTATCTTGTACCGGTAGGCAGTGGTTTATCGCGAATGAGCATATCGTTTCGGTTAGCCATTTCCCATGCAGTGAGGAAAATCATTCTTGCTCTTTTTTCGAAGAGGTTCCAATAAATTTTATCAACTGTATCGGTGGTTTTATGATAATCGGCTTTAAGCATACCATCGTAGAAAAATAAAACCGGCACACCTTTACGTGCAAAATTATAGTGATCGCTACGGTAATAAATGCGGTTGGGATCGGCGGGGTCATCGTATTTATAATCGAGTACCAGTTGTGTAAATTTATTATTCACAGCTTCGTTGATGAGGGGTAATTCGCTGCTGATTTTATCGTGCCCCACTACATATACATAATTGAGCGAATCGGCTGTAAGTCGCTCTGTGTCTATTCTTCCAATCATATCGGTATTTAAATCTACGCTGGTTTTTTCTAAGGGGAAGAAAGGATGATCGCTGTAATATTCGCTACCCCATAAGCCTTTTTCTTCGCCACTAACGGTCATGCATACAATAGTTCTACGAGGGCCTTTTCCAGATGCTTTTGCTTTGGCGAATGCGGCGGCCATTTCTAAAACGGCTACGGTTCCGCTGCCATCGTCATCGGCGCCGTAATATATTTTTCCATCTCTTTTCCCAAGATGATCATAATGCGCTGTAAGAAATACGTATTCATTTTTTTTATCGGAGCCTTCAATAATTGCAGCAACATTGCTGGCTTGAGTAACATGGCGGTATTTGCTAAAATTGAAGTTTAGTGCAGTTGATACAGTACTGCGTTCATCGTCGTTAAATGGTTTGTTTTCTTTAGCCCATTTGATCATACTATCTGCCGAATTGTTTAAAATTTTTCCGGCTATTGCATGTGTAATTAATGCATAATTAAGTGTAGGGTTTTTATTGTCGCTTTTAGGAAAATATTGATTGGTTTTTTTGCTGTTTTCAATGGCTTTTTCCTGAAAATTGATTTGAGTAGGATTAATGATGAGTGCACCTGTAGCTCCGTTTTTTTGAGCAGCAGCTAATTTTTTGGAGATGCCAAAAGCTGTCCACTCGCTACTTCTTCCTGTGCTTGAAATAAAATATTTTCCTTCTTTTTTGGGTTCGCCCAAAATGAAAACAACGACTTTTCCTTTTACATCTAAATTTTTATAGTCGTTGTAAGTGCTGTCATCAATACCATAACCTGCAAAAACGATTGCATTGCTTTTGAATTGTCCATTTTCATTGTTGTTTGCTGGGATAATGAAATCGGCTCCATATTGCAATTCGATTTGGTTGAGGTTTAGTTGGGCAGTTGTTGTGCTATCGCGGTAAAGTGGATAAAATTGTTGGTATCCTTTTAATGCGGGGATGGGTTTGGTGCCTATTTTTTTAAAGTAAGCTTCAATATATGCAGCAGCTTTTCTTTGTCCTTCGGTGCCGGTTTCTCGGCCTTCCATTTCGTCTCCCGCGATAATTGTGAGGTGTTTTTTTAGATTTTCAGCAGTAATTATTGTGGCATATTTCGCTGAAATAGGTGCTTGCGCAATAATTGAAGTTGAAATAAAAAAGCTAAACGTTAAAAGTGAAATTAATTTCATGAAATTCTATTTTTCAGATTGAATTGGAAAGTTATTTAAAAATTGAGAATGGTAGGGGATAAGTTTTTTTTCTTACTGCGTCAGCTTTGCCGCTATGCGGTTTATTTTTTTTCACCGCTGAGAAAAGGAGTAAAGGAGAAACGCTGAGTTTAATTCAATCTCTCTGCGATAACTCTGCGTCTCTGCTCCTCTGCGGTAAAACAACTGCATTTAGGCAGTTCAATAATCTCAGCCGCTCTGTTCCGCTGCACTTAAATAATCCACAAATACAAATCCTCCACTTTCTTTCTCGCCCATGGGGTTTTTCTTAAAAAAGTTAGACTTGATTTTATGCTCGGATTACTTTTGAAGCAATTGATATTTATATGTTCGGCAAGGGATTCCCATCCAAAATGTTGAACAAGATGGGTTAAGATCATTTCCAGTGTTTTTCCGTGCAGCGGATCTTGATTAGCCATTAAAGATTAGCAATTGATTTTATGAACACGATTTTGGTGTCGGCCACCTTCAAAAGCAGTATGCATAAAAATATCTAGAATTTTCTCTGCGTCCCCATCTCTTATGAAACGGGCTGGAATACAAAGAATATTAGCATCATTGTGCTTGCGGGCTAAATCGGCCAATTCTTCACCCCAACAAATAGCTGCTCTTATGCCGGCGTGTTTATTAGCGGTTATGGCTACTCCGTTTGCGCTACCACAAAGTAAAACTCCAAAAGAGGCTTCACCCTTTTCTACGGCAGTAGCAACAGGGTGTGCAAAATCGGGATAATCAACCGATTCTTTAGAAAAAGTACCAAAGTCTTTGAATACAATTTTTTCGGCTTCTAAAAGCGAAATAAGGTCTTCTTTACAATCGTATCCTGCGTGGTCGCAACCAATGGCAACAGGTTTGGTTAAATCAAAAGGACTCATAACTATTGAAGTAAAAGGTGATGATAAATGCTTAAGTAAATGTAGTATTTATTCAATGCTACAAGTATGATTTGTGTTAGCTCCACTCTTCTTTTTCTTTCTTTTCATTTTGTTTTTCTACTCTACTTGCTAATAAAATACTGATCCAATAGAGAAATACTAATGGAATTGCAACTAAGAACTGGCTCGTCCAATCAGGAGAAGGAGTAATTACAGCGGCAACAACAAGGATGATTACAAAGGCAAATTTGAAATATTTCTTTAAGAAGCTTCCTGTAATTAATCCAAGTTTAGCTAAAACATATGATAAAACTGGTAATTCGAAAGCAATACCACAACCTAAAAGTAAATTGGTTAAACTATCGATATAATCGTTAATAGCGGGCCGATATTGTATCATGCCTGTTTTGCCTAAAGTAAAGCTGGCTAAGAAGTTGAACGTGAATGGCGCCAATAAATAATAACCAAAAGCTACTCCTGAAAAGAAACATAATGACACCCAAAATATACTGCCTCTAGCATACCTGCGTTCTTTAACAGAAAGTGCCGGTTTAATAAAGCGCCAAAGTTCCCAGAAAATAAATGGGAAGGCAACGATAATACCGCCGATCATAGCAATGGTTATTGCCGATGAAAACGTTCCATTTACTACCGTTACCTGAAAATTAATTTTTACCGGGGGCATGCAAAAACTATCGCCAATATGTAACCATCTACCAAAATTGCAAAGCGCACCATAGGTTACAAAATTTTCATTAGCAGGTGCTAAAATGATGTTATCGTAAACCCAATCTATATAAACAAAAATGGTAATAGCAGCAGTTAACCAAACGGCAACGCTTCGCACCAAATGCCACCTCAATTCTTCGAGATGATCAAAAAACGACATCTCTGTAGGAATAGATTTGTCTTTTCCTCCAAGGCGCTTTAAAAATGATTTTCTATCTGATGCTGTTGCCAATTCGTTGTTTTGGAAGGCAAAGGTAATTTACTTTAAGTTTATCTGGATGTTGGGTGTAAATTTTTGAGTGCAATTTGGAAACTAGATGTCATTTAGATTGAAGGACAAAAGAGAAGCCCCTGTAAAAACAGGGGCCGTTTACCAAAACTAACTGCTTATGAGAAAATCTTTATTATAATTGTTGTGTTCTATTTTATAACGTAAACTTAGTTGGTTTAGTTATAACTTCTGTGTTAAGTATTTCTTAATTATCTAATATTTAGATATATTCTTAAACGTCTTCGATGTGCTAATTATTTTAATAAGGAAACAATTAGCGATTTGACTACAAAATATGTTTCTTATTACTACGACATAAATTTAGATCAATTGTTTAACCATAAATAAAAAAGCACTTCATTTTGAAGTGCTTTAACAATATTTTAGAAAGAATCGTTATTTAAGAAAACCTTGAATCATATCCATTAATCCGCCCGATTCTTTATTGGGTTGTGTATTGCCACCGGTAATCTTATTCATGATATCATCTAAACCAACATTACCATCACCATTGCTATCTAAACCACCACCGGTAAATTTGCCTAATAAACCTTGAATGTCTAATCCACCGGTATTGCCTCCGGTTAATGAACCGATAATACCATTGATATCGAAGCTATTATCGTTAGGGTCGTTGGTTTTTGAAATTAAATTGCTCAATACATTTGGAATGAGGCTATTGGCAATATTGCCTGCCGCACCAGATTCAATGCCATGGTTACCCGAAAGTTTGTCTTTAAACCCATTGATAATATTCGATACCATTGGATTATTCAGTAAGCCGGCAATACCGCCTTCTTGATTTGATCCCGAATTGAACAATCCGAGTACATTTTGTAATCCGCCTCCAGCAATTTCTGATTGTAATCCTGATGCTACTGCATGTGTTGCCTCAGCTAATACTTGGTTGTTTTGTTCATTGGGTACAACCGGGTTATTGATAACCGTTTCTACACCTTGTTCTTTAATCAGATTAAAAAGATTTTCTAGCATTTTTTTCGGTTTTGAGTTTTTAAAACTTTATTTCCATTTAGTTGAATAAAATATCTAATTGGTTGCATTAACGTTGTTCTTCGGCCATTTTTTCGGCATTTTCGGCAAATTGTAATGCATCTATAAACTCTTGAACTTCGCCATTTAAAACATCGCCTAAATTGTACACGGTTAAGCCAATACGATGATCGGTAACTCTTCCTTGTGGAAAGTTGTAAGTACGAATTTTTGCACTTCTATCACCTGTACTAACTAAACTTTTTCTTCTTTTAGAAATTTCCTCTTCTTGTTTGCGCACTTGTTCATCATATAATTTGGTACGCATCATATCCATTGCTTTTTCGCGGTTGCCCAGCTGACTTCTTTCAGTTTGACAAACCACCACAAGTCCTGTAGGTTTATGGGTTAAAAATACTTTTGTTTCTACTTTGTTTACGTTTTGTCCGCCAGCGCCACCACTTCTTGCCGTTTCCATTTTTACATCACTTTCTTTCAATTCAAAATCTACTTCTTCGGCTTCGGGCATTGCAGCAACGGTAGCTGCACTGGTATGTACACGTCCACTGGCTTCTGTATCCGGCACACGTTGTACCCGATGAACCCCGCTTTCAAATTTTAAAGTACCATACACATCATCTCCCACCACTTCTACCTGTACCTCTTTATAACCACCTGCTGTACCTTCACTTTCACTAAGGATGGCGGTTTTCCAACCTTTTTTCTCACAATATTTAAGGTACATCCTTAGTAAATCGCCTGCAAAAAGCGAAGCCTCATCTCCACCGGTACCGGCTCTAATTTCTAAGATGGCATTTTTTTCATCATAAGGATCTTTTGGAATGAGCATATTCCGCAATTGCTTTTCCAAATCTTCCTTGGTATTTTCTAAATCGGGTAATTCGAGTTTAGCCAATTCACGCATTTCGGCATCATCGCCATTGAGGACTTCTTTACTAAACTCAATATCATCCAGCACTTTTACATAAGCATTACGTGCATTAACAATTTTCTCCAAACTGCGATATTCTTTACTCATCGCACTGAATTTCTTGTTATCGCTTACAATATCGGGATTGGTAAGGGCTACCCCCAAATTATCAAATCTACCTTTTATGGCATCTAGTTTATCTAACATAATAACGCAACAAATTTTTAAATTCCTTATTCAGGGAGTGCGCAAAGTTAATCATTACAACCAATTTAGCTTTAATTCGATATTTGAAATAAGCAGCGTTTATGGGTAGAATTAGGAAGTAGCGCTATATTTTATGAAATTTACAGCATGCCATTTAAAAAATTTTCGGGGAAAGCCATTTTTACTGGAGTACAATTGATAGACAATAGTGAAGTGTTGATTTTTGATGAAAAAAATCAAGTGGTTGAAATTGTACCTTTTGAAATTGCAGGAGATAACATTCAACACTTAAATGGAATTTTGTTGCCGGGTTTTGTAAATACACATTGTCATTTAGAATTGAGTCATTTGAAAGGATCAATTTCGGAAGGAACCGGGTTGGTGCATTTTGTTCAGCAGGTGATGGAGAAACGTTTTTCTACAACTTTGTCTGAAGCGATTGCAGAAGCTATGAAAACTCAAGCGCATACCATGCATCAATCGGGAATAGTGGCTGTGGGAGATATATGTAATACCATCGATTCTATTGCGCCCAAACTAGCTTCTCCAATTCAGTGGCACAATTTTATTGAGCTTACCGGGTTTGATTCGGCCAATGCCCAACAAAGATTTGAGCATGGAATTGAAAAATTAGATGTATTTAATCAATTGTTTCCTTATAATTCCATTACGCCACATGCGCCATACAGTATTTCTAAGCCTTTGTTTAAATTGATTAATGAAGCTACTGCCAATCAAATTGTATCTATTCATAATCAAGAAACCCTCGATGAAGACATATTGTTTAAAACCGGTGGTGGTGCATTCGTAGACTTCTATCATAAATTTAATATCCCTTATAATAGTTTTGAGCCAACCGGAAAATCGAGTTTGCAAAGCTGGATAACGTATTTCAATCAATATCAATCACTGCTTTTAGTACACAACAGTTTTACCAATGCGGAGGATGTAGATTTTGCGGCGCAATATATTATTCAACACTTGCATAATTCTATACATTATTGCATCTGTATTTTAGCCAATCAATTTATTGAAAGAAAAGATCCGCCTATACAAATGTTATATGATAAGGGGATGCAATTAACCATTGGTACCGATAGTTTAGCCAGTAACCATCAATTGAGTATGATGCATGAAATAAATGCCATAATGAAGTCGGTTAATTATGCCATTCCGCTTGAAACCATTTTAAAATGGGCCACTTATAATGGCGCTCATGCACTTCAACTGCAAGATAAATTGGGCAGTTTTGAGAAAGGCAAAAAGCCAGGATTGGTGTTGGTAGAAACGGATGAGAAAAGAACTAAAATTTTGAAAACGCAATTGATATTAGAGTGATGATAGTTTAGATGTTTAGAGGTTTAGGGTTTAGT
>JBMOEQ010000035.1:0-19555 GCA_049314655.1 Ferruginibacter sp. | reverse complement strand
CATCAAGGATGGAACGAAGGCGATTTGCCCTATGCCGAAAATTATTACAGGCATTGCATCAGTTTACCCATGTATCCTGCATTAACTGCCGAAGAACAACAATATGTAATCGATACCATTTTAGCCTATTTTCAATTATGAGTACACGTCCCTATCAAATACTGGAAGTAGCCAATACACATGGTGGCAATCTTCAATACTTACTCGATTTAATCGACGAGTTTAAACACCACGATGCATTTGGCATTAAATTTCAACCCCTGCATCCCGATAAAATTGCTACAGCCGATTATCAATGGTATCCGGTATATCAAACTTTATTTTTCAATCCCGAACAATGGAATACCATTATTGAAAAAGCAAGTGCTACTAAAGAAATATGGATAGATTTATTTGATACCTACGGCGTTGAAATTTGTAATGCGCATCTTACAAAAGTAAAAGGCATCAAATTGCAAGCCTCTGTATTATACAACGAATCGGTAGTGCAAGCATTAGAAAAAATCAACCTTACCCAAAAAGTGTTGATCATGAATATTAGTGGATTAGAGCTTGCAGCCATTCAAGAACGCATTGCTCAATTTCAACTAAGATTGCAACCAGCCGAAATTTGGATAGAAGCCGGATTTCAATCGTACCCCACTGCATTAGCCGATAGCGGATTGATTAAAATTGCTACACTAAAACAACATTTCGATAATCCTATTGTATTTGCCGATCATGCGGCAGGCACATCCGAAGATGCTACATGGTTGCCAATAACTGCAGCCATGCACGGCGCCGATATCATCGAAAAACACATCATGCACAGTACACATGAAACCCAATACGATCATTTTTCGAGTATGAAAATTGCCGACTATGATTTATACATTCAACGCCTTAACGATTACCTCGATTTAAAAGCACAACCTTTTATCAACGATAGAGAAAAAACTTATCTCGCCAATTCGGTTCAAATACCCATTGCTGCTAAAGATATCCGTGCAGGTAGTTTGCTTCAATTTGGAAGCGATTTAAGTTTTAAACGTTCGGCAATGAGCGGCATCAGCTCGGTTGAATTAAGAAATTTACAAACCCAACAACAGGTTTTAGCCATTGATAAAAAAGCTGGTGAAGCCTTTCAAAAAGCCGATTTTAAAAAAGCAACCATTGCTACCGTAATTGCGTGCCGCTTAAAATCATCGCGCTTGCCCAAAAAAGCCTTATTAAAAATTGGCAACCTCAGTTCAGTAGAACGTTGTATTGAAAGTTGTTTGCGTTTCAATAAAGCCAATCATACCATTTTAGCAACATCTAGTTTGGAAGATGATGCACCACTTAAAGAGTATACTTTACTACCCTCAGTAATTTTTCATACCGGCGATCCGGATGATGTGATTAGAAGATATTTAGGCATCACTGATTTACTTAAAGTAGATGTGGTGATACGCGTAACGGCCGATATGCCTTATGTTTCGGAAGAAATTGTACACCATTTATTACAATCGCATTTTGAAACCGGTGCCGATTATACTGCAGCAAAAACCGCATCTGTTGGTACGGCTGCCGAAATCATCAACACCAGCGCATTGCATCGCATCAAAGAACATTTTCCTAATGCGCAGTATTCCGAATACATGACTTGGTACTTCCAAAACAATGCCGATCATTTTAAAATTAACTTGGTGGATTTGCCCGAAGCGTTGGTTCGCAATTACAGATTAACGGTAGATTATCAAGAAGATTTAGATTTATTCAATGCTATACAACAGCATCTCGATGAAAAGAAACTTCCTCCAACTATTTACAATATTTTTGATTTCTTAGATGCACATCCCGAAGTGGCTGCACTCAATAGTCATCTTACATTAAGGTATAAAACCGATGCCGCATTAATTGAAACCTTAAACCGCGAAACACGTATCCAATGATTGTTTCAAACAATATCGAAAATTTGATGCAATACATCAGCGACCCAATTGTTGCGCAAGACATTATTCATGAAATGTTGCATCCAACAGAAACGGGCTATGTAAACAATAAAAAACAGATTGGCCAATCGGGTATAACGGCTATTTGGATTGTTGCACACAATAACGATGCTAATCCAAAAATGGAAATACATCGAAAATTTTATGATATCCATTTTACCATTGAGGGGGAAGATTGTATTGCTGAAAAAAAATTAGCCGAGTGTACACAAGCGGTTAATGAATTTCAAGAAGATGCCGATTATCAACATTTCAGTGATACGCCTACATCATCAGTTAAAGTACCACAAGGCCATTATTGCATTATTGATAACGATACTGCACATGCAGCATTATATTGTACCGAAACCGATGTAAAGAAAATTGTATTTAAAGTTCCTGCTGTTTAAAAATGAATCCAACCCTTGTATTTCGTGCAGATGGAAGTAGTAATATTGGCTACGGACATATTCATCGATTAATTTCGTTGGCATTCATGCTGCATTCAAACTTTAATTGTTTGTTTGTAAGCGATGATGCGCCCGATTTTTTAACAACAGCATTACAACAATTAGCCATTTCATTTATTCAAGTACCCAATAACCAATATCCTTTCCCCAACGAAAGAAAAACACAAGCATCCATAGCATTTGATATGGAGGATATTTTAACCGGCAATGAAATTGTAGTGTTAGATGGATATTGGTTTGGTAAAGCTTATCAACAAGCCATAAAAGCTAAAGGCTGCACCCTTGTTTATATTGATGATTTAATAGAACAAGGTAATATCGCCGATGTTGTAATCAATCATGCTCCGGGTTTATCTAATACAGCTTATACAGATACTGCATTAAGTACTTGCATGTATACAGGTACAAAATTTTGCTTATCCCCAGTACCTACAACATTTTTACACCAATCAAAAGCTGGATTTAAAAAACAATTATTGATTGCAATGGGTGGCGCCGACCCACTGAATTTTACTCAACATATTATTGAGCAAGAAAAAGACTTATTGAATGCATTCGAAAAAGTTGTAGTACTCATTGGCAATGGCTATTTACATGAAACAACTTTGTCTGCTGCCATTGCATCAATACCTACTATTGAACTTAAAAAAAATCTTTCAAAAAATGCAGTTTATGAATTAATGCAAACTGCTGATACGGCTATTTTATCGGCAAGTACAATGGCGGTAGAATATGCACAAATAGGTGGCTTATTAGCCATTCTTCAAACTGCAGAAAATCAACAAAACATTTATCAAGGATTATTAAGCAGTAGCGCAGCCATTACAATTGAAGGTTTAAAAAACAGTAATGCCGAAACCTATCAACAATGCACTGAAGCACAGCAACAAATGTTTGATGGCAAAACAAGTGAACGTTTTAATAAACTGTTTACAGAATTGACCATTCAATCAATTGTACAAATAGAAAAAGCAACTGCTGCACATACCAATATTACTTACCAATGGGCAACCAATTCTATTGTAAGGGCACATTCTTTTTCTACCCATACCATTAGTTTGGCAGAACATGAACAATGGTTTTCGAAAAAAATTGCAGATCCACAATGCCTTTACTTCATTGGAAAATGGAACGATACATATATTGGTTCTATACGATTTGATTTTGAAGGCGATACGGCATGTATCAGTTATTTAGTAGATCCGGCATTGCATGGAAAAGGCATGGGAAGAATTTTATTGGCAAAAGGATTAGCCTTTTTATCTACCCAAATTGCTATTCATACTGTAGTAGGATATGTGATGCCCCAAAACCTTGCATCTGTAAAAGTATTTGAACGATTCAATTTCAACTGCACTACGGAAGCCAACAAACTGAAATTCACTAAAAAAAATTATCGTTAGCATGGAACCAATATTCATTGATAATTTTGAAATTTCCAACAGCGGAAAAGTTTTCATCATAGCCGAATTATCGGCCAATCATAATGGCTCGCTCGATACCGCATTGGCGCATGTTAAAGCAGCAAAACGTGCAGGTGCCGATGCCATCAAATTACAAACTTATACTGCCGATACCATTACCATCGATTCGCAAAACGATGATTTTAAATTAAAGCAAGGCACTATTTGGGATGGACAATTTTTATATCAATTGTATCAACAAGCTTATACCCCATGGGATTGGCATCAAACTATTTTTGAAGCTGCAAAAGCCGAGGGATTAATTTGCTTTTCTTCGCCCTTCGATTTTAGTGCAGTAGATTTATTAGAAAATTTAAATGCGCCAGCTTATAAAATTGCTTCCTTCGAAATCACCGATATTCCGTTAATTGAATACACCGCATCTAAAGGAAAGCCCATCATTATTTCTACTGGCATTGCCGAAGAAGCCGATATTCAATTGGCCGTTGATGCATGTAAAAAAGTGGGCAACCATAAAATCATTTTATTAAAATGTACCTCCAGTTATCCGGCACCTTTTAATGAAGCCAATATGCGCATGATACCCGATTTGGCTGCAAGATTTGGTGTGTACAGTGGATTAAGCGATCATACCATGGGCATCACTGTTCCAGTTGTAGCCACAACACTTGGTGCTAAAGTGATAGAAAAACATTTTATCCTCGACAGGGCAATGGGTGGTCCCGATGCATCCTTCAGTTTAAATATAGAAGAGTTTACAGCAATGGTAACCGCAGTTCGCGAAGCAGAAGCTGCATTAGGTGTTATTGACTATGCACTCACACCCAAACAAATCAGCGGCAGGGCTTTTTCAAGATCTTTATATGTTGTTGAAGACATTGAAGCAGGAGCTGTTTTTACAGAAAAAAATGTACGTTCTATTCGTCCGGGTTTTGGTATGCACCCCAAATTTTATTCATCTATTTTAGGCAAACAAGCCAATCAAGATTTAAAAAAAGGTACGGCTTTAAAAGACGAACACATTCAATAGTGGATTTATGCAAACGCCTGTTAAAAAAATATTAGTACTCACCGATTCGGTTTCTTTGCCGCGTGCTTATCAAAACGGCAAAGTACAATGGGAAAATATTTATGTAAACCAATTACGCAAGGCTTTTCCCGATGTTGAATTTATTTTAGCAGCTTATGGTGGTGCTACAATACAACAATTGTTTATTGCACTCAATTATTATGCAGTTACCGATCCCGATATCATCATCCTCCAATCGGGTATTGTAGATTGTGCGCCACGTGCATTAGGACAATTAGAATTAGACATCATCAAAAAACTGCATCTCTTTCGTATGGTAAAACCTTTTACCAGTTTTTTGCGTAAACATCGTGGATTGGCTTATACTTCACCAAAAGATTTTGAAAATTATTTATTGAAAATTAAAGCCGCTTTTCCAGAAAAACCTTTCATTGCAATTGGTATTTTACCCGGCTCCGAAGCGTACGATAAACAAGTGCCGGGCATTTGCAATAGAATTGTTCAGTACAATGCTATTCTTGAAGCGCATTCGATATTTATCAACAATTCGAATTTTGATTATAAAGGAATTTTAGAAGATCATCATCACTTAAATGAAATAGGACAAAGCATTCTCTTCGATAAATTAAGGCAAGTTTTGCAACCTATCATCTCATCCGGAAATCAGTAATTCAAGTACATGTTTCGCTTACCTAAAAATAATTTAAGCAGCTCCGGAAAGATGATGGCCTTTATGAGTGTGGCAAGTTTATTATCCAATGCCATTAGTTTGGTTGCGGGATTATTTGTAGCACGTTGGTTATTGCCCGAGCAATTGGGATTGTTCAATGGGTTTGGCATCATCACCAGTTATTTAATTTTAGTTCAAATTGGAGTGCCTAGTGGATTAAGCAGGCAATTGCCTTTTTATATGGGCAAACAAGAACAAGCTAAAGCCCTTAAAACCGCTGCGGTGAGTCACTATTGGGCAATACTAACTGGTGTAGGAAGCATCATTATTGCAAGCATCATTGCCCTTGTTTTTTTATGGTTGAATGAACCACAATATGCAGCAGGCGTTTTTGTAATTGGCATCAGTTCTTTTCAAGGTTTGTACATTACCAAGTATTTGAAAGTATTGTATCGATCAAATAACGATTTCAATAAACTCTCTACCATAGATATTGTTCTTTCCTTAGCTACTTTAGCTAGTTTGTATTTTGTTTATGAATATAAATTTTACGGACTTTGTTTAAGAGCACTATTTTTATTTGGAGTAGATTGGGCATTAACCCATTATTGGCGCCCCATCAAAGCAAAACCACAGTGGGATAGCATCACGTTTAAAGAACTCTTACAAGTAGGCATGCCCATTTTTTGGGTAGCCAATATTTATGGATTATGGCCAGTATTTCAACGTTCGGCAATTGTATATTGGGGAGGCGCTAAAGCATTAGGTTTATTTTCTTTAGCCATTATTGTAGATACCGGTATCAAAACATTATCGAATGCCATCAGCAATGTTAGTTTTCCAAAGATGGCATTTGCTTGGGGCCAAGGCCGACCATTTATTGAACTTTTACGCATTCCATTAAAACCAGTTGCAGCATCTTTACTCATCAATGGAGTAGCCGCTGTTGCAGGATGGTTATTGATTCCGTATTTCGTTCAATTACTCTTACCCAATTATATTGATGGCACTGCTGCCGCACAATGGCAATTGATTGCAGGATGGTTGGGCAGTTTAACCGTGTTCTCTAATATTTATATGATTATAGAGAAAAATATGGATCGATTGTGGTCGTTTCTCTCTGGCATTGGCATTTGGTTCTTGGCTTGTATATTATTATACCAAAACTTGGGCTTCAATTTAATAATATTTCCGTTGGCTACTATTGCCGGCTTATTGGCCATTTATTTAGTAGATGTGTTTAATTTTTACCGTTACGCACATACAATACAAAACACTAATCAGCCCAATAACGAAACAAGGTTATGATTAACGGAGTACTCAAATTATTTACCGGAAAAGAATTGGTGATTTTTGTGAAACACCGAAACAGTATTCCATTATTGAATGCCGAAAATAAAAAGCATTACATTTTCCTCGATCCTTTTTATTTATGGAAATTCAGTTTTTTGTTTGGGCGCAATTCAAAACTCAGGTATAAAGCGATGGCGGTGATGTTATCGATTTTAAGTCCACGGTTTATCATTGATATCAATTGGATTTCGAAACAACATAGTTTGTATTTGGCTTGGTGCCGTAAACATAGTTATTGCAAATTTGTGGTAGTACAACATGGCGCTTATGTTGCAGGATTGATAACCGATATTCCACATCGTTATGCAAAATGCCAAGTGATGTTGTGCTGGAGCAATTATTTCATTGATGTATTGAAAAACTACAATACTGGTAAGCAAGTAAAGTTTTTATTGTTTGGTAATCCGCCGTACAACCAATACAATAGAAATGAATTTAATTTTCCTACAACAAACGGTAATAAAATTTTAGTAGCACCTTCTTTAATCAAAGAAACGAGGTTAACCATACTATTAGATTTTTTACAGCACTTAAAAAACATTGGATTTGACGTGTATGTGAAAGAACATTTTTTTCAACCCCGCTATGCACAGTCTATAGAAGGATTTAATAAAGTAACCGGCGATTTTTACAGCATCTTAAAAAATCACCAATACGATATAGTAATTACAGATGTATCTTCTTGCATGCTCGATATTTTATGCTTTAAAAACAAGGCGCTGTATTTTTCTCCTGCAGGCGAAGCCGATTATAATTCTAATAACGAGTACTCTAAATATTTAGAAAACTTAGCCAATTGTTACAAAACCATTTCAACTAAGGACGCTTTGTTACAATACATTAACATTGAAAAACAAGAAGCGCTTTTTCAGCATTTGGTATATGAAGGCAACAACCAACTTAAACCTACCTTATCCGGCATCTAATGATTACTAAAAAACTACATATCCTTTTTATAACTGCTTTTGAAATCAATGATTTTGCAGGTGGAGTAGGAACGGTATCTACAACACTTGGCACAACCTTTCAAGCAATGGGACATGAGGCTTATTTTTTATCATCCAGCAATGGGGATGAAAAAATATACAATGGCATTAAGCATTATTTCTTTCCTAAGCCCAATTCTATTAGCGCTAACGAAAATGAACAATTTTTAAAACAACTGCTCCAATCCTTACACATAGATTTTATCATCAATCAAGCATGTATAGATATTCCTATGTTAAAGATGGTGAAAAATGCAGTAGGAAATAATGTTCCGATATTTTCGGTATTGCACAATTGTGTGGGTTGTATTCAAGAACAATACATTCACATCATTTCGGATAGTTATGGAAAACGGCCTTGGTTTAAGCTCTTCAATAATGCATTAGGAAAAAAATTTCTGAAAGCCTATAATCGCTTTAAGTATGCCAAAATGTTTAACGCCATTATCCGATACTCTGATAAATTTGTATTGTTGTCGCCTTACTTTATTCCCGAATTGGATATCTATATAAAAAACTATCCCAAAGAAAAAATTACGGCCATTCAAAACCCGGCTCCATTTGAGGTAACCTCTAACCCTCATAAAGAAAATATTATAGTATTTGTAGGCAGATTGAATCTTCAACAAAAAAGAGTAGATCTTTTATTAGAAATTTGGAATCGATTAGCCCCCAAATATCCGCATTGGAAAATGATTGTTGTTGGCGATGGTCCAAGTAAAGAAATGATGGAAGCAACAATGCTCTCTAAAAATATGGAGCATATAACATTGGTTGGATTTCAACACCCCAAACCCTATCTCCTACAATCGAAAATATTTTGCATGACATCGGCTTTTGAAGGCTATCCGATGGTATTGGTAGAAGCACAAGCGATGGGAGTAGTACCCATAGCATTCAACAGTTTTAGAGCATTGCCCGATATTATTGAGCATAAAGTAAACGGTTTTTGTATTGATCCATTTGATGTAGACGCATATTGTTCTACCGTAGAGTTGTTAATGCGCAATGAAGACTTAAGAAACAATATGGCATTGGCTGCACAAAAAAGTATTGAAAAATTTAATGCTCATCATATTGCACATAGATGGTTGCAATTGTTTAACGAAACCCAAACTAATTAGTAGAAATGAAAATTGCTGCTCACCATAGTAAACAGGCCTTGATGCTATTATTTTGCATTTGGCCTTTTGCTGCGTTTGGGTATGCAAGCTATCATATTCGCAATCCAAAATGGCATTTCATTTGGATATTGTTTTTCGCATTATTTGGCTATTGTGTGTTTTTTTCACCGGGAGATATTTTAGGCTATAAAGAAAGTTTTTATTTTGTTTCGAGATATACCTGGGGAGATTTTACTTTTCATTTAACGCACCTCATTTCTTCAGATAGATTGATTCGATACGAAATGAATACGGTGAATAGTCAGCCCGATTTTTATGCATTTAGTTTACAATTCATCATATCTCGATTTACAGATAATTCAAGATGGTTTTTTGCAGTAGTTAATTTGGTATTTGCTTATTTCTTTCTTCAATTCATTAAAGAAGTACTGGCAGAAACAACATGGAATAAAACACTGTTTCAACGCGTATTTTTTTTGCTGCTGTTTTTAATTGTTCCTTTTTATGTTGCGGTTACCGGTGTACGCTTTTGGACTGCCCTATTTATTTTTATGTATTATGCCATCAAGCACATTAGAAAAAACGATTTGTATTCATTATTTTTTGCAGCAACTTCAATATTCGTACATTATTCTTTTTTTATACCGGTTTTATTATTGCTGATATATAAATTGATTGTACATAAAAAAGTTATTACCTGGACATTACTGATTTTCTCTATTTTATTTTTTGCGCTTTCTTCTGCCAATTCATCCTTAGCCATTATACAAAATGTTACCGCAGCTTTTAGTGAAACATCGTTGAAAGACAGAACCAGCAGTTATACTGATAGCGCAGATTTGGATATGAGAAAAAAAATGATTTCGGAAATGAACTGGTATGTAAAATATCGAGCAAATGCCATTTTATATTTTCTGCTTTTACTGTTTCTGTTAGAATATGCAGGAATTATTAAATGGAATAAAAGTCCATTTTTAGAAAGATTAGAACCATTTTATTTAATTCTTTTTTGCCTAACACTTATCACAACCAACTTAGGTTCATTGGGTAGATTCATGTATTTATTTTATCTCGTAAGTTTTTTGCGATTAACTATCATTGCAGGATTGAATGCCAATACCAGAACATTAAAAATCGTTGGTTACATTGCAATTCCAATTCTTGTAATGCATGTATTTGTTATTGGAAGAGCCGGTTTTTATTTTGTAGATCCTTTAATGCTCATATCTAATCCTATTACCATGATGCTCACCCGATCGAATGTGAGTTTATCTGAATTTTTAGTGGGTCATTAACTCAAATATTTTTTACGTTAAACTTATTACGATATACAGGAAGGCAGCTCATGCATCTACCCGGATGGCATAGCACCCGAAAAATTGTTGTACTCGAATCCGACGATTGGGGCACTATTCGCATGGCCTCAAATGAAGCCTATCAACAATTATTGCAAAGAGGTTATCCTGTAAATCAATGTTCGTACAACTCCAATGATGCATTAGAGTGTAATGAAGATTTAGAACAATTGTTTGAAGTACTGAATAGTGTAAGAGATAAAAACAATAGGCCGGCTATACTCACTGCAAACAACATAGTAGGTAACCCAGATTTCGAAAAAATTAAAGCAAGCGATTTCAACGAATACCATTTTGAAACTTTCGACAAAACTTTACAACGCTATCCAAAACACAATCGCGTAATGGACTTGTATAAAGAAGGGATTGAAAAAAAATTAATTCAACCGCAATTTCATGGCCGCGAACATTTAAACGTAGCCAATTGGATGAAGGCTTTACAACAAAAAGACCAAACGGCTTTAGATGCTTTTGAATGCAATATGTTTACTACGCACAATGGTATTAATCCTTCTGGCAGAAGCGAATTCTTAGACGCATTTGCAACACCCGATGCCGCCACAATTGCTATAGAAGGATTAGAAATTTTTAAATCTATTTGGGGCTTTCAATCGGCTTCATTCATAGCGCCTTGTTATATATGGCCGAGTAGCTTAGAACCTGCATTGGCAAAATATGGCGTAAAATTTATTCAGTCTATAACCTGGCAACAAGATCCGGATGCAACAGGTACATCGTATAAGAAAAGGTTTCATTTCATGGGACAAAAAAACCATTACGGACAATTTTATTTAATGCGCAATTGCTTTTACGAACCGGCACAACAACCAAAATTCAATTGGATAGACGATTGTTTGCAGCGCATGGAAATTGCATTTCGTTGGAAAAAACCTGCCATCATTGGAACACATCGCATCAATTATACCGGGTTGATACAACCTCAAAACAGAACAAAAGGATTAAATGGATTGGAACAATTACTGAAAACCATTGTAAAAAAATGGCCCGATGTAGAATTTATGAGCTCGGATGAATTAGGCGCTTTACTTTAAAAATTAACTTATGTGCGGCTTTGCAGGATATATACATTTTAATGGTTCTACCATAGAACATACCGGCACCATGCGTGAAATGCTACAAGTGCAAAAGCATCGCGGTCCCGATGATTCGGGCATTCGTGCATTTAGTTTAGCAACAGCCGAAAGTGTAGCATACGATTATCGCACCACCACAACCATCAACAAAAACTTTGAAGGCATTATTGGTTTCAACAGATTAAGCATTTTAGATTTATCGGCTAACGGACATCAACCCATGCTATCGCCCAATGAACAAGTAATGTTGTTGATGAATGGAGAAATTTATAACGCTTTCGATTTTAAACCACAATTAGAACAAGAAGGTGTACATTTTAAAAGCACCTGCGATACCGAAGTAGTTTTACATCTCTATCTAAAATATGGCTTCGAAAAAATGATTGGCATGCTCAATGGTATGTTTGCCATTGCAGTTGTAGATCTTACATTAAAAACCATTTTTGTTGCCAGAGATCGATTTGGTATTAAGCCCATATATTATCATTATGAGAATGGTTGTTTTGCTTTTGCATCGGAATTGAAAAGCTTATATGCATTACCCCATTTTAAAGCAACACTGAATGAAAGTTTATTATCGGAATATTTAATCTTCCGCAACACCATTAATAAAACTTTATTGCAAGGTGTTGAAGGTATCGAACCCGGCCACTTTCTTATTATTTCGAGTGAAGGAAAAATTACTCAACAACAATATTTCAACATCAATCAATATCAACGAAAAAATGATGTAAGCATTTCTGAAACAACAGCCATGGAATCTTTACATGATGTATTGAAAGAAAGTGTTCGTTCACAATTGATGAGCGATGTAAAATTAGGTTGCCAACTTTCAGGTGGTGTAGATTCATCTGTTGTAACGGCATTGGCAAAAGAAATACAACAAAACAATTTGTTAGAAAGTGTTTCCATTGTTTTTGATGATCCGCGTTTTAGCGAAAAAACTTTCATCGAAAAAGTAGCGGCACAACTGCATATTATTGCCCATCAATTTTTATTAGACAGTAGTTACTACCGCAATAGTTTAGAAAAAGCTACTTGGCATTTTGAAGGACCGGTAAACCATCCCAACACTTTAGGCATTTATTTATTAGCACAACAAGCCCGAAAATATGTAACCGTATTATTAAGTGGAGAAGGTGCCGATGAAGTATTTGGTGGGTATACACGTTTCTATGACATGGTTTTCCCTTACACCAATAAAAAGTTCTTTGTAGATTTAAAAAATCATAAATGGAATGCCGGTAAGTTTTTATTGAATTATATGAATCCTGTTCATAGAGCGGTTATGGCCAACGGATTTATGCATGAACAAATGGCTAAAAAACTATTTCCGGATTTTAATATAGCGCATGCGGTAGATCATCGCAAAGCCATTTATGAAAGTTATTCGGGCAGCGTATTTGATAAACAGATGAAATACGAAATGACTACTTATTTACCCGATTTACTAATTCGACAAGATAAAATGTCGATGGCGCATTCCATTGAAAATCGTGTACCATTCTTAGACAATCATGTAGTTGAACAATCCTTTACCATTCCCGAAAAATATTTAGTAAAACGTAAAGCACCGGAAAGCAACAACACAGAAAAATATTTATTAAAAAAATTATGTGCCCAAACTTTTGGAAACGAATTTGCCTTTAGAGATAAAATGGGCTTTGGAATTCCGCTGCGTGCATTTATGGGAGAAAAAACTTTTCAAACCTATCTCCACGAACAAATTGTACCCGGCATTAAAAAACATGGATTGCTAGATGCAACACCCGTAACCTATTGGATAAATAATTTACAACGAATAAGCTCCGCTGAAGTAGATGCGCTTTGGGTAGCCACTAGTTTAGAAATTTGGATGCAACAAATGATTGACCATGAAAATAGCCATACAACCTTCAGCCAACAGCTTCAGTGATTTATGGATGAGCTATTGTAAGGCTCAACAAATTCCATTTAAATTGGTGAATTGTTACGATTCGGATATCATACAGCAAGTAAGTGATTGCGATATTGTGCTTTGGCATTTTAACCATCAAAATGCTAAAGATCGTTTATGTGCCAAATCTATATTAAGCAGCATAAGGGCTGCCGGAAAACTTACTTTTCCAGATGAAGCTTCTTCTTGGCATTTTGATGATAAAGTAGCACAAAAATATTTACTCGAAAGTATTGGCGCGCCGCTTGTACCCAGTTATGTATTTTATGATCAAGCATCTGCTTTAGATTGGTGCAATACCACCAGCTTTCCTAAAGTGTTTAAATTAAAAGGTGGCGCAGGTGCATCTAATGTACAATTGGTAAAAAATGTTGGCGCTGCAGCACAACTCATACAACAAGCATTTGGAAAAGGATTTAGTCAGTACAACAGTTGGAGCGGATTGAAAGAACGCATCAGAAAATATCGCAATGGTAAAACATCGCTGAAAGATGTGGCCAAAGGAATAGGCCGATTGTTTATTAAAAATGAATTTGAACGTATGGCCGGTAGAGAAAAAGGCTATGCATACTTTCAAGATTTCATTCCTAATAACAGTTACGATATAAGAGTTATCGTTATTGGCAATAAAGCATTCGCTATCAAAAGAAATGTTCGTGAAAACGATTTTAGGGCATCCGGAAGCGGAAGTATAGAATATGACAAATCGTTTTTTGATGAAGGTTCTATTCAATTGGCATTTAGCATTTCACAAAAATTAAATGCAGGTTGTTTGGCTTACGATTTCGTATACCACAATAACGAACCATTAATTGTAGAAATTAGTTTTGGATTTGCGGTGGTGGGTTACGGTCCTTGTCCTGGATATTGGACCAATGACATGCAATGGCACGAAGGCGCATTTATACCGCAACATTGGATGATTGAAGATTTGATGCATACAATAAAAAACGCTTAACACATTTTATCTCCATCCCTATTTACACACTGAAACATTAGTAGAAAATGATAAAAATAATTATTCGTAATCCCGAGAAATATAAACAACTGCTGAACAGTTGGCTGAGAAAATACATTTTCTTCGACTTTAAAAATTTACAAGAAATAAAAGATGAAGTATTGTTTTATAAAGCCATCACGCAATTAAAAATGCAAAACGGCATATATAAAAAAACCAATGCCAAACGCTTTGAAGATGTAGATGCTACTTTAATTCAACACTTAAAAAAAGATACGGTGTATCAATTGCATGATGTTGCTGTTTCTGATGGTATTACTTCGGTAGATTTATACAACAATTTGAAACAAGCCGGCATACAAGTAAGCTTTACCATTTCTGATAAGTTTGCCAAAGTGCTTTCAGAAAAAAAATGGTACGGACAATTATATAAAGATGCCGATGGCTTTGTGTTATATGCCGATTTTTTAGGCATACAAGCATATCGCAGAACCTCTGTTGCCTATATCATTTCAAAATTTTTGGGTTATTTCATTCCAACAAAATCGGCTGTAACCGGAAAAGAAAAAGAATTGTATATGCTCAATCCAAAAACAATGGAAGCTATACACAATAAAACAATTTCATTTCAATACTTCGATATTTTTGAACCAGCTGCAAACACTCCACAATACGATATTGTAAGATGCATGAATGTATTGAACTATAAAGTATTTCCAGACGATGACATCGTTAGTGCCATAAAAAATCTTTTAACAACAGTGAAGGAAAATGGATTTTTTGTTTTTGGAAGAACTGAAGATATCACTTCGGTAAACAATGCTTCTATCCTTCAAAAGTTAAATGGAAAAGTAGTGTTGGTAGCAGACATCAACCAAGGCAGCGAATTGAAATTTCTTTTAAAGGATATTATACATTGAGTGCTACTCAATTTCAATACATGCCTACATACAACCATACTACTATTGCACTTGTATTACCATCGCTCGAAATGGGTGGCATGGAAAGAGTTATGGCCGAACTCGCCAATCATTTCTGTATTAAACCCAATACCACCGTTTATTTAATCTTACTTACCAATCAACAAAAGTTTTATTCAATTCCTGATGCAGTAAAAATTATAGAGCCCAATTTCGATTATAAAAAATACAGCCGACTTTCATTTACATTAAAATCATTGGCTTTTTTGCGCCGTACTATTAAAGCCATTAAACCTGATGTATTGTTAAGTTTCAGCGAACGATTTAATTCATTTGTAATGATTGCGGCGGCATTTACAGGCACACGAGTGTATTTATCAGATAGAGCCAGTCCGCTTTACAGTGCCGGAAAATTCATCGATCAATTGAATAAAATCACCTATCGTTTTGCTACCGGAATAATCGCACAAACCATTGCTGCAAAAAAAATGTTGATTAAAAAAACAGGACATAAAAACATCACAGTCATTGGCAATCCTATTCAACCCTTTGAACCCACAACATCAGAAAGAAAAAATATCATTTTAAATGTGGGGAGATTTTCCGACAATAAAAATCAATTGGCTTTAGCACAAATATTTTCTTCCATCAATAACCCTTCTTGGAAACTGTATTTTGTAGGCGATGGACATCGGGAAACATTTGTAAAAACTTCTGCCGAAAAACTTCCTTTAAGCGGAAATATGTTTTTTGAAGGAAGACAAAACGCCATTCAAAATTATTATAAAGATGCCGCCATATTTGCTTTCACATCTACCTCCGAAGGATTTCCCAATGCATTAGCCGAAGCAATGGCTGCCGGATTAGCGTGCATTAGTTTCGATTGCATTGCAGGGCCTGGCGATTTAATAGATGATGGCATTAATGGATTTTTAATCCCATTAGCCAACGATGAATTGTATCGCGAAAAATTACAACTACTTATGGATGATGTAGATTTAAGAAAACATTTAGGCAATCAAGCGATAGAAAAAATAAAACAATTCAGCAGCACTGATATAGCAGAAAAATTTTACCAATGTTTAATGCAATACAAATATGAGGCTGCTCATTAATACCGCATCTGTATTAAAAGGTGGTGGTGCACAAGTGGCTGCTTCTTTTATCGAGGAATGTATTGAACATACTGAACACGATTATCATGTCATTTTAGGTGAAGGTGTTGCCCGCATTATAAAAACCGGAAAATTTCCTTCCAACTTTACTTTTTATAGTGCAGCTTTTCGTCCGGGTAGTAGCTTACTGTCTATGTGGAAAATGAATCGTTGGTTAAAAGCACAAGAAAATTTTATTCAACCGCATTGTGTTTTTACTACATCCGGCCCAGCGTATTGGAAACCCAAAGCCAAGCATCTAATGGGGTATAATATTGCGCAACATATTTATCCCGAATCGCCCTTCTTTGGATTAATTTCTTTAAAAAGTAAAATTCGCTGGAAAATAAAAAAAGCCATTGCTAAGTATGCTTATTCAAAACAAGCTGATGCTATTGTAACTCAAACCGAAGCTGTTCAAAAAAGAATACAACAATGGTTGCATATCAACAATGTTTTTCTTGTTCACAACACCTGCAGTGCCGCTTATTTTCAACCAAGTTCAAATTCGAAAGTATTACCCGAAAAGCCCTTAGGTACATTGCGCTTACTTACCATTAGTGCATTTTATCCGCACAAAAATTTAGGCATTATAAAAGAAGTGATTAAAATTTTAGAAGCACAACAAATCACTAACATACAATTTGTACTCACATTGCCGGAAGATGTTTTTAAACGAGCATTTGAAACAACCAATCAACAATATTTGTACAATGCAGGTGTAGTAAATACAACAACAGGTGTAGCCTTATATCAAGAAAGCGACATCATGTTTTTACCCACTTTATTAGAATGTTTTTCGGCCAGTTATGCCGAGGCCATGATAACCGGTACGCCTATATTAACTTCGGATTACGATTTTGCGAAATCGGTTTGTGCAGATGCTGCCTTGTATGTTGATGCATTGAATGCTAATGATATTGCAACACAAATAATGACATTACAAAACAACGAACAATTAAGAAAAACTTTATCAGAAGCCGGAAAGAAACGCATTCAACTTTTTCCTAGTCCGGCCGAAAGAGCCACCGCATATTTAAACATTTGCGAAAAACTCATTCAATCATAAAAATTTAAACGCAGCAACAAAAGCAATAATAGAACTAGTTTTCATTTTGTTATAATCTTTGCATTATGTCTGTACTTCAAGATAAAAAAATTCTTTTATTCATACCTGCCGGCAGAGGAAATTATGGCACCGGAATTGCCGAAGCTTTAGAAGCCCGAGGCGCAACAGTGTATGTGTATGATGAACGACCTTCAGCTTCAACGTTGGTAAAAGTTTGGATTCGATTGGCCAAAAAAACCATGGGCTTTTATTTAACCCGGTATATAAAAAGTATCATTCAAAAACACCAACACGAAACCATTGATTATGTTTTAGTAGTAAGAGGAGAAGGCTTTACACCATCGCTTGTACAACGTTTAAAAACAGCTTTTCCTACAGCAAAATATATGCTGTACCTATGGGATTCGTTAAGCAATACCGATACCCGATTATTGTTTCCCTATTTTGATGAACTCACTTCTTTCGATCAAGCAGATTGTATTGCATATCCGGTATTAAAACATCGGCCACAATTTTTTTTAAATCAATACAAAGCATTAGCACAACAAGAACCCAATGGAGTTGATGTTATTTTTATAGGAACAGTGCACAGTAAAAGATACGGTATCTTAAAAAAAATACTAGCACAATTAGAGCAATTTAAATTAACCAGTTTTTTCTACCTCTATTTTCCGAGTAAGATTTTATTCTTACACAAAAAAATAACCGATGCCGATTTCAAAGATGCACACCTCAACGATTTTGAATATAAAACCATTAAAGCAAATGTGGTTGCCGAAAAATCGGCCAATGCAAAAGCATCGTTAGATATGCAGCATCCGCGGCAAGCCGGCCCCACCATGCGTACCATTGAAATGGTAGGGGCAAGAAGAAAACTCATTACCACTAATGCCACAGTAAAAGGTTATGATTTTTATGATCCGCAAAATATTTTAATCATCGACCCACATCAACCCATCATTGATCCGCAATTTTTAACAACCCCCTATCGCGATATTCCCGAAGAAATTTACCAGCGCTACTCAATGGATGGATGGGTAGATGCGATGTTTGGAATTACACCTTTGGGCAATTATTATAATTATCAATACAACCGTGATTAACGCTATTAAACAACAATTGGTCAATCACCTAAAAAATCTTCATGGCTTTTCTACGCCACAGAAGATTGTTGTATTATCGGCCGATGATTATGGTAATATCCGTTTAGCTTCCAAAGCTGCACGCGATAAAATTTTTGCTGCAGGGTTACAACCCACCGTAAATTTTGATTATTACGATGCTTTAGAAAATGCCGAAGATTTAGATGCACTATACGAAACACTTTTAAGTGTAAAAGATCAAAAAGGAAAAGCGGCTATTTTAACCGCATTTTGTTTGGTTGAAAATTTGGATTTTAATGCAATGCGGGAAGAAGGATTTACAACCGTACGCTATCAAAAGGTTAAAGATTTTTTTGCAGAAACACCCGGTTACGAAAATACTTGGGCATTATGGGAATCGGGCATTAAAGCCGGATTAATTGAACCCCAATTTCATGGCAGAGCACATTTTAATAAAACAATTATTCAACAAGCTTTAGATCAAAAAGATCAAAAACTCATTGCTGCATTAGAAGCTCATTGCCTTGCTGCATTAGATCATTTAAATACACCCACTGCAGGATATACTTCGGCTTTCGATATGCAACAAGCATCGGAAATAACCGCCTTAAAAGAAGAGATACTTTTAGGCTTACAAACGTTTGATCAAATGTATCACCAACCGGCTATTCATTTTAATGCTTGTGGAAGCACCGGATATAATGATGCACTCAATGAAACATTAGCACAACAAGGCATACAATTTTTAGATACAAGTAGAACTAAAAAAAATCATTTGGGTAATGGGCAATATGGCAAAACTATACATGCAGTAACCGGAGATAAAAATGCATACCAACAAACCCTGCTGATTAGAAATTGCTTTTTTGAACCTACCGATGAAAGAGGCATTGATTGGGTAAGTTTTACTACACAACAAGTGGCCGCTGCGTTTCGTTTACATAAACCGGCCATTAT
>JBMOEQ010000034.1:0-19556 GCA_049314655.1 Ferruginibacter sp. | reverse complement strand
CAACCCATCTCCATTAAAGTCTTTTGCATAAATGGATACCGGCTCGGCATCTGTAGCTTTGTAAAAACTGTTTTGTCCTACATTGCCTACTACATAATCCATATCGCCATCATTATCAAAATCGGCTGCTACTATACTATTAAACCAACCAATATGTTTTTCTAAATACTGGGGTATGGTCATCGAAAATTTACCTTCTTTGAATTTCAAAAAGGTTACTGGCATAAATTCGCCAGCAAGAATAAGGTCAATATAGCCATCATTATCAAAATCGGAGAATAAGGCATCGGTAACCATTCCAATATTGTTTAATGCTGGTGCAATATTTCCGGTAATATCAGTAAAGCGAATGATGCCATTCTTGCTATCATTTCTATAAATAAAACTACTTACAGACGTTGGATATTTGCCGGGCAATACCCTTCCTCCAATAAACAAATCCATATCACCATCTCTATCTATATCGGCTGCACGAATACAACTTTTGCTCGTGAAATTTTTGGGCAATTCGGCTTTACCTAATTGAAAATTTCCTTTTCCATCATTGATATAAATAGCATCTTGATAGGCTGGTTGATTAGGACCAATTTCGGCACTGCCACTAGCTGCAAGTAAATCCAAATCTTTATCACCATCTACATCCAACAACAACAAACCCATATCTTCTGAAGCTTTTGATACGGTTGCAGCACCATTAAAAAGCAATTTTTTTACAAAATTTCCATTGGCTTGTTGCAATAAAATTGTTGCAAAATTTCCCTTACTTCCTCCTACTACAATATCTTCAATCCCATTTCCATCTACATCCCCTACTGCTAATGCCGGGCCATATTCGCTTAGTTTGTGTGGAATCATTTTTTGTATAGAGAAATCAATAAAATCGGTTTCTTGATGTACAAAATCAATACTTTTTAATGCCGTAACATCGGTTAATAATGCAGTGCGATTAAAGATTGCTGAACTATAATCTACCTTATTACGAGTAGAATTTGATTGAATAAATACCGTTTGATTAGACCGAACATTTTGCAAAACAGTTTGCCGGTGCGATGGCCATGTAACAACTACAGAATCTACTTGATTGAATTTACCCAAACCAAAATGAACAATTGGTTCTACAGAAGACAAATAGCCTCTAGAAGGATACAATTCGTACACTTGATGGTTGGATGCATAATAAATATCCACCTTGGCTCCAATGGCGTTTCTATTGATACTATCGCCCAATAATTTAAATTGAATATACTGTGTAGTATCTGTAATTACTTGTGTGTTTTCGTAAAGCAAGGCTTCATCATTCATATTATTGCCTATCATATCTATATCACCATCATTATCAAAATCGGCATAGGCTGCACCATGAGTAAATGTTCGATCGGTAAAACCCCAATCTTTAGTTTTATTCGAAAATGTACAATTGCCATTATTCTTAAATCCGTAGTTATGAATTTTTACTTCAGGCAATTGATTAAGTAATGTAGCTTGGTCGCCGGCCGAAAATCCTTGCTGTCGATAAGCAATAAAATCGTGGTCGGTCATATCTTTTGGAAAACCGTTGGTGATGATTAAATCTCTAAACCCATCATTATCTACATCAATGGTCATAGGCGTCCAACTCCAATCCGTAGCCGCAATACCACTATAAAATGAAATTTCGGAAAATGCAGGGGGCCCAACAGAATCGTTTCCTAAAATGCGTGGTCCTTGATTCAATTGCAGTGTATTGCGCATGTACTCGTAGTTGTAACCGAAATAATCGTTGTTTTGATATACGGCATAACTAAAAGGATTAAGCATTGTTTTTAATCGATAATTATCTTCGGGAAACATATCCAATGCTACAATATCCATTAATCCATCATTATTGATGTCATTGATATCGTTACCCATTCCGTTATTACTAGTATGTTTAAAGTACACCGCTAATTGATCTTTAAACGTTCCATTTTTTTGGTTAATCCAAAGTAAATCGTTTTGAATATAATCGTTGGTTACATAAATATCCGGCCATCCATCTGCATTAATATCAGTGATTGAAAGTCCATGCCCGTATCCTTCTCGTAAAATTCCGGCTGTAGCAGAAACATTGGTATATATCGGATGTTTTTTTGAGGAATCAAAATCATTTCTATACAATCGATCGGTAGATGCAGATTTTCCGTCTTTAATTATAGGTCGATACGTATTGGGATATTCATTTCCACTTAATGCATTTACTAAAAGATACATATCTAAATCACCATCATTATCGTAATCGAAAAATGCAGCTTGGGTGCTGTAGGTAGTATCTGCTAATCCATATTCTTCGGCCATTTCATCGAAATGTGGAATTCCGGAAGCATTTAAACCTTTATTGATGTAAAGCAAATTTTTTCTGTCTTGAGGAGAGGGTTTAAAAGATGCACAAACATAAATATCCATCCATCCATCGTTATTGATATCTACAACACTAACCCCTTTACACCAGCGTCCTTCTCCCGAAGTGGATGAAGCATCTGTAATATCTTGAAAAGTAAATTTTCCTTTGTTGAGGTAAAGTTTATTGCCAACCATATTGCCGGCAAAATAAATATCGGGTAAACTGTCGTTATTAAAATCGCCAATACCTACACCGGCGCCATTGAATAAGCTTTCGTTATTGAGTACATTAAGACTATCCGTTTGATATAGTGTATTATTAAAATGTATACCCGAAGAAGATGCGGATATTTTCTTAAACATAGTTTTTGGAGTGTTGTTACAGCTCAGCAAAAAAATATGTACCCCCAAGCTAAGAAAAAGCGTAAGTTTTTTCATGCGTGTTAACGGTTGAGTATTTTCAAAAATATGTGGATTCAATATACGAACTATTGAAAAACATATGGTTAAACATATGTAAACGATAGACTCGAATTCAAATCTAATAAATTTTTGAAATTTCTACTAATAAATAGTTCGGCAATTTTAGCGCGGTATGGTAAAGAAAAATTGGCTTCCTTGCCCGGGCAAAGATTCTACCCAAATTCTACCATTGTAAATATCAATGATTTTTTTACATATCGCCAATCCAATTCCAGTTCCAGAGTATTCATCTCTATTATGTAAGCGTTGAAAAATGATAAAAATTTTGTCTTTAAACGAAGTGTCAATACCAATTCCATTATCACTAACACAAAATACCCATTCATTGTCGGCTGATGTGCATGAAATTTGTATTTGTGGTGCTTGATCGGCTTTACGATATTTCAATGCATTGCCAATAAGATTTTGCAGGAGTTGCACCATTGCGGTTTTTCCGGCAAAAACAGTGGGTAAATCATGAAAATTAATTTCGGCTTGAGTAATTTCAATATTAGGACTACAAATTTGAATCACTTCATTAACCACTTCATTCATATTTACTTCAACAAGTTCTTTAGCATCGTTTCCGGTTCTGGAATAATGCAACAAATCGTTGATTAACCTTTTCATTCTTTCGGCACCATCAACTGCAAAATGAATGTATTGCGAAGACAAGTCATCTATCTTATTGCCGTATTTCTTTTCTAATAACTGCAAGAAACTGCTTACCATACGTAGTGGCTCTTGAAGATCATGCGAAGCCACATAAGCGAACCTTTCTAACTCGGCATTTGAAATTGAAAGGGCTTGTGCTTTTCTGGATAACTCAACATTGAGCAAATTCATTTTATCGCCGGCAATTTTACGATCATTAATATCTCGAGCATAAATGGAAAGTCCATTATCGAAAGGATAAATATTAAACTCAAACCACTTTGAAATGGCGGCATTAAACATTTCGAAGGTTATGGAAAGATGATCATTAAATGCATTATTGAAATACTCGATTAATTTCTCTGATTCGGATAAAGGAGCAATATCCCATATTTTTTTCCCAATTGCGGCATCTCTAGAAATACCCATTTGATTTTCGGCAATATTGTTCCAATAGGTAATGGTCCATTCTTTATTAACGGTAAAAAATGCATCCCCGATACTGTTTAAAATATTTTCGATTTTCGATTTCTGCGAGTTTATTTCTCTACGAGAATGTTCAAGTTCGGTGATATCGGTAAGTACAGATAAGTTTAACCCTGTTAAAATATTGGCTGATGTGTTGTATTGACAAATGATTTCGGAGCCATCTTTTCTTTTTAATTCGATGATACCTTTTTTCCCTTCAAAGGGCAATGTTTCGGAACTGCTGTCTGTAGTGGCTTTTACTTCATTAAAACGAAGTACAATATCATCTAACGACAAGCTGAGTAATTCCTCTTGCGTATAACCTAAAATTAAAGCGGCGGCTGGGTTTACTTGTACAAACCTGCCTTTAACGGTTGTTAATAATATAGCATCTTGTGCTCCATTAAAGATGGCTTCAAAACGTAAGCGCAATTCTTTTTCTACTTTTTCGGCATTCTTTTTATCGGTTATTTCTTTTGCGATGGAAAATATCAATCCGTCTTTTGGTAAGGAAAGTAAAGTCCAAGCAAACCATTTTACTTGTCCGGTTGCTGTAATAAATCTATTTTCAAAATACAACACCGGTGTACCGCTATGAATACTGGTTAACGCTTCGGTGGTTATAAAATAATCGGATGGGTGCACAAACGACAAGAAGGAACTTGATAAAATTGCGTTCTTTTCAAAGCCCAATATCTTTTGAAAAGCTGTATTTATTTTTTTGAATTGTCCTTCTTTAGAAGCGATACCTAAAAGATCGGGCGATAGATCGAAAAATCTTTGTAATTCATCTTCTGCCCTTCTTCTTTGCAAATTTACCCCTATTTGATGGCTCAATTGTTCAAATAAACTGGTGAAACGGGCAACTTCTTTGATGGGTTGTTTTGCAAAAAATACTATTACCGCTATAGTTTCGTCATTTGAAACTAATGGAATAAATGCAGCATGATTTAATCCACTTTCTTCAATAATCAGTTTAGAAACATAATCGGGATGATTTTGTAAATCATTCACAAATAGAATTTGCTTAGAATCCCAAACTTTTCCTGTAATGCCTTTTCCTTTGAATACTTTATGAGGACTTCTATTTTTAATTAATTGTTGAATAGATGCATCAGATGAAGTAGAATAATCCAATACCAAATTGGTGAAATCGTAATTTACCGACCATGCTTCTGCATAATCGAAACCGCAGTGTTTGCACACCAACGAAAATAAAGTTTCCCAAGCTTCACTAAGTACTTCACTATTAAAAGCGTGAATGCTTTCAAATATTACATTTCGATCAAACTCTTGCTTTTTTCGTTCTGTGATATCCCGTTGGATAGAGATATAATGTGTTGTATTACCATTGTTATCTAATAGAGGCACTACAGAAAAACTTACCCAATAGGGCTCGCCTTCTTTTGTATAATTAACGGTTTCAATATCACAATGTTCTTTATTTACAATGGCCGATTTCATTTTACTTAATGCACTTCTATCGGAGAGTGGCCCTTGAAACATCCGAGGCGATTTGCCCATTACTTCAGCCTTTGTGTAATGCGTCATCTTTAAAAATGCATCATTTACATAAACCATTCTTGGCCCTTTACCAGAATGAATTTTAGCATCTGTAATCATTATGCTATCTGTTGCATTGGTGATAACCGATTCAAACAGTTTTAATTCTTGTTCTTCCTTTTTTTGCAAAGAAATATCTTGCAGTGCTCCAATGATCCGATATACTTTTCCCTTTGCGTTTTTAAGTAATATGCCTTTATTTAATACAAAAGCATAACTTTTATCTGCTTTTTTGAAACGGTATTCACATTGCCAATCTGCGCTACCATTTTCAATAGCTTCATTTAAACTTGCAACAACTCTTTCTCTATCATCTTTATAAATCAGTGATTCTAAGATTGATTGTTGTTGTTGGAGGAGAAAAGAAATTTTATGCCCAAATAATTTCTGATACACTTCACTATAATATAAAGTATTGGCTTCTATATTCCAATCCCAAATAGCATCTGAAGTAGCATGGGTAACATACTCAAATCGTTCGTTACTTAGCCGAAGTTGTTCTTCTTTAAGCTTACGATCGGTGATATCTTTACGTAAAGCTAAATATTGGTATGGTTTACCTTCTTTATTTAAAAAAGGTACAATGGTAGAATCTACCCAATAAAAATGACCATCTTTTGCTTTGTTTCTCAATTCTCCGCGCCAAACCCGTCCTTGTTTAATGGTTGCCCATAGTTCTGCAAAAAACTGTTTGGGATGATATCCCGAGTTTAAAATACGATGGTTTTGTCCTATTAATTCTTCCGTACTATACCCCGAAATGCGGGAAAAATTTTCATTGGCGTAAATAATTAATCCTGCCTGATCTGTAATTGCAACAATACTAGATTCATCTAAGGCATATTTATAATCTCTAATCTCGCTATTGCTGTCTATTAATTCGGCTTCGCTTTCTTTGATTGCAGAAACATCCTTAAAATCGGCAACAACTGCATACACCCCTTCTACATGAAGCATATTGGTAAATGTACCCTCTATCCATAAACAACTGCCATCAGTTCTTTTTTGGCGGCATTTTACCGGAATGGCTTGCATGGGCTTTTCGAGCGATTCTTCAAAACATGCTATGAATAAATACTTATCATCGGGATGTACAAAAGTTGTAAAAGGAACCATATGCAATGCGCCCTTATTCAATTGCAAAGCATCTTCAACCGATTTGCTTACATAAACCAAACAAGCTGAAGGATTGATTAACATAAAAAGTTCAGCATTGGCTTCCAACATCTCTCTAAACCTATTATAGCTTTTGCTTAAATGGCTGGTAAGTAATTGCTCAATGGTTAAATCTTTTATCATTAAACAATACTGAGCCGCCTCGTCTACCTCATGATTGAAGATATTGACATATGAACAATGTAAAGTTTTGCCACTTCTATTTAAGATTGAAATTTGTCCATAATCGGGCAACTGCTTAATGTGAAAAGGCATACGTTGTACCGTAGATAACGGCAATAATACATCTATTGACTTGCCCACCAATTCTACCGGATTAAACTCTACTAATGCAGCAGCAGCGATATTTACATCAGTAATAATATTATAAGCATTGATACAGAAGCATGGTTGCAATGCTTCGTGCATGATTTGATAATAAAAATTAGAGGAATCTACAACATCCGATTGCTGTTCGGTTTCTATTACAGAAAGTCCGGCAGTAGTTAGTTTTATATGTTTTCGTTTGCCAGACATAGCAAAGGGTTGTTTGGTAGTTGGATAAGATTAAAATACATGTTTTGTGTTAGTTATATAGTACAACAGTTAAGAATGCACTCAAAAAGTGTAGATTAACTTTATTGCAGTATATGATTTTTCATTAAAAAGTTCAGAAACTGGTTTCAGGCACACGTATTCTAAGGTAAATAGCTGAACAAAATAGGAGGTTGGAATATAATTTCTATTAAAACTATATTTATTAAATTTCTCATGATGTAGTTAAATTACTACAAATTAAAAAAAGTTTAATGGATTGCCGGTATAGAAAAGCTAAATACCGAACCAACTCCAGCCTCACTTGTGATGGATAATTGGGCCCCATTTTGAGCTAAAAACTCTTTGGTAATCAACCATCCTAAACCTGTACCCTTTTCACTTGCAGTGCCCCTTTTACTTGTTGTTATATTAGAATTCAATAGTTCATCAATTTGTTCAGAAGTTAATCCCTTACCACTATCCGAAATAGATATTTTAATTTGATCTGCCTGTTGAACAGCAGTTACATGAACATCTTAATTGCGGTTACTGAATTTAATGGCATTGCTTAATAAATTTCTTAAAATAAAATCGAGTCCTCTTAATTTATCAACTTTTTCAGTTGAAAAATTGCTTCATGTAGCGATTTTACTACAAAGCCGCAATCATTATTTCTATGATATATATTTAAAAATAATGTCTCTTTTGTATGTAGATATGATTTTAAGTTTCACGATAAACTTTAACCATGAAAATTGTAATCGCCGCTGCACTTGTATTAGCCAAATGCCTGCCAACAGGTACGGTTTCTGCATCGCCTTTAGGACATTCAAAAAAGAATCGTCAAACTTTTGAAGATAGTAAACCTGTTCATTCAAAAAATAAAACTAAGGTTATGACTACATCATCCATGGTTCAAACGCAATACCAACAATTTCGTCCTACCATCAATGGTAAAGTTCAAAATGAAATACCCGATGGCAATGGCGGATGGTTTATTAGTGGTGATTTTACTCAAATTGGCGGCATAACAAGAAATCATATTGCCCATATTCATGCCGATGGAAGTATCGATCAAAATTGGAATGTAGCTTTAAACAATTCGGTAGAATCGATGATTTTTGATGGTACTTATATTTATATTGGTGGCGCATTTACAACAGTAAACAACAACCCTAGCTTTGCTTATTTATGCAGATTAAATGCAACAACGGGCATTATAGACTTACAATGGAATGTGACTCCTAACGAAGCTGTAACTCAAATAGGTATTAGTGGAAAAGACATTTACGTTGCCGGAAAATTTGAAAAAATTGGACAAACAAAAAGATTCAGATTAGCTAAACTCAATTTAATAGATGGCAGTGTAGATGAAGATTGGGATTGGAATAGCAATGGCTATAGATTTACAATTTCTGCTCAATCTGATGGAAAATTTGCAATCGTAGAATTAATCAGTTGGATGTAAAATATTAGCCTTACTACTTCAAAAGTAAATAGGCCCCTTGAAAACCCTTATAGGTTTCTACCTACTTCTTTCTATCCATAATCCATAAAATGGCATGTAGCTTATTCAGTTACATGCTTTTTTTGTCCTAATCCATATTCTAATAAAACAATAAATCAAACCAATTTAAATAAACCTATTGCCGATTTCAATTATTTTTCCATTCTTTGTACAGTTATCCTTTGTTCATTTTCTTTATCAACTACACATCAAATGAAAAATATCAAAACTGAAATTAAATGGGTATTGATTTTTGCTGCCATGATTCTACTTTGGATGCTTGCAGAAAAATTAACCGGATTAACCAGTACACATATTGATCAACAAGCATTTTATTCGAATTTTGTTGCTATACCAGCTATTGCTATTTATGTATTTGCATTATTAGACAAAAGGAAAAGAGATTATGGTGGCTTTATGACTTATAAGCAAGGATTTATAAGCGGACTTATTATTACCCTAATATACACTGCTCTTACACCATTGGTTCAATATATTGTATCTGTAATTATTTTACCCGAGTACTTTCCCAATATTATTCGATATTCGGTAAGCAGTAAAATACTTACGCAAGCAGAAGCCGATAAATATTTTACCCTCAAAAACTATATCGTTATAGGCTTGATGGGTGCATTTTTAATGGGCACTTTTACCACGGCAATTGTGGCGTTATTTGTTAAGAAAACAAAGAAATAGTTACTTTATCCAAACCGGCAAAACAGTTAATTGTTGATTAGGGTTGATGCATTTCAACTGGTACATACCTGCGGCAAATTTTGTTGTTAATTGTAAGCTGATGGCTTGTCTTCCTCCACCATAAGCAATAGTTTTAGCTTGTAATATTTTACCTTGTGCATCTATCAATTGTAACAAATAATTACCCACCAGTTGGTTGTTCAACTGGATATTGATGCGTTGATCTACAACCGGATTAGGAAATACATACAACGCTTTAGTGGATTGCATTAATGTTATAGAAACCGTTTTTGTTAGCGCTTCAACGGCATGTTTACTTACCCCTCTTACTCTATAATAATATTTATAACCAGTTACAGGATTACCATCGGTATAACTATATTGAACCAATGCCCCTAGATTAGAATTAGCCCAAACCGAATCAATAGCACTAAAATGCATACTATCGGTAGATCTTTCAATGATATACTTATCCATATTATATTCCGCTGGAACCGTCCAATTCAACAATACATCATTACCATTGGCCAAAGCTGTTAATGAAGTTGTATTCATGATAGGTTTAAATACAATGCGAAATCTATCTGCTGCAGAAGATGCTGCATTTCCATTGATAGCAAAATCGTAAACACTGTTTTTATTTAAATACAAAGGCACTTGAGTAGCCATAAATTTATCTTCTAAAAATGCCGCCAAATTATCTCTTTGTAATAAAGTTGGAACAAATTCGAAACGATAATCGCGCTGAGTAGTTCTGGTAAAACGAAGAAATAAAGTATCGGTAGATTGAATCACCGGTCTGCGTTCTACCGCCATCAATCTATTGTTCCTAATAAACCCAGCATTTTCATTCACGTTAGAAAATTTCAATGCATCTTGTATATCCACATCAGCTTTAAAACGATCATTAAACTCGGCCAAAATGCCATCTATTAATGTGGTTTGATTACCTGCATTTAGATAATAGGCATTCATTCTTAAGCCTGCAGTAGGTGTTGGAGTTTGCGGCCTAAATACACTGCGATTATCTGAACTTGATTTATGATTTTCCTCAAATACAAGGGTAGATGCAATATTGTTTACATCGGGCTGCACAAAAAAAGCTTGGCTCGATTGAATGTAATTGTCTTGCGTAGAAGTAATTAAATTAGAGGGCGTAAACACGCCATCCATATCCAAATCTTCCATTACAATAAATGCGCCTACTTGTCCAAAGTTGGGATCAAATGTATAGTAACGATAAGGATAAACATTGTTTTTTGTTAAGGCATTAAAATCAACTGATGCTGCATATGGATTACCAATTAATGCATACGTACCCGAAACATTTGAAATAGAAAATGATTGCGCCCCCGTTTGCAATTTTCCACCACTCTTTAAAGTTGTTGTATTGGTATTGCCCAAAACGGTATTATCGGGTGTACGGTTTCTATCGCCCCTTACAAAAAGAAAATAACCTGTATTGGCTGCTGAACTACCAGCGCCAGAAAGTGCCACTTTTGTGTTGCCGATATCTACATAATTGTTATTCACATATTTTTTTAGAGAATAATTATTGTTGCTGCTCCAATCTAAACCATTGCCTGCAGCACCGGTAGGATTTGGCCCTGTTATAAAAGTACCTTCACCGGGTGTATACAATGCAGGTGCGCCGGCTTGCCAATGGTCGAAAATTGTTCCGGTAGTATTTAATGGTGCCGTAACCAAACGCCATGCTCTTCTTGCAGGAAAATACCTTTCTACCTCAAACTTACTGCTGCCAGTATACGTAAATCCGTTTCCTACTGCACCCACCATTGCGGTAGATGTAGCGGTAGATTTGAGCGTGATGGTAGCGTTATTTAAATCAATTAAACCTGCTGTAGGATTCAATGCACCCGTAATTGAAAAACCCTTGTTGATGGTTACACCTAATCCGGATGTATTGTTAATGGTTAAATTTTTCATGGCAGCTATTGTACCTGCCGTACCCGGAAAACTTTGCGCAACGGTTGAACTACTCAATTGTATTGTTCCGTTATTGGTTAATGTTCCGGCACTATTAAAATTGCCATTTACCGAAAACACTGCCGTTGGATCGATGGTAAAACTTGCACCTGTACCAACAGTTATATTATTCACCGCTTGTGTACCTGTTATCACTGGAAAATTTACAGCATTGCCGGCAATAGTAACATTGGTGGTACTATTGGGTACACCACCACACCAATTGGTAGTGCTTGTCCAATTATTATCATTACCCAACCAAATTCCACTAGAAGAAGGGTCGATGGTATATTGATTGGGTGTTGTAGGGTTGGTAACAATGGTTAATACATCTGTTGCCGAAAATCCGCTTTGAGGCGTGGCACTAACATTAGCATCGGGTTTAACTAAATCTTGTGCCGATACATAATACTCTACTACATCTCCACTGCTGAGCGGATTTAAATCGATTGCCAAAATGCTAAACTTCCAGGTAGCATCAAAAGTAGTTCCACTGATGAAGGTACCGGGCTGACTAACCCATGACCCACTATTTTTACGGTAATAAATTCTTGGAATTAAAGATCCAGTTAATGACATTCCTGTATTGTCGGTTATTTGCGCAACCACAGTTTGATCTACTGCACAGGTAGGAGTACTAATGGTTACATAATTAATTTGCGGACCAAAAATTTCGGGTACTGCATCAATTTCATCTGCACCTAAATCGGGCGCTGTTGCACCACCGTTAATGGCAGTTAATGGCGGCCGATCTTGATCATCATAATCTTTTATAACAGTAGTTACTTCTCCCTTCGATTCAATTACAGTTGGTGTTGTATTTAATGTAGTGGTATTTATATGCAAATCGGCAATAGCTGTATTTACAAAAGGCACGGTAATATTAGTGTAACTATTGGCATCGCCTGAAGATGTAGTTTTCCATTGTTCAAATGTTTGATCTAAAGGGCCAACACTCAATGCTAACGTAGCAGGATTGATATTATTTAAAATATTAGTATTCGATACCAAACCGCCAACAGCAGGACCAGCATTTGCAATTGAATAATATTTTCCGGAACTACCTGAACGAACAGATTGGAAAATATTATTTTTTACAATGGCACTTGCACCTGCAGCCGTATTGTATTGAAAAGCAGCAGAATTATTAGCGCCGCCATTTGTACCACCGATATAAATGGTATTGTGTAAATAATATCGAATACCCGACCCTCCGCCATCATACATCCCATAACATTGAACAGCATTGGTATTGGGTGCATTACTTAAGCTAATCATATTATTAGAAACCGTCCAATTTCCCCCGGTAGGATAAAATCCTGCAATCATATTTGATGCACCGGTTGAAGTATTGGTGAAATCCCAAATTCTATTTCCGGTAATATTTCCTCCGGCCGAATTATTTGAAGTGGTGATGCCTAATACCGAAATATTGGATACAGATAAAGAAGTAGCAGATACACTCGAAATTTTATTGGATGCAATAACATTAGAAATGCCGGTATTAGTAATATTGATACCTACAATTGCAGCACCGGTTCCAACACCAGCATTGGTGGATGCCGAAGTAATACCCGAAATGATATTATTTTGAATAGTAAAGTTTCTATTATTGGCAATAAATATAGCAGATAATTGTGCACTTGTTCCGGATGTAGTTTGACTAATATTACTAATTACATTTCCATTAATGGTATTATTTACCGAAGTAGATAATGATGCAATGCCTCTAAAAGTTTGGTTAGCATTAGAACTAATATTGGTAATGGTATTACGGTTAGTGGTAAATGCGGTTGGCGCATCAATTAAATAAATAGCCCAAAATCTTGGTGAAGTTGCTCCGGTAACATTAACATTAATATCGCTGATGGTATTATCCGAAATATCTACTGTACCAACATAACCCGTGCTTATACCGGCAGAAATTGCTGAAACAATTAAGTTGCCGCCAGCCCAGCTGTAATTGATATTTTTTACGGTATTAAACGTACAATTCACTGAGCCTGCAAAAATGCCAAACACCCTTTGTACTGTTGGAGATGCAGCAGTTGTAGTGGAGTAGTTTACATTTTGTACAATATTATTCTGGACTGTAGTTGCAGTTGTACTGCCTACATAAAAATTGAAAGGGATAAATGCCCCTGCCCCTGTTAATGTCATTGTACCAGTTGCACCCGCAGCATTGCCACCCACAAAATTGTTGGTAACCTGAAATACCCCACCTGTTGACCCATTATTAAAAATAAACACTGCACTTAAACCTCTGGTTGATGCCAATGTTCTTGTTACTGTTTGATAAAAACTATTACCGGTAATGGTAAAATCGGTATTGGCACCATTTAAAAAGATACCGTTAAAGGCTACTGTACTGCTGTAGTAATTGTAAATATTGTTGTTAGAAATTATATTACCCGAGTTGTATAAAGTAGTTGAAGCTACATTTCCATCACCATAAATACCATTACGTGGTGTTCCTGTAGTTGCATCAAAAATATCACATCGGTCTATCGTATTGTTATCATTTCCGGTAGTACCATTGGTGGTAGAAAAAAATATTGTACCCGAAGCACCTGAATTTGTGGCACTTCTAATATTACAATACGTAAATGAATTATTTGAAGCATCATTGATCAACTGAACAGCATAGGCAGTTCCAACCAATGTATTTTGAATGGTTAAACTTTTTGTTGTACCTACACCTCCTGCCCTTCCATCGAAATAAATAAACCGAGCGCCATTCATTTGAATGGTTCCAGATGCAGCACTGGTAATTAAGGTAGTTGCGCCAAGTGCCGGTCTAAAGGTGATGGTATTGGTAGCACTAGCTCCTGCAATCAATGGCATTATTATGGGGAAGCTTTCTACTGCGCTATTGTAAGTAGATTGAAATTCGAATATGAACGCACCCGTGATAGAGCAACTGTTTAAATCTGTAATGGCTGCACCAATGGTAGTATAGGTGCCGGTTGGACCAATAGTATATGTGCCCGGTGTAGGGCAAGCCATTGCTTTACTTCCTACAACCATCAACATACAAAGCCCTAAAAAACGTAAGTATAATTTTATCATACCAAAATGGAATAAACGAAATGAATTAAAACTAAAAATGCTTTTGGTCTGAATCGTGGATAAGGTTGTATTCGAAAGGATTCTTGGGAGGCATAATGCTATGCGAAGATATAAGATTTTATTAATTTATAATAGTTATCCGGTTGTTAAAGTAAACTTGGAATTTTGGCTACAAACCTTGTACACAGCAATTGTACACAGCAGCAAAAAAAATGCCCCGCAATACGAGGCAACTAATTGATTTACTGCAAAAAATTATACATTCACAGCAGCTTTAGAAGTTAAAAGCATTTCCCTTCCTTTTTCCAATGCTTGCTGGTTAATTGGAATAAGATGATGGTATTTATCGGGTAATACTTTTTTCAGTGCCTCTAAAATAGATGGAATAGATACAACGGGTTTACATTCTAAATATGCGCCCAACATAATCATATTTAATAAACGTGGATTTTTTAACAGAATAGCTTCATTGGTAACGGCTAATCCTATTACTTCAATATCGGTTCTATGTGTTGGTTCAAGGATATTGCTAGAATCGTATAATAGCAATCCGCCTGGTTTTACGCGAGGTGCAAATTTATCCATTGAAGGCTGATTCAACACAATTGCCGTATCGTAATTGGCTATGATGGGAGAGCTTATGGGCTTATCTGAAAGAATGGTAATACAATTTGCTGTTCCGCCTCTCATCTCCGGACCATAAGAGGGCATCCATGAAATTTCTTTATCTTCTACCATTCCGGCATACGCTAAACTCATGCCGAGTGAGAGCACACCTTGTCCGCCAAATCCTGCTATAATAAGTTCTTCTAACATAAAGATTTTACTTTAATGAGTTGATTAATTAGGCATGTGGCACTTTTATATCCCCAATAGGAAATGCTTGTACCATATGTTCGTCGATGAATGCATTGGTTTCAAGTGGTGTCATTTTCCAATTAGAAGGACAATTACTCAAAATTTCAACAAAGCATGTGCCTTTATGCAATTGTTGGTATTTGAATGCATTCAACAATGCTTTTTTTGCTTTTCGAACTGCCGTTGAACTGTTTACGGTTTGTCGGGTTACATAATATGCAGCCGGTAATTGTGCAATAAGTTCAGCAACTTTTATTGGAGCACCGTATAATTCGGTGTTCTTACCCATTGGACTAGTTGTAGTAACCATACCCGGCAAAGTGGTGGGTGCCATTTGTCCGCTCGTCATTCCATATACCGCATTGTTTACAAACACAATCAAAATATTTTCGCCTCTATTGATGGCATGAATGGTTTCGCCAATACCGATAGCGGCTAAATCACCATCGCCTTGATAGGTAAAAACATATTTATCGGGCATTACTCTTTTGATGGCAGTGGCAACGGCAGCGGCTCGGCCATGTGCGGCTTCTTGCATATCAATATCCATATAATCGTATGCAAAAACCGAACATCCAACCGGGGCAACTCCAACTGTTACGGCCTGAATATCGAGTTCTTGTACCACTTCCATGATGAGCTTATGGATGAGGCTATGTCCGCAACCCGGACAATAATGCATACTTACATCTACCATTGTATCGGGCTTATGGTATACCAATTCGTAAGTATCTTCAGTTGTATGTGCACAAGCAACGGGCACAACATTTGTTTCGGGTAAAACTTGTTCGTCAATTGTCATGATGCGCTTGAATTAAGTTATCTAATTGATGTACTATTTCTTCCGGAGTGGGCAACATGCCACCCAGTCTTCCATAAAATGCCACTTCTACTTTTCCTTTTACGGCAAGTTGAACATCCTCTACCATTTGTCCGGTATTCAATTCTACCGATAGCATATGTTTGGCTGTATTGGCTAAAGTGTTTAATCGTTCGTAAGGAAAAGGAAATAAAGAAATAGGACGATGTAATCCAACTTTAATGCCCTTTGCTCTAGCAAGGTCTACGGCTTTATGACAAATTCTAGCACTCAATCCATACGCTACTAAAATATACTCAGCATCTTCGGTTTGTATTTCTTGATACCGTACTTCTTGTTGGCGCATGAGATTAAACTTGGCCAATAATTTTTCGTTATGCACTTCCATTTTTTCAGGAAGAATATGGAGCGAAGTAATATAATTGCGCGAACGTGAAGTTGGTTTACCGGTGGTGGCCCATGAAGTATCAGCAGATGGACGTTTATAATCGGGGAATTTTACTTTCTCCATCATTTGTCCAATTGCACCATCACTTAATATTAAAACGGGGTTTCTATATTTTTCTGCCAGATCGAAACCTAGATAAACAAAATCGGCCATTTCTTGTACAGATGCGGGTGCTAAAACAATCATTCTGTAATCGCCATGACCACCGCCTTTGGTAGATTGAAAATAATCGCCTTGTCCGGGTTGAATGGTTCCCAATCCTGGACCAGCACGATTTACATTTACAAGCAAACAAGGCAATTCGGCTCCGGCTAAATACGAGATACCTTCTTGCATTAAACTAAAACCGGGGGAAGAAGAAGTTGTCATGGTTCTAAAACCTGCACCGGCAGCCCCGTATACCATATTGATGGAAGCTACTTCACTTTCTGCTTGCATTACTACCCTATTGTGTTTAGGCATTTCGCGAGACAAATATTCTAGTACTTCCGATTGTGGTGTAATTGGATAACCGAAATAAGCATCGCAGCCGGCCAATATTGCAGCTTCGGCAAGTGCTTCATTACCCTTCATGAGTTTTGTTTCCATATTGCAAACTTTCTATAACGTTATTGATTGGGAATGCCTTTTTCATCTACCATTTGTTGTAAGGAAGATTTTAATTCGGCCTGTGTTACATCTAGTGGCTTTTTCTTTGCGCTGGTTCGGTAAACGGTAATTACTGCATCCGGACAAACCAATGCACAGTTTACGCAACCCGTACATACATCGTTATTAGCAATGATGTAACGGTATCCTTTAATGTTGATGGTACTAGAAAGGGTAAGCGCATGTTCTTTGCAAGCTGCGGTGCACAACTCGCATCCTTTGCATTTTTGAATATCAATTTCTACTTTCCCTTTTACTTTCCTTTCTTTATTAGGTTGGGCATTTGCAGTCGTTTCCATACTACCTTATTTTAGGTGATTAGGCAGTATAAAAGTTCAAATAAATTGGCGCAAAATGCCCTTTAAGCATCATGATTTTTTATGATTCTTATCATGGAAAACTGCAGGAGAAATTTTGCGTTGAAAAGAACAAATATATAAGTGTAAAATACACGATTAGATACGTTTTTACCCATATGTAAATAAAAATAAAAATGTAACTTTATTAAAATTTGAACAATGTTATATGGACAAATAAGTATTGACCCCGAAGTAATGAGTGGCGCTCCTGTTTTTGCAGGAACACGCGTACTTATTCAAAGCCTATTTGACTATTTAGAAGGCGGAGATGACCTTGAGATGTTTTTACTTGACTTCCCATCTGTTTCAAAAACGGCAGCAATTAGTATTTTAGAAATGGCAAAAACATCTCTAACATCTGAAAAGGTTCTCCATGAAAATTTTGCTTGACGAAAGCCTACCTACAAGACTATCTAATTTCTTTGGATCGGAGCATGAAGTATTAACTGTAAGAGATATGCAATGGTTAGGTAAAAAAAATGGAGAATTATTACAATTAGTTATCGATAATAAGTTTGATGTATTTATTACAGCCGACCGAAACTTACCTTACCAACAAAACTTAAATTCCCTTACTTTTATTCTTGTTCTTCTTTGTGGGATAAATAACAGACTAGAAACCTATATCAACTTAATTCCCAAACTGCTGCTTTTATTAAAAAATGCAACTACACCCAGTCTTATAAAGGTATCTTAATTTGATTGTACTTAAAAGTCGAAATATTTAATTTTAATTAAATACTGAAAGCCTTCAATAAAAAGAAAAGATAATTATTGTATTGTAATCTCCTCTGGTTTAGTAACTACAATTTCTAATTTGCCCTTATATTCTATGATGGTTCCGGTAACACAAATATTTTTTCCTTCGTAAAGTGTTGCAGGTGCTGTTGAAAAATTGGCGATATCTTTTGTAAATATAACAATGGTCAAAGGCGATTGCGGATAGGGATTTTTAAGGTTGATGAAGGTCATTTTCTCTAATGCCTTAACACCCGAAACATTGGTACAAACCGTTACTTGCTGACCAACATATTGCTTTACAGAATCTACATCAATTTTTGTTTGGGCAAAACTTAAAACAGTAACAAATAAGAACAAGATGGCTAGGGAAAACTTTTTCATTATTAGCTAATTAGGAATTAAAAGTAGTGGATTATTCCTAAATATAGAATAGACTTTGTTAGATTCACATATTTCTTATTCCTTTGTAACCTCAACTATAGCTTCATGAAAATTATCAGTTCTCTCCTATTGTTAATCAGTGTATTGTTTGTCAATGCTCAAACCACCACTGTTACCGGGAGATTATTTTATGATGTAAATGGCAATCAAATTTATGATGGCAGTGATTCTGTTTTAGAAGGAAGGTTGGTAAGAGCAACTTATAGCGGAGGAGAATACAATACAACGACCGATGTTAATGGGTTGTACACATTATTACTTCCCCCCGAATCGTATTTTTTTGGCTTTGTAGGCGATTTCGATTATGCCAATTATACCAGTTGGGAATATTTGAATAAAGTTTATACAACAGGAGGAACTGATATTGTAAATTTTGCATTTCAAAAGAGAAGTAATATTGAGAGTTTAAGGGCTTATTTTAATACAAGTTTCGGTGATCAAATTCCTTTAAGCGGAGCTACCAAAACAGTAACATTGAGTTATGGGTACGATGGAGGAGCACAACAAATTCCTGCAAAACTTAGCATCAAATACAATCCTAAGGTTATAATAACCAATACAAGCATTCCACCAACAATAACCAGCAGTGGTTTTATGGAATGGACATTACCCAATGTTCAATGCAATTTGTTTTTCAATGATCCATTAGATTCAATAGTGTTTACCATTCAGTTTCCGGCAGTTGGCGATACCATTGGAAACTTTGTTATTGCGCCTAATTTTATTCCACAAATAAGTTACACGCCAAGTGCTACCAATAGCATTTATAAATATTTTCAATATTAT
>JBMOEQ010000033.1:0-19578 GCA_049314655.1 Ferruginibacter sp. | reverse complement strand
GAAAAAGATTATCTGAAAGCCTCATTACATACTTTGGGTTTTTCTTCCATGCAAATAAATACTGCATTAAAAGCACAACTCAATTTGGCGCAACTCGATGAAGCCATTGGCTATGCACCACTCGATTTAAAAGGATTGTGTACACTTGATTTTAATGCTAATGGATTTTTTAAAACATCAACGGCATCTCCTCGTACCATAACTGCTGTTCCGATTTTTAATTTTAATTTTTCTTTGGATGATGGATGGGTAAAATTGGCATCCAAACCCGAAGCTATACAGCAAATTAAATTGAAAGGAAATATACACTGTGCATCGAACGATTATAAAAATACTTCTATACAAATAGATCAGTTTTCTGCCAAAGCACTCAATAATACCATCAGCGGTTTTTTTAAATTAAGTGATTTGAAAGATAAATGGGTAGATGCACAACTGAAAACTTCGGTTCAATTAAGCGAATTAAAATCTATGATTCCATTAGATAGTTTAACCCTATCGGGATTATTAAATGTAGATATAACAACAAAGGGGGCCTATCAACCCGAAAAAAGAAAAATGCCGGTTACAGCAGGTGCTTTGAGTTTAAAAGATGGCTTTATTCAAACAAAGTATTATCCACAGCCAATTAAAGACATTCAACTCAACAGCAATTTTAACGCAACCGGTACTACATTTAAAGATTTACAATTAGATATTAAACCTTTAAGTTTTTCTTTCGAGAACAAGCCTTTTCAAATAAATGCAAGTTTGCACGATTTTGATCAATTGCATTATGACATACAAGCAAAGGGAGATATTGATTTGGGGCGTATCTATAAAGTGTATCCTATTGAAGGCATTGATATAAATGGATGGGTACAAGCTAACCTCAATCTTTCGGGCAGCAAGGCAGATGCTATGGCCGGCAGGTATAGTAAATTACACAATGAAGGAACATTAACTATTAATGATTTTAAAGTTAAGATGGATGCATTTCCATTGTCAATGTTGATTCATAAAGGACTATTTAAATTCAATGGCGATAAAATGTGGTTTAATGATTTTAAAGCTACATATGGCCAATCGGATTTTACACTTAATGGGTATTTACAACAAGCAGTAGAATATTTTATCACCGGCAATGGCATACTTAAAGGTAATTTTAAACTCATCTCAAAATCATTGAATGTAGATGAGTTTATGTCCGCTACTGCCTCTGCTGTTTCAAAAGATACGATAGTTCAAAAAGGTAATGATTCAAATGTTCCTACAGCAGGAGTAGTTATAATTCCATCTAATTGGGATATCGATTTCAATGCTCAATTAAAGCAAGTAACCTTTAACGGCATTCAATTAGATACATTGCGCGCTACCGTTAGTATTGCAAAAGGCATAATGGATTTTAATGAAACCGGCTTTGGATTAATAGGTACTAAAGTTTCAATGGAAGGAAAATATGGAAGTATAACACCTGAAAAAGCCTTTTTTGAATATCAAATTAAAGCCGAAGATTTTGATGTAAAGCGTGCCTATAAGGAAATTAAATTATTCAGAGAAATGGCTACAGCTGCGGGTAAAGCCAGTGGTATCATTTCTTTAGAATATGCCTTGAAAGGAAAATTGGATAAGCGCATGTACCCCATATTGCCTTCCTTAACCGGCGGCGGTATATTATCGGTAAAGAAAGTAAAGATGAAAGGCTTTAAACTGCTGAATGCGGTAAGCAGTAAAACCGGAAAGGAATCGGTTAAAGATCCGGATGTATCGAAAGTGAAAATTAAATCTACCATCAAAAATAATGTCATCAGTTTCGAGCGGTTTAAAATTAAGATGGCGGGCTTTCGTTTGCGTATAGAAGGACAAAGCAGTTTTGATGGCCGTTTGAAAATGCGGATGCGGTTAGGATTGCCTCCATTAGGTATCATTGGTATACCGATGCATGTAAGTGGTACCCAAGAAAATCCTCGTATTAAGTTAGGAAAAGGTACCGATGAAGCATTGCCCGAAACGGAAGAAAATGAAGAGTAGGCACTTAGTCATTTTCAACCTATGAATAGCGTTTCATTTTTATTTTTTTAATCAGAAGTTTTCACTTTTTTTCTAATACTACACTTACCTTCGAAGGATACTATATTGGTGTATGCCTCGAAAATTCATCCAACGCTTTAAAAGAATTGATGCACTTATACAAAATAAGTCTACAGGTACACCTGCACAACTCGCCGAAAAACTCAATATTTCTGTAAGTACTTTATATGATTTCATAGCAGTAATGAAAGAATTGGGCGCTCCAATTAAATACGATAAATCTGCACGAAGGTACTATTACGAAACCTCCGGGAATTTTGATATCCGTTTTATCTTTCACGAACAAGGTTAACTAAAATCGTTAAGGTTTTGCAAATAACGGCACTAAAATTCGTACTCTTATATTATCGGAGTGTGTAGTTCCATATTTGTACAAGTTTTCGAGACTCCATTTAATTTGTGCTAAATGAAGTCATTTAAATGTGTTTTGGGTGATATTTTCATCGCTGTTTTTTGCTTGTTTTCAGTTAGAAACTGTCTGCTTAACAGCAGGCAGTTTTTTATAACCACTATTATAAACGTTAATAATTTTTTATATGTCACAAGAATGGCCAACAATTGCTGTTGCAAAAGGAGATGGAATTGGTGTTGAAATTATGGAGGCGGTTTTGCAGATTTTTGAATTTGCTAAAGTACCCTTGGATTTTAAGTTTATAGAGATGGGTAAAACGGTTTATGAAACCGGATTGTCTACCGGAATGACGCAAGAAGCAAAAGCTACTGTAGAAGCTGCCGGTATTTTATTTAAAGGTCCAATGGAAACGCCAAAAGGAAAAGGTGTTAAAAGCATCAACGTAACTGCACGAAAAGTATGGAACACATATGCCAACAAACGTGTTTTTAAAACATTGAAAGGTGTAGATACGGTTTTTTCTAAAGCAGGCATACCCATTGATATTACAATTGTTCGAGAAAATATTGAAGATACTTATGGCGGAATTGAACATATGCTTACTCAAGATGTGGCTATGTGTAGAAGATTTATTACCCGCCCGGGTTGTTTACAAGTACATCGTTATGCATTTGAAATGGCTCGTAAGAAAAAAGCCCGAAGAATTACATGCGGCCATAAAGCCAATATCATGAAAATTACGGATGGTTTATTCTTAGAAACATTTTATGAAGTAGCTAAAGATTATCCCGATTTACAGGCCGATGATGTTATTGTAGATGATTTATGTATGAAGTTGGTGGTGCGCCCCAATGAGTTTGATGTAGTTGTATTACCCAATCTTCAAGGCGATATTGTAAGCGATTTATGTGCAGGTTTAGTGGGTGGTTTAGGTTTTGCCCCTTCCGCAAATATTGGAGATGATATTTGCATTTTTGAAGCGGTGCATGGAACAGCTCCCGATATAGTAGGCAAAGGCATTGCAAATCCAACGGCATTATTGTTAAGTGGATTGATGATGTTGCGGCATCTTGGACTTACACAATATGCAGCAATGATTGAAAATGCTTTATTTGCAACTTTAGAAGAAGATATTCATACGGCCGACTTTGGCAATAAAAATTCACCATCGCTAAGCACTACCGATTTTGTGCAAGCCATTATCAATCATTTTGGCGCTATACCAGCTCAAGTAAAGCCGGTTTTAGGCGCACAAAACAATTTTAATTTACCGATAAAACAATTGCCTACAAAGCATACGTTAATACAATCCAAACAAATACAAAGCCAGCGGTTGTTAGGAGTAGATTTGTTTGTAGAATATACTGAGCAACCACATCAATTGGCACAAACCTTATCTGCATATTTGGGAGCACATTTTCAAATAAGTACCATCAGTAATAGAGGTACCCAAGTTTGGCCAACAGGCTCTTTGTTTACGAACTGTGTAAACCAATATAGGGTTCGTTTTGAAACAATAGATGGAAAAGCAATTACACCCTATGAAGTGTTTGAATGCTGCCAACAAATCAGCGATCAAATACGAATTTGTTCAATAGAAATGCTTCTAGAAATAGACGGCAAAAAAGCCTATTCATTGGCACAAGGACAATAAATAGGCTTTCGAATTTTCAAGGGAAATGAGTTGCGCTATTGGGTGTAACTCATTTCTTTTTTATAAAATCTCTTAAGTAACTGCAACTATTGTAAGCTTCTTTATAAAATGCAGTTGTGCGATAGTTTTTTTGAAACTCAGCAAAATATTTATTATTTCTAAAGTCTTTATTGAATTGTTTTTCGGCAATATCCATCTTATCCCAATTGTCGGCATAATCTTCGTATTGCGGGCGTGTTAATTGCTTTTGACTACACTTAGCCATCATGAATAAACAACGGGCTTTAAAATTGGGATCAGCACCTGCATTTTTTGCTTTTTCAAAATATTTTTCTGCAGTATAACAACGATAATATTCTTGTTTATAGGTCGCCGCTTTTTTCGGTACAAAATAACCATCGCTTCCACTGCGATAATATTCAGTTAAGTTCCATGCATGTCCGTAATACGTCATATTATACATACCTATAGCCATTTTGTAATAAGCTTGTGCTAATAATTTTCCGGTAGATTTTTCAGCAAGATTTTTTTGACGTAACATTTCTGTTGCAAAAGTTAATTTCGTCCACTTCGATTTTTTATCACTTGCTACTGCATAAATAACATCATGCTTAAAATCGGCAAATGGATTAGTGTCTATTGCTATGGAAGCAGGTTTGCATTTTTTATACCATTCAATAGCATTAGCAAAATCATATTCTCTGAGATAAGCTGTTCCGGCAAATTCGGCTACATCGCTTTGTTGTAATGCGCTGTGGTTGATTAAAAAATTGATAAAATCAAAATCAGGAGCGTTGTATAAGATTTGATATAATTGTTCTACTTGTTTACTATTTAATTGCGAACGCATGAATTCCAATGCCATGACACTATGGTTTTCATTGCTAACAATTTTGTCTGCAGCACTGATACACAATACCTCTTTATGCAAATCTCCTTGACGATGGTAACGGCGTGCCAAAATTTCGGCCATTAAATCACGATAAGATTTTGTCCATGGTTTATTTTGAAAATTGTAATCTGAAGCGTTACCATTTTCATTTTTTGCTTTCGTTTCTAACCATTTAATGGCGGGTAGAATAGCAGCTTCAAAATTGGCATCAATATTTTCTTGCGCACTGATATTTACTAATAAACGCGTTAGTTCTAACTGGTCTTTTACTTTATTCGATGGGTTTAATTTATCGGCAGCAGCAATATGTTGTTTGGCTTTTGTAAAATCTCTTCCCATGAACGCGCAATAGGCTGCACCGGTTTCCATCAATGCTGCATTTTTTGCTTTAGGGTTAATTGCAATTTCATGCAAGGCATTACTTAATCCAATGGCTTTCGATTTCCCTTCTAAAAGGAAACTATCGGTATTATTACCCGAATCCCAATAATAGAAAAAGGTAGATCCACCGGCTTCACTTTTCAAAATTGGTGTGAAATATTTTTCTTCCATTTTGTTGATTTCTCTAATGGCTAACATATCTAAAGCCGCCGTATTGGGATGAAGTTGTTGAATAGTAGCAAGTAAAGCGCTTTCATTGTTTATGCTGTTCATTCCAAACAAAGCAAGCATATTGGCTTTTTCTTCATCATTTTTACAAAACTGTAAATACTGTTCTCTTTTGGTGGAGTCGTTAACACTCCATGTAAATCCTAAATAATTAGAAATTCTCTTTGCAGGCGAATTGCTAAAAGCCTTGCTAAAAAGATATGCAGCTTCCACTTGTTTGCCAGTTCTAAAATAAGCTCCAGCTTTTAAAGCGAGCGCAATGGGTTGTAAAACACTTTCAATCGAATTGGGTGCAACATACTTGTCGTACAATTTAATAGCATCTTCATTCCTATCACTGTATAAAGCCAAACGTGTAATTTGATAGCCATATTTTAATTGTAGCAATGGGCTTTTTGTGGCATTGTACAATTGCACGCCATTTTGAATAAGTTTGTTCATTTGAGCACTGTCTCTAACTGCCGGCTCCCAGTAATCCGAATTTCCAACAACATAAGGTTCTACTTTTTTTGCATATAAGATATAACCCAATGCTTCCAAATCTTTAGTTTTTTGAAAATACGCAAGCATGGTATTTTGCGCAACACTATCGCCTAATTTAAGCGACTGGTTTTTTTCGATGGCTTGATATACTTTATTCAAATCTTTCCAGCTTATGCCATTCACAATAGCGTATGCATCTTTTGCTGTGGTGCCATTTTTACAATAATTGGCCCATTCTTCACTCAATAATTCGGCAGTATTGGCGGTTTCGTTTTCATCATATAGAAAATTAGAGCCGGTATAATAGAAAGGCTTGTACCCACTGGCTTCATTCAATGTATTATGAAAAAATGATGTATAGTAATCATATGGGTCGCTATCCGGGCCACATCCAATTATATTTTGTGGAAATGAAACCGCAATAACGCTACTGCAGGCTACGAAAAATAGTTTCCAGTTCATGAGAAGTATATTTACTTAAAGTTAGCGAATCTAAATGGTAGAGACATACCCTTAAGGGGGTATTTTTGAGTTTACTTTGAAGATGTTGGGCGCTAGATAAAATAGTTTCAATGCCACTTTTTTCGTCCCTTATCTTATCGTTTTTTTGAAGTGCATAGCCTGCTAAAACAGTGTCTTGTAATACTTCATAGCGGTTGCCGATTTTTTTAAAATAACGGGTATCATTTAAGGCCGCATCATTTAAATCTTCCATCAATCCTTTATAGGTATTTTGACGAAATAAAACTTTCCATTCAAATAACGGAAAAGCTACATCCAATGGCAATGGATATGCACTAAGGTTGCCGGTATATTTTTTTAATTCATCGGTTTCAATAATAGAATTTTCGGTTGCAGGGTTTTTCAAATTACCCATATTGTAACACATCAGCAAACCTTTATCTGCCGGCGGAATACCGGTATTTTGTATAAATTTTATTTGATGCAATCGAATGGTTACGGATAATTGTTTTCCGTTGATTTGTTGTTTTATTTGTTGTAATAAACTGAAATATCTTTCACGGGTTGAGGCCGTCCAATCACAATCTATTTGAATTTCGTTAGCAAGTTTTAATTGTGGTTGTAAGGCGTTAATGGCATCGATTAATTGAACAATTTTGTTGGCAAGAATAGAACTTTGATTGGCTGCTATATTTTGAATACAACCATTGGTGATAAATACTACCGGAATAACTTGAATGCTACTATCGGGCGTTTGTTTGAAGTTAATTTTTGCAACAGGAATGGGTTGTAGTGAAGCCGCGTCCCAATCAACATCAAAGTATTTGATTAAAATTGTTTTAACATTTAATTGTTGTAAGCTTTGATGCTCAAAGTTGGTGGTATTGTATGCCGATTTCCAATAGTAAAAGGCTGGTTCAATAGATCTGTTTTGAGTATTGTTTTTGCAAGAAAATACACCAATACTTAAAAGGATGAATAACATCACTACCAACGAAGTATCTTTGTATTGCATTCTTCAAATTTATACATTCAAATTATGCCTTTCCAAAAATTCCTTTTAGCAGTTGTTAGTTTGTTGTTAATTCAAATCGGTATTGCACAAACTAAATCGGGTTTAGTAAGTGGTCCTTGGGCCGGTAATGTGGAGTTGCGTACGGCTTCTATTTGGTTAGAAGTAGGTGCCGATGTTCGAACCATTGCTGTGCAGTATAGTCCGGTAGGTTCTAAACAAAAACCCTTAACGGTATTGTATAAGGGAGAAGCCGAACGCGATTTTAGTCCGGTTAAAGTAGACCTACACGGTTTAGATATTAATACTGAATATGCCTACACCGTTTCATTGAATGGCAAAACCATCAACACGGGCTTTAAAACAACTTTTAAAACTAAAGACTTATGGCAATTTCGCAAACCGGCTCCTGATTTTAGTTTTTTAACCGGTAGCTGTGCTTATTTTAACGAACCAGTGTACGATCGTCCGGGTAAACCTTATGGGGGAGATTCTTCCATCTTTGAAACAATGGCTACCAAATCGGCAGCATTTCATTTGTGGTTAGGCGATAATTGGTATACTAGAGAAGTAGATTACAGTGCGCCGTGGGGATTAAACTACCGTGCTAGCAGAGATAGAAGTTTTCCAATTTTACAAGCATTTATGGCAAGCATGCCGCAATATGCTATTTGGGATGATCATGATTTTGGCCCTAATGATGGCAATGGCAGTTATATTTTTAAAGATGAAAGCCGTAAAGTATTTATGAACTACTGGCTCAACCCGTCATATGGCGAAGAAGGGAAAGGAATTTATACAAGATTTTCTTACAGTGATGTAGATTTCTTTTTATTGGATGATCGATTTTTTAGAAGTGCCGATGATCTTCCGGATAGTGTAAATGGCAAGCCCAATGAAAGAAAAATCATGTACGGTGCGCAGCAAATGAAATGGCTCGAAAATGCTTTGGCAACCAGTAATGCTACATTTAAAATCATTGCTACTGGTAGTCAAGTATTAAATCCAAATAGCCCGTTTGATTGTGTGAAACATTTTCCGGTAGATTATTCAAACTTAATGTCGATGTTAAGCATCAATAAAATTAATGGGGTAATGTTTTTAACCGGCGATAGGCACCATACTGAAATAATTGCTCAAGAAAGAAAAGACGATTATACTTTGTATGATATTACCGTTTCGCCTTATACCAGCGGTACACATAGTTTTAGCGGCATTGAAAAAAATAATCCTGCTCGCATATTGGGTATTGATCAATTACAAAACTTCGGGCAAATTAGTGTTTCTGGAAAAAGAGGTGATCGTGTTTTAAAAACAGAATTTTATGGTATTAAGGGCGAAAAGTTAGGCGAATGGAGTATCAATGAAAAGGCGTTAAAATCTCCTAAAAAATAAAACTCAGGGTTATTGGGTAGATGATGGTATTGTTTAATCTGAGAACTTCATTAAAAAAATGTATGCGAAAGATTGTTTTGCTTATCATACTGTGCATGGTTTTAAAACAACCTTTATGGGCACAAACTTCTTCAAAAGATCAAACTGCAATTAAAACAACCATTACTCATTTTTATCAGTGGTACAATGTGCATTGGAAAAAAATAAATGCATTTAAATTATATCGGCCTAAAAAAGGAGATGCGCCACCCTATACCATAGATTGGAAACAAGTGCAATTGTATTTTGCTTTTATTAAAAAAAATGTACCACAATTGGGCAATGCATTTATTGAAAATGAACGCCAGTATTTTAAAAATGCACAAAAACAATTTGATCAATCTCCAGAAGAGGAAATAGCCATAGGATTTGATTATGATCGATTTACCAATACACAAGAAGAACCGCAATATGTAGTTCCGGAAATTTTAAATAAAAAGCGGCGTTGGAAAATTAATATAGATAAAAATACCGCTATAGTGTACATTTATCATTTAGAAAGTGATAAAGAATCAGATAAGGATATAATTGAATTAACAAAAGAAAAAGGTGTTTGGACAATTGCAAAATGTATCACCACATTTTCTGAATAATTGAAATCAATAGTTTATGAAAAAAATATTATTTACAATACTTGCGCTTTTGAGTATACAATTTTTATGGGCTCAAGTTAAAAATGAAAATGGGCATTTGGTAACTTCCGTTGAAGTAAAATTTGCAACCGGTACTGCCACTTTGCTTTCCGAAAGTGAAAAAGCTTTAGCAGAAATTAAACAGTTTTTAAACGATAAAGAAAGTATTACTTTGATAAGGGTAGAAGGGCATGTTTCTGGCGGTGCTTCTGCTTCTCAGGAATTAAGTCAACAAAGAGCTGTTGCGGTTTGCAATTGGCTCATCAATAATGGCATCAGTTGTACAAGGGTTTTGCCGGTAGGTTTTGGTAGTAATAAACCTGTGGCAGATAATCTTACTCCCGAAAATAGAGCCGCCAACACACGCATCCATTTTCAAATTGTTGCTTTAAGAAATAAATTAATCGGTGGTATGCCTGCCGATGGGGGTGGTGTAGCATTGCCAATTTGCGACTAAAATTTCACTTCCTTTTTTACAGAAGGGTTAATGTGGGTATATTTGCGGCATGACGTCTCAATTATTTACTTATCACAAAGGCAAAGTAATACAAGCTTTGCGCTATCACTTTATTACACGTAAAGAAATACGTTTTATGATGGTATTGGTAAACGTATTTGCTATTGTATCTGCGGCGCTGTTTTTTATGAGAAAGATAGATCCATTAGCTTTTTTAATCAGTTCGGTTTTATGGTTTGCTTTAATGTTGGCATTTTGGTATTTCTTACCAATGGCTATATATAAAAAAACGGCAACTTTTAAAGAGCAATTAAGTGCTACATTAAATGATAATGGTATTTTGCTTGAAAATGATCGGGGAAGTCAACATTGGAATTGGACACAATTTGAAAGTATGATTGAAAGTCCACATTTTTTTCATCTCTATTTTAGCAGTCGTTCTTTTTTTATCCTTCCCAAAGATGCGTTTCCGGGAGATGACGCACATGAAGCTCGTAAGTTAATGCGCACAAATATCAAAAAGGGTTAAGGGTACAAATAATTTTATTCTATAAAAAAGTATAGGGGCCGCATTGAAGCAGCCCCTTTTATGATGGTTTTACATTTTTTGATTATTGTTTCACCAACTTTAAAGTAGTGATTTGGTTATTGCCCACAATCGTTAAGCAATAGGTACCGGCAGTAAGTTGATTAACCGATTGAACGGCAATGGTGTTTATGCCTTTTCTAACCAATACAGAAGAAGATTGAATGGTTTTGCCATCCATTGCTTTAATCATCATTTGAACAGTGCCCTCTTTTTCACTGATATAAGTAGCATTAAGCTGACCTTTAAATGGATTAGGAAATGCACTTAAAGTTTGTGTTGGTTGAGCTGCATTTAATTTCAAAACTACAATAGCCGAAAATTTAGCGCTTCCATCAATGTCAACCATTTTCAAACGATAGTAAACGGTGGTTGCTGTATAGAAAAACAAATCATCTGTTTCTTGATAATTGCTAATAGTTGAGCTGTTGCCATTAGCAGTAGGGGTAGCAATGGTTTCAAAATTATTGCCATCTTTACTGCGTTGAAGTTCAAAATGACTAGCATTGATTTCTTGTTCGGTTTGCCAATTTAAAATGGCTTTTTTATCTTGAATTTTACCGGTGAATACATTCAATTTTATGGGTAATGGGCCGGGGGCAACTGCAGTAACCGGAATCATATAAGTAGCAACATTTGATGTTTGTGCGTAAGTGTCAAATGCGCTGTAGTAAAATAATACTGTACCTGTAAAACTGGTATTGGGTGTAAAAGACAATTGATTGATTTGTGCAGGTGTAAGCACTTGTCCGGCTGTTACTGGTGTACAGTTACTTCCGTTGCATACATATAAAATTCCTTGTGCTGCTGTAGGTATACTGTGAATGGTATATCCTGCAATTGAACCTACTGAAGCATTTGCAATCAATGGTAAAATAGATTTGATTCCGCCATTATTATACATCACAGGCATAACAATATTTTCTGCTACTGGAGGTAAAATTACATTGTTGATGGCGGTCATTACACCAGTAACGGCAATTAAATCTATACCACCTTCTTGTGTTGCAGAGCCGGTTGTTTTAGGAAAATAAGTACTGTTATTATAGTTTACCAAATTGGCTGCTGTAGCGTTTGTTGGTAAATCGTAAGCAAAAATGGAATAGCCATAAATCTGTTGAGCATTATTTACGCCTAATGCACTAAATGAAACAAACACGCCACCAATTTTTTGGGTACCTGAAGTGCTCATTCTTAAATTAGATTCGGTAACTGAATCGCGGCGCATTACATAATAGTCAATTGTGCTGTTGGCTATATTACCGTATTGGTTTGAAGCTACTCTAACTGGATTGCCATAAGCCGTTGCATTACCATTGATGTCAATTGCTGTAATAGCCGCAATAACAAATGGATCATGTGCATTATCATCTCCTCTTTCAAATAAAGTAAATCCAGTTTTTGTATTTACTGAGGTACTAACTCCACCACGGAAAACCACATCTAATCTTTCAATATTGTTGTTGTTACCATTACCATCGCCTTGGTTTGCAAATAAATTATCAGTTCCTTGATTTAGGTTGTTGCCATCAAAAACCATTTCCATATTGTCGTTGTAAGCATTAACAACGGCAACTGCATTGGCTGCAGCATTGGCTTTCTTTTCAACCCAAACTAAAGAACGTTTGCCGGAAACCACAGTGTTATTTACTCTTCTGATTTTTACTTCAGAAAGGGCATTTTGTAAATACTGGTATTGCTCTGTTCCAATTGTAATGGCATTTAAACGTAAAGCATTGTTTTGAGCTGTGGTGGCAGTTCCAAAGCTATAGTTGTGACTGGTAGCATTAAAACTGCTATTCAATGCACCATTATTGGTGTAGCTATAACCGCTAGTTGCATTTGATCTGCTGCTTACTACACCGGTAATTGGCGTTTGTGCATTTGAAGAGAATACAGTAGAGAGGGAGATAAGAACGAATAGTAAAGAGTAGAATTTTTTCATGGTAGTTTTTTTGCTTAGAGGTAATTTTTCTTACTATTTAATAGTCTACTTCTATGCCAACTACTTAATTGATTGATTTTCAATACATATAAATATTAAATCAAGGTTGATTTTTCCTGAAAATGGAATATTTATTGGAAAACAGTATAAAAGATGGAAAAAAGGGGGATTTTTTAAGACAGAAAAAATTTAAAGCAGGGAATTACAGCTTTAGCCAGATTGAAAAGAAAGAAAAAATTGAATAGAAAGCGAAATGGTGTTATCGAAGTTTCTTTTCCATAATATGATGTGGAATATTAACTTCTATAAATCCCGGTCCTTTTACAGTATATCCACATTTTTCATAAAAGCCTTGAGCAGCATCTCTTGCATGCATCATTAATATTTTGTATCCCTTATCTCGAGCAATATTTTCGGCAAAATTTAGAATAAGTTCGCCAACACCTTTGCCTTGTAGCCTGTTTTGAACCGCCATTTGGCGAAGTTTAATGGTGTTTTTATCTAATTGTGTAAGTAAGCAACAACCTAAAATTTCATCATCATCAAAAGAGCCTATTAAAATATCTTCTTTTTCTTTGGCAAGATCTTCGGCACTGAAATGCAGTCCCAATGGCTTTCTTAAGATTTCATTTCTCAACTCTACCATTTTCTGGTAATCTTTCGATCCATGTGCAATTTGTTTGATGGCCATAGCAGTTAATGATATAGTAATGAATGGATTATTGAATTACAAGGTACAAATTTTTCTATTAAAAAGAGGATCCATTTCTACCATTTTTTAAAAGCGACCATTTATACATTACAATCCATTAAATGTGTTTTCAAAGAATTGAGCTACTCCAAAAGGAAAGTTTTGTACTGCTTGATAGGCAAATCTTTGCACCAATTTATTAAAGTTTATGCACACCTTATTTTACTCGTTTGAGTATTTCTTTGTTATTATCTCAAAAAGTATATTTTTGCAACTGTTAAACTAAATACTACTATCATGTCAGACATTGCAACAAGAGTAAAAAAAATCATTGTTGACAAATTAGGTGTTGATGAAGCGGAGGTTACTCCTGAAGCTTCCTTCACTAATGATTTAGGTGCCGATAGCCTCGACACCGTTGAGTTAATCATGGAATTTGAAAAAGAATTTAATATTTCTATTCCTGATGAACAAGCCGAAACCATCACTACCGTTGGTCAAGCTGTAACTTACTTGGAAGAACACGCCAAGTAATTTAATCATCTGTTTTAATCATCACAGGCAAACTTTATGGAATTAAAGAGAGTTGTTGTTACCGGATTAGGCGCCCTTACTCCGTTAGGTAAAACCGTCGCCGATTATTGGCATGGCTTAGAAAATGGACAAAATGGTTGCGATTTCATCAAACAATTTGACGCTTCTAAGTTCAAAACTAGGTTTGCCTGTGAGGTTAAAGACTTTGATCCCACTGCTTACTTAGACAGAAAAGAAGCACGTAAAATCGATCGTTTTACACAATTTGCATTGATTGCAAGCGATGAGGCAATTAATGATGCCGGAATCTCTAAAGACAATGTAGATGTTGATCGTGTAGGCGTAATTTTTGCAAGTGGAATCGGAGGGCTTATCACTTTTCAAGAAGAAGTCATCAATTTCGCTTCTGGTGATGGAACACCACGTTTCAATCCTTTTTTTATTCCCAAAATGATTCTCGATATTGCTGCCGGACAAATTTCTATGCGGCATGGATTTAGAGGACCAAACTATGCAGTAGTAAGTGCTTGTGCTTCTTCTACCAATGCTATTATTGATGCTTTCGATACCATTCGTTTGGGTAAAGCCGATATTATCATTACGGGTGGAAGTGAAGCTGTAGTTAGTGCTGCCGGTTTAGGAGGATTTAATGCGATGAAAGCATTGAGTGAAAGAAATGATGATCCGCAATCCGCTAGCCGTCCTTTCGATAAAGAAAGAGATGGATTTGTAATGGGAGAAGGTTCCGGAGCGTTGGTTTTAGAAAGTTTAGAACACGCTTTAGCACGTGGCGCAAACATATATTGCGAAATTGCAGGTGGTGGCGCTACTGCCGATGCACACCATATAACCGCACCTCATCCAGAGGGCTTAGGTGCTCAAAATGTAATGCGGGTAGCTTTAAAAGATGCCGGTTTACAACCCGAACAGGTTGATTATATCAATGTTCATGGTACGTCTACGCCTTTAGGTGATATCGCCGAAACAAAAGCCATCCTTAATGTTTTTGGTGACCATGCCTACAACTTAAATATCAGTTCTACTAAAAGTATGACAGGCCATTGCCTAGGTGCTGCAGGTGCTCTAGAGGCTTTAGCTTGTATCATGGCTGTAGTAAAAGATGTGGTTCCTCCAACCATCAATCATTTTACCGATGATCCGGAATTAGATGGTAAACTTAATTTTACATTTAACAAAGCACAACACCGCACTGTAAATGCTGCTCTAAGCAATACATTTGGTTTTGGTGGACACAATGCTTCCGTTATTGTAAAGAAATACACCGGTTCATAATTTTTCAGCACAGTTTTACGTTATCAGTTTTTATTCCATTAAAATAGGGAATGGATATTATGGTATACTAGCATAATATCAACTCCATTTTTTTATTGGAACAATAAGTATTAATTTCATCTTGTAATTATCTTTCAAAGGTTTGCAACTATTTAAAAATTTATTCTCGGGTAATTCAAAGCAAAAGGAATTTACTAAACAACTTTCCAATGTATTGGGATTTTCGCCGGGTGATATTAATCTTTATCGTACTGCACTTAGCCACCGTTCAGTAAGGGAGGGTGCCGATGAAAACAACGAACGCCTCGAATTTTTAGGCGATGCCATTTTAAGCTCCATTGTTGCCAATTATCTTTTTATGAAGTATCCTTACAAAGGCGAAGGATTTCTTACCGAAATGCGGAGTAAAATGGTAAACCGCCAGCAGTTGAATGATATCGGTATTAAAATGGGGTTAAAAAGAATTACCATTTATAATAAACACGATAACTCTTTAAAGATTTCTCAAATTTTTGGTAACACATTAGAAGCATTGATTGGTGCTGTATACTTAGATAAAGGGTATAACCGCACTCAAAAATGGGTAGAAAAATACATCATTTCTACACATATGTTTATGGATGATTTAGAAAATATTGAAATCAATATCAAGAATAAACTTTACGGATGGGCCAATAAAAATGGCAAAAGTTTAGAATTTGAAACCTTAAATGAAAAGGTTGAAAATGGCAGACGTTTATTTACAATTGGCGCCACGGTTGATGGAGAATTAGTAGCCGAAGGAAAAGGCTTTAATAAAAAAGATGCCAGTCAAATTGCCGCACAATTGGCGGTTGATAAACTTGGCCTTTAAATGCTTTTCAATTTTTCTATTTTATTTGCAGGCAACTTCACTTTATTTTTTCGAATTCAATTTTTCTTTCTCTAAGCCTCGAAAACATTCCTAAATTTGATTTTCCAACAAATAACCATTGCTCAATATTTAACTGTACAAGATGAATTTTGGAATATTAGGAAGCGGTAGCTGGGGAACAGCATTAGCTAAAATATTAACGGATAATGGCCAATCAATTTATTGGTGGAATAGAAGCGAATCGGCTATTCGACAAATGATGTCGAGGAGGCACAATCCAAAATATCTTAGTAAAGCATACTTCGATACCAGTAAACTGCAATTAACAGTTAATCCATCAGAAGTTATTGAACATGCAGATTGCATTGTTATTGCAATACCATCGGCATTTGTTGCAGAAACTTTATTGTCATTAGACCGCAATATTTTCAAAGGAAAAAAAATTGTAAGCGCGGTTAAAGGAATCTTACCCGAACAAAATCTTTTGTTGAATGATTTTTTGAAACAAGAATTTGATTTTCCATTAGAAGATTATTTTACTGTACTGGGGCCTTGTCATGCTGAAGAAGTAGCTGCAGAAAAATTATCTTACCTCACTTTTACCGGTATCCAGCAAGAAGTAACACATGAAATTGCAGCAGCATTTAAAACCGAATACTTAAATACACTTGAAAATACCGATATCTATGGCGTTCAATATGCAGCTGTATTAAAAAATATTTATGCAGTAGGTGCCGGTATGGCACATGGATTAGATTATGGCGATAATTTTTTAAGTGTACTCATTGCCAATAGTGCAGATGAAATGGCCGTTTTTTTAAGAAAAGTGGGGATTAAAAATTTAGAAGTAGGTTCAATAGATCACCAAATTGAACATGAGGGCATGATACATATTACTACGCCTAATCAAACCACCAACTATGCTGCATCGGTTTATTTGGGCGATTTATTGGTTACCTGTTATTCTTTATTTAGCCGAAACAGAAGTTTTGGAAATATGATTGGTAAAGGGTATAGCGTTCAGTCGGCACAGTTAGAAATGAGTATGGTTGCCGAAGGATATAATGCCAGCAAATGTATGTTTCACATCAATCAATCCATTAAAGCAGAAATGCCTATTGCCGAAACAGTATATCGTATCTTATGGGAAGGCTTATCTGCCGAAGAAGGATTTAGTCAAATAGAAAAATCATTGGTATAATAGCAAGGTTGTATTTTGTAAATTATTCCGCCTATTCAAAAAATAAATCTGCAGCAATGCCATCTGCAAACAACCTTCCTTCATTGGATAAAATCAATTGATGGTTTGTTTTATCCAATTGTTTCGATTGTATATATTTTGTGGAATGGGTTTCTAATTCTAAACGGTATTTTTTCCCAAAACGATTTTCTATTGTATTTAAATCAATGCCTTCCAACGTACGAATGGCTGTCATAATGTACTCATTGATTTGCTGCGTTGGAGTAAGGTGCTCGATTTCAAATGGAATTTTGCCGGCTTTAATGGAATTGATATAAGCTGCATTTTGAGCGATATTCCATTGGCGCGAGCTTCCATTAAAAGAATGGGCAGATGGCCCAATACCCCAGTAGGGTTTTCCTTGCCAATAACTGCTATTGTGTTGGCTGCGTTGATTGGGTAACGCAAAATTGCTGATCTCATAATGTTCATATCCGGCAACTTTCATCCAATGCATTAATGCGGTAAAATGATTCGCTTGTTTTTCTTGAACAACCGGTTGCTTCTTTTTCAATTCAATCATTTTTTTTAAGGCAGTGCCGGGTTCTACGGTTAATGCATAACAAGAAATATGGGGCACTTTATGTTCAATGGCAATGGCTACATTTTTTGCCCATTGTTCATCGCTCAACAAAGGCGATCCATAAATTAAATCTATAGAATAATTGGTAAACCCATTTTCAGGAATTAAACTTAAAACTGCTAATGCTTCTGCTGCACTATGGGCCCTATTCATCCAACGCAACTCCGTTTCATCAAAGCTTTGAATGCCTACACTTAAACGATTGATGCCTATTTTTCGCCAAGCTTGTAATTGATCGGCTGAAATGTCATCTGGGTTGGCTTCGAGTGTAATTTCGGCGCCGGCATTCACTTCAAATCGTGTAGTTACTTTTTCTAATATACTTTTTAATGCAGAGGCCGATAAGAGGCTAGGTGTGCCTCCCCCAAAATAAACGGTGTTTAATATGGGCTTGGCTAATTGGGTATCTAACGGCAATAGCTCAATTTCTTTTAAAAGGGCTGCTACCATTTCATCTTTCAACTGTAAAGTAGTAGAAAAATGAAAATTACAATAGTGGCAGGCTTTTCTGCAAAAGGGGATATGTATATAAAGTCCTGACAAAGATTTTAGTTTTACAATTTTACCTGTTAGTTTTGAAAGCGTGATACGATTACCGGCATATTTAAAAATACCCTTTTCCCTTTTTGCAATGATTATTTTATTTGCAGGGGTTATGAAGAGTATGGCACAATCATCTAACGATAAAGCGTATCTGCTGCACATCCTTCATGTTAGCAAAGATAGTAGCTTTAATGAGCGGATATTGCAATTGAAAGATAGGTTTACCAATCAAGCTGCTTGTGTTTTGTATATCAAGGAACTTCCTGCCTTACTACAATCTCGTGGTTTTATTGGCGCTTCGGTTGACAGTGTGTTCTATTTTTCCGATCATGCAAGCATTCAATTGTATTCTGGCCAATTGTACAAGTGGGGAAATTTTAAAACAGATAGTATTGATAATAATGCGTTAGATGCGGTAGGTTTAGTGCCTTCTCGGTACCAAAACAAACCGGTTAATTTTGCCGAAATTGAATTCAAGAAACAGCAATTATTAAATTATTACGCCAATAATGGATATCCATTTGCTGCTGTAAAATTAGATAGTATTCAAATGCATGAAGATGTTTTGGATGCAATTCTAAAAGCCAATACAGGGCCAATATACCATATTGATAGCATTCGAATAAAAGGGAAAGTAAAAATTTCGAATCATTTTATGCAACGCTATTTGGGTATCATGAAGGGGAGCGTTTACCATAAAGATAAATTAGAAAAGGTGAGTAAAAGATTAACCGAATTGCCCTTTCTGAGAGAACAACAACCGGCCGAATTATTGATGTTAGGTACAGGTTCAATTCTAGATTTATTTTTAGAACCCAAACGCAGTAGTCAGATAAATGTATTGATTGGATTTTTACCCGAGAATAATTTATCCAATAAACTTCAACTCACTGGCGATGTGAATTTTAATTTAAAGAATGCATTAGGTAATGGAGAAACCATATTGCTGAATTGGCAGCAGTTACAATTGAAATCGCCACGCTTAAATATTGGCTACCAACATCCCTATTTATTTCATTCGGCTTTTGGAATTGATGGCGCTTTTTCTATGTTCAAGAAAGACAGTAGTTTTATTCAATTGAATACCCAGCTTGGGGTACAGTATGTATTTTCTTCTAAACAATCGGGTAAGCTTTTTATACAACAGCAATCTAATTTTTTATTGGCTTCGGGTGTTGATACCAATTTGGTAAAATTCACCAAAAAACTGCCTGCTAATGCCGATGTAAGTACCGTTAGTATTGGTGTAGATT